>WHTF01000024.1 GCA_009379725.1 Deltaproteobacteria bacterium
ATTCGAGCCGGCGGAAACGGGAAACGGCATGCGTATAGCTGAATCTCCCGCAGCGTACCGCGGCAAACGCACTGGAACCAAAAGGACATGAGCCCGAGACGGAACAACATTCGCGAGCTTGCTACGTGCATCGTAGCTTTGGAGGCCAAGGCGCGCGCCCGCTCTTCCCACGCTACCATCAGAGCCGCATGGTCCGGAAGGTCGCGGACACAGTGGTGACGTCGAGAGATGGAGGTGCGATCGTGAATGCTATTTCAGCGAAGCTCCAAGCGGCTCTGCCCGGTATAAAAAAGTGGATCGACCAGACCTTGCAGGATCATATCAACGTGGCGACACCAGTTTCAGAATCGCCTTTCACTCGGCTCAAGGATCACTATCCTGACGTACTCTTGGCAAGGGCGCGGGTAGTTGTTGTGCCCCGAGTACCGTTTCCTCCAGTGACGCAGCTCGGATTACCGGAGTTTCGCGCCATGGAAATGATGTCATTGGCGGGAGTGACTTACAAAGACACATTTTTCGTGTGTAACGGACAGCAAAGAGACAGTCTTTATTTTCACGAACTCGTTCACGTTGTCCAGTGGGACCGCCTCGGTGTCGACAATTTCCTATTGGCCTACGCAGTAGGTCTAATGCAGCATGGATACGAGCAAAGTCCTCTAGAGCAGATGGCCTTTGAGCTGCAGGCCCGCTTTGATCAACAGCGAGTGCCCGAAAATCTCGTGGAGTTCATCAATGTACGTACCGATGGTGTGTGGGAAACTGCTCGTCGCTTTCTTGAGAGCGGGTAGGCAGAAGGCTTTTACCCTGATTTCTGTTGTCGAGAGTGGAGCGCTTGGGAGGACATCGGGCGTCCCGCAGTCGACGGGATCTTGATTACCGCGTACAGGAAGTATCCATCCTTCATTGCATTCTATTTCTCAGATAATCCCTTGGCAGGGGATTTTTCATGATATACAATGCAACCATGAAAAAGCGACTCGGGCAGGCCGAGACGCGTCTGTTTGCCTACATACAGATGCGGGGCTTGCAAACAATACAAGCCGGTGAACTTACCAAGCCGTTACAGTTAACTGCGATACAAGAGCGGAAGCTTCTTAGCCGACTGGCAAAGGCCGGGTTGATTGCCCGGGTGTGGCGTGGATTGTACTTAGTGCCTTCCAAGCTTCCCCTCGGCGGAAAATGGACTCCGGACGAAACTCTGGCTCTGAATACCTTGATGAACGAGCAAAAAGGACGCTACCAGATTTGCGGCGCGAACGCGTTCAACCGTTATGGTTTTGATGAACAGATACCGACTCGCGTCTACGCCTACAACAACCGTCTATCGGGAGATCGTCGAATCGGATCGGTGTCGCTAACGCTCATTAAAGTCGCGGATGAGCGCCTCGGCGATACGGAGCAAATCGAAACAACCGAAGGAGAGATAGCTGTTTTTTCATCGAGGGTCCGGACGCTGCTAGACGCGGTATATGACTGGTCGCGCTTTAATAGCCTGCCGCGAGCCTACGAATGGATACGCAAAGAGCTTAAATCGACGCGCGTGACCCCGGCAGAGCTGGTTGCCGTGACGCTGAAGTACGGCGACATCGGGACGATTCGCCGGATGGGCGCGCTGCTGGAGCGCGAGGGCGTGTCGAATCCGTTGCTAAATAAAGTCGAAAAGGCGTTGCCGAAGACTTCCAGCTCGATCCCGTGGATTCCCACCAATCCTAAACGAGGCTCGCTGCACCGCCGCTGGGGCGTGGTGACCAATGAGCAAAGCTAAACCGCCGGCCATAACCGTTCATCAAGACGTGCAGTTCTTCCGTGAAGCCTTGCGCTTCACGGCGGCGCAGAGTGGGTTTACGGAGCGGCTGATCGAAAAAGACTATTTCTGCACGGTCTTACTGGCTTACCTGGATGCCACGGCAGGCGCTGATCTCGTATTTAAGGGCGGAACCTGTCTGACAAAGGTCCACTCCGAGCTTTACCGCCTCAGCGAAGACTTGGATTATACTATCCCAGTTCCATTTGAGACTTCGCGCGCGGAAAGGAGCAGACGAGTGGAAAGTGTGAAAGCGGCCTTGAGCCAAGTGAAACAATCACTTCCCGCATTGCGCGTCGTCGAGCCATTAAGAGAAGCGAACAATTCAACGCAATATGTCGCAACCCTGGCATACAGTTCGATAATCAGCCGAAAAGACGAAACAATAAAGATTAAAGTCAGCCTTCGCGAACCCCTGCTGATGCCGATTGCCAAAGCCCATGCACGGACGCTGTTGCTCGATCCCGTGTCGAATACCGCGGTAGTTTCACCGCTGTCCCTGTCGAACATTGCGAAAACCGAAGCGTTCGCGGAGAAGTTCCGCGCGGCCTTGTCACGCCGGGACGTAGCGATTCGCGACTTTTATGACATCGATCATGCTGTCCAAAAGGACGGGCTCCGGCCAAAATCCGATGAGTTGATAGGTCAAGTTAAGCAAAAAATTGCAGTGCCCGGTAATCATCCGGTAAACATTTCCGATGGGCGTTTGACTACCCTGCGCGCCCAACTCGAGCATCAATTGAGATCGGTTTTGCGAGAACAGGATTTTGCGGAATTCGACTTGGACCGCGCGTTTAGCATAGTGGCGGAAATGGGGAAAGCCGTAGAGTAAGACGCCATGATCACCGACATCAACAGCGAAGATCGGCTGGTCCAGAAGACGTTTGCCGATCACCTGCACGACGTGCTTGGAAGGCTAAAGGGAACAGGCTACTTTTGTGAAAGGCCGAGACCGGTTGTTAGAAGCCGTTCGTGCCGAGAATTCCCAGAGGACAGCAAGGCGCGAGACTCCGAATTCGCACAAGAAAGGCGGTCATCTAAATGCGTTTCGGCATGCAGTTCTATCCTTTACCTGCCGCCCCGGATACAGCGGCCTATGCCAAGAGGGCGATGTCGCTGCACTCCTTCGAGCGGCTCTGGGTACCCGATCATCTGACCCATGAGAATCCGTTCGTGACGCTGGCTGCGATCCTCGCCGAAACAAAAGCCAACGTCGGTACCTCGGTGACGAACCCTGTATGCCGCACGCCGGTGGATCTCGCCTCCAGTTTCAGCTCTCTCGCTCATGTCGCCGGTGACCGCAGCGTCACGGCCGGCATCGGCGCCGGCTCTTCTTCTTCCAACATGATTCGTAAGGAGAACCGGGTCGCCATGCTGCGCGAGATGATCCTGTTTCTTCGCAGAATGTTTACAGGAGAGCGGGTCAAGCTGGGCGACTTTCCCGTACTGGGCAGCTTTTTTCGCCTCGATCCAGCCGCCGAGGCATTCCTGCGCGTGCCGCCCACGCGAGTACCGGAAATTTTCGTCGCCGCCGCCGGGCCGCAGACGCTCAAGATCGCCGGCGAGATCGGTGACGGTTTGATTATCAGCAACCTGTCCTTTCCCACCGCCTTGATTCGCCAGGGCGCTCTGGCCGATGCATGGCCAGGCTGCCGGTGCAGGGCAAGCGCTTTACCAAGGTGCTCCACCTGCATGTCTCGGTGGCCCGCGATGGTGATGCAGCGCGGCGCTTCTGCCGGCGCATGGCCGTCAACGGCCTGATCGGCGGCCATCTGCTGCGCCAGAGGCTGATCGAGTTGCAGGTGCCGGCCGCCACGCTGTCAGCCATTCGAGAGGGCCACCGCCAAGGCAAGACCATCGAGAATCTCGACCCGCTGATCAGCGATCGCATGATCGAGGACAGCGGCATCGTCGTCGCGGGCACGCCTGCGGAGTGTCTTGCCCAGCTGGACGAAGTGCTGCGCCTAGCCAAGCCTTACCGTTTCGACATCGTCGACATGGCCTCGCCGCTCGGCCCTGATTGGGCTGAAGCCATCGATATCATCTGCCAGGATATTCTGCCCGAGCTCCAGCGCCATTCGCGGGACTATGTCGAGAACTGATGCAGGCAATAGCGAAAAGTCAGGTCTAATGGTTCTCAATTTCATCGTTGGTGTTCCCTGTGTAGAGACAGGCTACTTTTTTGAAAGATCAAGTCGCCATCTGTTAGAAGCGCATCGTGCCGAGTTGGGAGCACCCCGGCGCAGGGCGGTTTCATCGTAAGCAGTTGGATTCTTCCAAGAGTAGTCATGCCCGGCAATAGATGATAATGGTCGGGCCATGCGATTGGATCTCGGTCTCATTCACATCCAAGACATTAGCTTTGGCAGGCAAACGACGATCGAAGACCGCCGTCTCTTCATCGATCGCGAGGAGCTTGTGTCGCTTCTTCTACAAGAACCGCTCTTTGACCACGTCGATATTGAACTTGCCCATCCGGGTGAGTCCTGCCGCATTATCCATGTGCTCGATGTCGTCGAACCGCGCTATCGAATGAGCGGCGTGAATTTTCCCGGCGCGCTCGATGAAAACGGTTTGGTCGGCGATGGCCAAACCCGCGCGCTAAAAAATGTCGCAGTGATAGAAGCCGACTCGCGTTCAGGGCGGTCGCGAAACATCATCGATATGAGCGGCCCGGCTGCTCTATATTCACCGATCTCCAACACCCATAACGTGGTCTTGCTGCCCCGGCCCAAGCCGGGCGTGGATAAGAATGATTATCGTTTGGCGATCAAGAAAGCGGGATTGAAGACGGCGGCTTATCTGGCTGCAGCGGCAAAAGATCTCGCGCCCGACGAAACTGAAGTGTTCGATTTGCCGCCCGCCGCTCTCAATCAAGGACCCACAGAGTTGCCGCGCGTTGCTTACGTTTTCCCGATGCATTCGCAGCAACACCCGACGCAACAAAAGGAAACTGTTTTCTACGGCAGCAATATTCAAGGTTTCATGCCGACGATTGTTCATCCCAATGAGATCCTCGACGGCGCTCTGATGTTTTCTTACTCGGCATTCACCTGGTTCGCGCAGAATCACCCGATTATTCACGAGCTGTATCGCCGCCACGGGCACGATCTCTGGTTTACCGGGGTGGTACTGACGGTTGCGCCGGTAACCGTTTCGGAGAAAGAACGCAGCGCGCTTCTGTGCGCGCGGTTGGCGAAGGAAGTTCTGGGAGCAGATGGGATTATCGCGACTAAGATCGGCGGCGGCGCGGTCGACACTGATTTGATGATGATTTACAGCCGCTGTGAAGAATTGGGCATGAAAGCGACCCTGATCATCATGGAGCGCTATCCGGATACGGGCATCACTTTTGTGCCGACCCACGTGAATGCAATCGTAACCCCCGGCCTGACTCGCGATCCGATTACGTTGCCGGCTGTCGAACGGGTGATGGGGGGAGAGACTGTAGCCTTGGATAATTCCAACCCCGACAACACCAGCGCCTCCATTTCACCGTTACCCGCCAATCGGGAATTGAGACTCTGGATCGGTGACATCGTCGGCGCCATCAGTCAGGTCGGCGTGTCCCGCTTGACGACGTATATGAGTTGATCGACATGTTCGAGTGATCTCATTAACTTGAATTATCTCATTGGAGATAAACCGGATGAAAAAGCTTCGTGTCGTGCATTACCTGAATCAGTTTTTCGCGCAAATTGGCGCGGAGGAAAAGGGCGACGTTGCACCTGGAATCAAATATGATCCCGTGGGTGCCGGCCGCGCCTTGCAACAAGCTCTCGGCGATAAGGGGGAGGTGGCTGCGACTGTTTTCTGCGGCGACAACTACTTTGCTGAACATCAACAAGATGCTATCGACGAATTGCTCCGGATGCTCGCCGAGCGTGAGCCTGATTTGCTGCTCGCAGGTCCGGCCTTCGCGAGCGGCCGCTACGGAGTCGCTTGCGGCGCGATCTGCCAGGCGGCGCAACAGATCCTCGGTATTCCCGTAGTGACGGGCATGGCCGAGGACAATGTTGGCGCGGCGTTATATCGAAAAAGCATCTACATCGTCGATTCGGGCTCATCCGTCGCGCGCATGGTGCAAGTGCTCCAATGCATGGGTGCGCTTGGAATAAAACTGGCAACCGGTGAGAGCTTGGGCAAACCAGAACAGGAAGGTTACCTGCCTCGGGGAATCAAACGAAACGAGTTTGCCGCCAGACCGCCCGCCGCGCGTGCTGTGGATATGCTGCTCGCCAAATTGCACGGCGAGGAGTTCAAATCGGAAATTACGCCGCCAAAGTTCGCCTCCGGCAAACCTGCAGCCCCGCTGCGCGATCTCAGATCGGCGGTGATCGCGCTGGTGACCGACGGCGGGTTAGTGCTCGAAGGCAATCCCGAAAGACTCGAGCCCGGCCGCCCAACCCGCTTCACCAGCATTCGTATCGGCGGCATTGACGCTTTGGATCCCGACAACTTCGACGTGTTCCATTCCGGCTACGACACGGTTTTCGCCAATCAGGACCCCAACCGCCTGGTACCGCTGGACGCCATGCGCGAATTGGAGCGAGCAGGCGTGATCGGAAAACTTTACGAGGTGGTTCATTCGACGGGCGGCGCCCACGCCGCGGTGGAAAGTGCCACGCGCATCGGTAAAGAAATTGCCGAACGATTGAAGGACGCCGGTGTCGATGGTGTGATCCTCACCTCAACCTGAGGGTCCAGCACCCGCTGCGGCGCAGCGATTGGAATGGAAATCGAAAGGCTCGACATCCCGGTGGCGCAAATCTGCACTATGATCCCGGTGGCCAAAGAAGTTGGCTTGCTTCGGGCGATTCCCTCCGGGGGCATCGTGAGCCCAACGGGCAAGCCCGATTTGCCGCCGGAAAAAGAGAAGGAATTTAGGCGTGAGTTGATCCGGCGGGCGTTGGAGGCGTTGCAGCAAAACGTCTAGTCTAGCAGGCTGAAAAAATAGTCATATGCTTCTTGGCGTTGAAAGAACGCCTGCGCTCGTGGATGAACTGCGTCTTAGTTTCACTCACAGTAAACCGATGCCATGGTTCTTGCCAAACATAGCCCCGACCCGGAAGAAGATCTCCATTGATGTCGTGGTAATCGCGCAGTTTCGTGGCGACAAACTCGCTTGTGAGCGAATTTATTGGGACCATGCGCACGTGCTGTGACAAGCTGGCTTCCTGAAAACGTAAGCAGTGGAGACCCTAGGGCGTTAGACAACCGGTCTGTTGGACGAAGTCTGAGCGTCCATCGATTTGGAACGCGCAAGACTAGTTTTGTATTCGGTCTTTGCTTTTTGTTGGCCGCTAATTATATGCGATGTAACGTAAGCTCACGCTAACTGGACTGCGAAAAGAAGCCGGACTCGTTGGAATGCGATATTTCGGTATGAAGTGGCGCGCCCTTTCGTCTTCACCAATGACAGTTCGGCAATTTTTTTCTTTCCCTTCGCTCATGCTTTAGGCAATGTGAGGCAGCGGGCGTAACAGTAGCTCAAACAGCAGCTTGAAGAACGTTATAAACAACTTATTCACATCGATTTGTGGATAACGCAGGATTCGAGACGCCGGCGCGCTTAATTGGACAAAATTTTTTTCTTGCGTTTTGTTATTGCTGCTGTAGTCTTCGCTTAATTTTTCACTTTCATCACTGAAAGTTTTTATGAACTCGTTCCAAAGTGCCTGCGCTTCAAGTCATCAGGAGATAAGCTATGAAATTTGTTTGTCGACGTTGCGAGCACATTACAAAACAAAAACCGTATCGTGTCAGCACGGAAGAGGCAGGCATTATTATGCTTAATATGCTTGTATGCCGTTCATGTGCGCGACTGGCGAAAAGACTGGGGCTTCCCACAGTGAAGATGGAATCGTTGAAAGGGGCCGCGACAGCAAAAGATGACCAGGCGATGTCGGACCGGAAGCAACAACCTGTTCAACTTTGACCGTCGATCCGCTGAGCTGCGTCACGATTTCAACGCCTCACGGCACTTTCACAGACGAATCAGTGAGCGCCGACGAATCGGGAGAAGATTACTTTCCGGCTCTTAGACGAAAGCTCGAGGAGTTCAGCAATCTTCCCGGTAGGGCAACTGGTTCCACCGTTAAAAAGTTCAAAGTCTGTTCAGGCTATTTCCATGCGACGGCCATCTTTGATTCTACGGATCTTAGCGCTTGCGGTTTTTGCTTTCGCTATCGTTCGTTGGGTTGCGCAGGCAAGGCAGATCGCGGAAGAAAGAGATGAGCAAAAATGGACCGGTCGCGTTCCCTTCAATCTGTCGCGGCAGGAAGGCTGGAAAACATCCGATTACATCCCTCGCCAGGCTGGGCTTTATAGCGTGGTCTTAGAAACTCAAGGCCGCAATTGGAAGCCGCATCCCACACTTGCTTTTAGTGGTTCTTTCGAAATTGAGATTCTCGATCCTTCGGGGAAGCTCGCCAAACGAAAGCAGGTTGATGGCCCATCGCTTTACCATACCAATGAGAATCACATTCACTGGTCCGGTTTAGATACTGTAACGATAAAAGCGAGCGGTTCGGGTGCATGGAAAATCCGAGTTTTGACCTCGCAGCCCGATGCTAACTTCACCGACATGACATCGGCCATCATCCTGCAATCGCCACCCCGTTTCGACATTGGCTGGGCTGGGTTTTCTGGAGGGATCGAGATTGCTCTGATTGCGTCATCAGGCTTTATTTTGCTAGTAGCGGCTGGGGCACTGTTATATTTCGCCAGGCGAAACACCCAGGGAGGATAACAAGAGGGAACACTCGACACCCGCTGATCACCTAATGGGAAAATGGTATTGTTTCTCGGGCTCGATATGTCAGCGAGATTTGCTTATTTTTTACGTAACCAAACTGTGTTGGAGGAGTTTTTATGGCTGATGGAAACGTTCCCGCCAACTTTTCGGTACGGCTCCTGTTTGGCTTTGTCGCCGGTTTTCTCGCCACTCTGATCTTCCACCAGCCGGCGCTGACTCTGCTGTGGGCGGCAGGCGTGGCACCGTTCGGACCTTTTCCAATGGCAGCGACCCAGCCGTTCGGCGTGCCCGCGGTTTTCTCGCTGGCGTTTTGGGGCGGCGTCTGGGGTATTTTGTTTGCACTAATCGATGGCGGCTTTCCTCGCGGCGGCGGCTATTGGATTATGGCGTTTCTTTTTGGTGCCATCCTGCCTTCGTTGGTCGCTCTTTTGGTGGTGTTGCCGCTTAAAGGCGGGCCCATGGGCGGCGGCTGGCACCCACCTCTGTTGTTAACCGCGTTTTTGATCAACGGCGCATGGGGTATCGGCACGGGGTTGATCCTTAAAGCATTAACGAGCTGGTTCAGCGGTTCGCGCGATGCCACAACGTGAACGGTTGTAAGGATTTGAACGTACTGCGGAGGAGTGGCCCGTGCTGCTCGAATATGGGTGAATTGGACGGGTTGAATTGAGTGAAACGTTACGTGACTTCCCGATCTTGTTCGTCTGAACTTTTGTCCGGCTCCCCTGGGTCCTGTTCTTGGTCGTTCTCGAAGAGATCTTTTTTTGACTGCTCAGCCGTCCCATGCGCTTGCTGATCCTCTTTGGCCCGGTGATTGTAAAACTGGAAAAGAACCAGCGCCGCGACGGTCACTGCCAGCGCGCCGCCGTACTGCAATACTTCCAACGCCTGCTTTCCGCTAATGAATTCCTCCAGAAATCTCACTGCCAAGATCACGACCACGACGCTGACGACTTTGGTTTCCAGGTCGTTGAGAGTTTCTACGCCCAGCGATGTTGCGATGTTGAGCGGCGCAATGAACAGGCTGTAAAATCCGACACCGATTAAATAAAAGAAGACCGCTTTCAGCATGACACTGACGATCTCCAAAAATTCAACGGTTAAATCCGTGGCTTCGAGCCGGCCGTGTAGCAGAGCCGCCCATGCCTCCCAGATGCCCATGACCGCCAGGATCGTTCCCAGCAGAAAGAGTGAGAGCGCGACCAATAAGACGGCAATAACCGCCAGCAGCACGACATATCGGGTGCGCCCGATGACACGTCCCAAAGGCTCCATTCGAACTCTAAACTCTTTATCGGCGGCGGCCTTATCGTTTTTAATCATGTGTCACCCTTTTTAGCAGCTGAAGCGTTGCGGCAATGCGCCGCTCCTTTGTTGTCTCTATACTCGCTTCTTAGTAGCAAGGAAAGAATATCTCGGGATTCATGCAGTTAACTTCGAATTCGTCTCAGCGTGGAATTTCTTTCGCGCGAAATCGGTAAAACAAAAGGTAAAAGGACAGCATCGCATAGTTATAAAAGAAATCTTCCAGCGGAATAGTACCGAAACGCGGCCCCCAAATAGCCGCACGGTTATATTCCACGACGGGTAACGCCGTCAAAATGGAATTGATGATCAGAAAGGGAATATAACAGATCGCCAACCACGCCCAGTACTGGCGGCTTTTTATCAGAGGCCGATCGAATAGCAGTGCCGCGATAAGGAAAAAACCACACGACACTAATGCCTTTGCCGTGTATCCTTGATGAGAGAAAACGACACCCGCCGCCAGTAACAGGGCGATCGATGCGATGAAAACAATATTCGGCAATTTGAAACTGTTAGGTTTCGTCCGATACAAGACAACCTCATAAATGAACAGGCAGCTATATGGAACAGTGATAAAAAACAGAATTTCTTCAACAGGGAGATTAAAGATCTGCACGCCGGTCAAGTATTTGCTGTTGAAGCTCCACTCCCCGCGGGAAGTAACCGCTATATCCCATACGAGATAGCAGGTGCTCACCACGGCGATCGAAAAGCCCAGCGCCGGCAACCGCCGATAGTAGGCCGTTCGCTTGTCCGGCGTGTACCATAACGGCACGACGATGATGAACAGGTTTAGCAGCAGATAGGTCAGTGACATGTATGAGCCGGGATTTAGATGGAGAGTTAAGCGAAGATGCCTCGAGTTGGGACTGACCGCACCGATTCCTCCCGGAGCCCGTGCTTTGCCAAAATGCTGTTGGCGCATAGTACTCCGGAGGTATAAGCTCCCTCCATCAACATCGCCGGCGTACCGGTCTTTACCCAATCACCTGCAAGATAGAGATTGGGGATGGCGGTTTTATACTCCGGCCTGTTCTTGTTCAAATGAGTATAGAACGCGGTAAAGTCATGCCGAATCTGTAGATGGTCGTATACTATTCTGGCTTCTCGAAGTTCCGGAAAATAGGAATGGAATTCGGCTAGGAAGGCCGCCTTCAAATCCGCCTCGGCCAGGGCGGCAGACGGTAGCGCATAACAGTGCAGCTCATAGACACCGCCGCCGGGACCGTGCGCCCACTCCGCCGCGCTTCTGTCAAATTGATGATAGAAGGTAACAGAGTCGAGAACATCACGTTTTTCGGTGATGATAAAAACCGGTAAACCGTCGCCGGTTCGTTTATCGAGCCAGATCCTGTACACCGCGTAACCATCCGAAGCCTTCAACGACATCAGTTTCGAATACGTCTTCTCCGATGACGCCTTGATCCAGGGAGAATTTTTGCAGATATCATTGGTCCCGACTACATCGGACGCTAGAATCAGGTAATCGAATGCCTCGGATCCAACAGTGAACCTGTCGTTCTCACGGCGCGTTTCTTCAACCGGATGGTTGAGTCTGATCGAGACGTTGTGTTGATTGAGATGTCGACTCACCGGCGCGATCAATGCCTCCTGATAGTCGGCATCGAAATAATCGTAAAGCAAACCGAAATCGTGGCTGAGATAGAAAAAATGAAAGCTTTTCATAAGCTCGGCCGTGCTCAACTTATCGATCGGGGCGAAAAACGCCCTGGCAAACGTGTTGAAGATGAGCTTCAAAGGCAATGGTAACCTAGCTTGGGTAGCGAACTCTTCGAAGCTGGTGGCGTCATAATGAGCGAAAGTTTTCGCTTCGTCATATTCCAAGAATTCGCCCATTCTCCAGCTTGGCCGGTTGAACAACACGTCGCGAAATCGAAAAAACTTATTCTTGCCCAACGACCATATGTTGAGTAGCGGAGTGGTCTCGACGTTTTTGAAGCTAAAGTGCTTGCCGTCTTTGGCGAGAACCAGGTAATCGTCGATCGTCTTAAGATGCCGGGTTGCGCCGATCTTTTCCATGAACAATCGTAAGTTATAGTAGTGTTTAAAAAAGGCATGAAATCCGTGGTCTAGCTTGGTCGCGTAGCCGTCTCCAAACGAGACATCCCAGGCGCCGACTTTGCCGCCAAGATAGGGATTGCGTTCGAATAGCGTGACGTCGAACCCTCGTTCGCCAAGCAAAGAGGCCGCGCCGATGCCGGCCAATCCACCACCAATGACGGCAACTTTATTGGATGACTCAACGGTTTTAGGTTTTGCCGGATCGACTTGGTTAATCGCTACGCTATAGGCACTGAGTTTGTTTCTTATCCGCGACTGCAGAAAGCTTTTAAACATGGCTATCGAATCCTGAGATGCGTCAGTCGGCAGGACCGTGTCAGCTCAGGATGGGTTGACGGCCTGCCGGCGAATCAACTGCTGCACGCGGCGGATGGTGCGGTTGACTTCAACCGGTGGATGAACGGGATCCTTGTCGAATGCCGATTGTTCTTCCTCGATCATTAACACGTCCTGACGAACTAAATTGGCCAACAGTCGCTTGGCGACGTTGCTAAGAGCGCGCCGCAGAAGCCGGCGAAAAACGACAGGAACATCGTTTAAACTTTTGAACTTGGCGATGGACGTATAATGGATGAGGTAGGCTTCGGTTAAGCGCTCGTTCACCGGGCAAATCAGACAGTAGATCTTGAAGTCTTCCCCTAATGTCGACTTCCAGTTGGGGTAATCATACGTGACCGTTAGAGGCGCGGAGTGAAGCTTTCGAAGCGACGGGATGAATAGCTGAAGGATCGACCCAAGGTCCTTGATGCGATAATACGTCGTGGCTTGATATGTGGCCGTCACTTGATTTTCGGCTTCCATGACTTCCTGTAGCGACTGCGCGGTCCATACTTGGTATTGCGCATGTAAGCTGCCGTGATACATGTCCATCAGATTTTCGATTAAGTAGGAAAAATGAGCCCGGCACGTCAGTCTGACGAAACTGGGGATCTCGTTAAGATCTTCCCATTCTTTCATTTCCATAGGTGCTAGGCTACCGGACAATTCCGGATCGCCCGGAAAAAGCCAGACGAAACCACGCTTTTCAACAATCGAAAAGGATCTGATTTGACAGTTTGGAAGGCTTGCTCTGGATGCGAGGTGCGGAATATGGACGCATCGACCGTCGCCGTTGTATTGCCAGCCATGATAGGCACATTCAATCCTGTCGTCTTTTACCCGCCCGTGACTGAGTCTCACAAGCCGGTGCGCGCACCGGTCTTCTAAAGCACGCAATTCGCCGTGGCCGGTTCTAAACAGCACCACCGGTTGATTCCAAATCTCCCGCCTGACCGGCCGTTCTTTAATGTCCGACGATTTCGCTATCATGTACCAACAATTGGGATTTATGCCGGCGAGCCGGATGTGGCCACTGAAATGCTCGTTGCGCTTAGAGCAGTTTGCGATCTCGGACTCCATCTCATCCATTCCGCAGGTAAATGCTTGTGGCTTGCCTGTTTGTTCCATGCAGGCCGGGGACTTCTTTACGCGCGTCTGGCAGCGAAGCAGACGCATCCTCAGCGTGAAAGATAAGCTGAAACACCTCTGCGCACAAGTTGCGCGGTCGTAGTTTACGCAACCGTCGGTCAGTGACTGGGCCGGGCATGGTTAGGCGTTGATGAATGTTCCAGCAATGTTTCAGGTGAGGAATGGAAACGTCGCAATTGGCTTTGAGCAATCGGTATAGGTCGTTAACTGCGTGTTTGACAACTAGTGGCTGGCGGGATAGGTTAAAACGCTTTTTTGGAATGGCCTAGGACCTTAGACCGGACAACTTACTAAAAAGTTCATCCAGGAGGAGATATGGTTCGCCGTGCGAAATCCAACTACGTAATTCAATCTGTGTCCCACGCGCTCGATGTTTTGGAGCAGTTCAACGGAAATGTCGATGAAATCGGCGTCACGGAATTAAGTAAACGGCTCAAACTTCATAAAAACAATGTGTTTCGCCTTCTTGCCACGCTAGAAGCACGCGGTTACATCGAACAAAACAGGGTGTCGGAAAACTATCGATTAGGTCTCAAGTGTTTGCAGCTCGGACAAACTTTCATTCATCAAATGGGCTTGTTACTACAAGCTCGAGCAACTCTTGAAGAGCTGGCGAAATCGGCCATGGAGAGTGCATTCGTCGCCATCAGGAAAGGGACGGGAATTGTTCCCTTAGATTTCGTCGAACCGGTTAGGCCCGTCCGAGTAGTCTCGTTTCTCGGTTCCGTATTGCCGCCGCATTGCACCGCTGTCGGTAAGATTTATCTTGCCTTTGAAGCGGATGGAGGAGTGTCCCAAAGCGATCTCGAGCCTTTGCAGCGTCACAACGATAAGACGATTACCGACAGCAAAGGGCTTGCGGACCAAATTAAAGAGACCGGCGAAATGGGCTACGCTATTGAGAATGGGGAGTTCGTTAACGAGATCAGTTCAATTGCAGTGCCCGTGAGAGATTACACTCGGACTTTGGTCGGCGCGCTTGCCATCGTCGGACCGCGCGATCGTCTCAGTATGGATAAGCTTAGAAACGACATCGCCCCAATGATTCTTAACGCCGGTCGCGATCTATCAAAACGCTTGGGATATGCCGGTTGAGGTCTAGGCTGTCGAGCTCGGATAGAGGCCATCCTTAGCGACCCACCGTTGATTCGTAAATGTCTGTTCTTGTACAGTCAAAGTTCATTTGACTAAAAATCATTGATAAGGGCGCGATGAGCCCGCGCGTCTTTGAGACCTGGATCGGAGAGCGGCATAAACGGATAAATCAAATCAAAAAGCTCTGCTACTATAAGTAGTTGAGTCGACCGAAAAATTGGAGGTCGGTAAGGCGCTCATGCTTACAACGGTTGAAAAAACACTGTTCATTCTGGTTTTTTTGGCATCGCTCTACTACGGTGGGCGCAGATTTTACGACGTCTATCGGAGCATTGCCCGCGGCAAGCCCGATCAGCGATTCGATCAATTGGCCAAGCGCGTCGTCGGCAGTCTGTTCAACGTACTTCTGCAGCGCACGGTCTTTAATAAACGACCGGTGGTTTCCTTTCTTCACGCGCTGGTGTTTTACGGGTTTGTTTTTTACTTCCTGGTCAATCTGGTCGATGTTCTCGAGGGTTTCCTACCTTTTCACGCGCGCGGCGGCGGTTGGAATCTGTTCAATCTAACGGCCGATGTTTTGACCGCCGGAGTGCTGATCGGCATTACCAGTTTAGTCGCGCGCCGGTTTGTCGTTCGCCCGAAAGATTTTGACTTTCCCGCCAATGTGCCGGTGCAAGATGGGGTTCGCGAAGGGATTCGTCGAGACTCGACGATTGTTTCAGCGTTCATCATTTTTCATGTCGGTAGCCGGCTCATGTTTAAAGCATCGCAGCTGGGGCTTGAAGGCGCTGACCCATTTCAACCGGTCAGTTCGGTCTTTGCCGGTTTCTTCGCGGGGATGAATCCGGTCGCGGTCCTTGGGTTAAATCATATCTTCTGGTGGGGTGCGTTAGGTTCGATCCTTGTTTTTATCCCGTATTTTCCGCGCACCAAGCACATCCACCTGTTCATGGCGCCGATCAATCTAGCGCTGAAAAAGAAAAATCCCGGCGTGTTGCAGCCGATGGATTTCGACAATGAGGAGGTCTTTGGAGCTTCCAAGCTGGAAGAATTCAGTTGGCCGCGGCTGATGGATGCTTACAGTTGCATCATGTGTAACCGTTGTCAGGATGTTTGTCCCGCAACCAACACCGGCAAGGCGCTCAGCCCCGCGGCGATTCTGATCAATGAGCGGTTCGAGCTGAACAACATGTTCCCGAACTTCGCGGCAGGACAGGAGAGCCCGCGGCCATTACTCGACTTTGCTTTGAACGAAGAAGCGGCTTGGGCCTGTACCACATGCAACGCGTGCATCGAGGTTTGTCCGGTGGGCAATGAGCAGATGCTCCACATTATCGATGTCAGACGCGAACGAGTGCTGGGCGCCGCGGAATTCCCTGACGGGCTGAAGAAAACGTTTAACCAAATGGAGACGGCTGGAAATCCCTTTGGAATATCGTCCGATGAACGGCTCGTTTGGGCACAGGACTTACCGTTTCCGGTGCCGACGGTGGACCAAAATCCCAACCCCGACGTGCTTTATTGGGTAGGATGCGCGGTGTCCTTCGATCCGCGCGCGCAGAAGATCGCGCGTAACATGGCGGAGATTCTTCACTTCGCCGGTTTGAATTGGGCAGTATTGGGTAAGACTGAAAAGTGTACCGGCGACACCGCCCGGCGCACCGGCAACGAATATCTATTTGCCCAGATGGCCGATGAGAATGTCGCTGCATTGAATGCCGTCAAAGCGCCAGTCATCGTCACCACTTGCCCCCATTGCTTTCATACCATTGCCAAGGAATATCCGCAGTTTGGCGGTAATTATGTGGTGAAGCATCACACTGAATTCATCAGCGAATTGATTCGCGATGGCAAGCTCCAGGTGGCGCCCGATTCCGATAGTTCGGTGACTTACCACGATCCTTGTTATCTCGGCCGGCATAATGGGATTTTCGATCAACCTCGTGCGCTGATCGAGTTGACCGGTGCGACATTGGCGGAACCTGAGCGTAACCGGAGCAACAGTTTTTGTTGCGGCGCGGGCGGCGGTCAGTTCTGGAAGGAGGAAGAAAAGGGCAGGGAGAGGGTAAGTACGAACCGTTTTCGCGAGCTCAAGCAGACCGGCGCAAAAACCGTGGCCACAGGCTGTCCCTTTTGTCTGCGGATGCTGACTGAAGAAACGGCTAAGGAAGAAGAAGGAAATGCGCCGGAGGTTTTCGACGTTGCCGAATTGGTGGCTAAAAATATTCGAAAGTAGAGCGATCTACGCCAGCACTCACGGAAGAGTTTTAGCGATCGCTGTGACTATCTTGCTGACCTCTTCGGCGTGTCGGGCGCAGCCCAAAGTAACGATTCGATCTCAAGAAGGGCGTGACGTCAGTTTCCAGGTCGAGATCGCAGCCACTCCCGAGACGCGCGAACTCGGTTTGATGTATCGGCGGGATCTGCCGGCCGGCCACGGCATGTTATTTATTTTTCCCGTCGAGAGGGTCAATTCGTTTTGGATGAAGAATACGCCGCTCCCGCTGGACATGATTTTCATCGGCCGGCAGCGAAAAATCGTCGGTATCGTTCATGATACCGCACCGTTCTCTCTGGAAGGCCGCTCGGTATCGGTCCCGAGCCAATATGTCCTCGAAATAAACGGCGGGCTTTCACGCCGCTACGGTTTCAAGATGGGAGATGTTGTGAGATTTGAGAATGTCACGCCGGAAACCGTGAGCGAATGAACTTGCTCCGGCCGGGTTCCAGTAATTTACATTAGATCTCGCTAAAGAAGTAGTCTCGAACCGGGCTCAGTTTTTCCTCGTAAGACTCGGGATAGAGAAACCACATCGTCGCAGCCAAGCTGCTGAAAAGGGAATTGCCATCCTGCGGCGTGAAGCAAGTGCCGATGATTTCCCGGTCTCCTCTCATGGCCAAGCTCTGACTGACAATGACGGTTTGATTCAAAATGCGGCCGAAAAGCCCATGGTCTCTGCCGAAGGAAAAAACCGATGCCGAAGATTTCTTGTTGGTCAGCGCGACCCTGCCGTTGGCCTGCAGTCGCCGCATCAATTCATCTTTGTTAATGCCCCTGCGCAACTTCAGATTGAAATGAATGGTGTGCATGTATTGGGTGTTCAACTTCAACGCCGACGAGTAGATATTTAAATCCAAGCCCAGGGTTTTGAAGAGGTAATGAGCATCTCTGCCTTGATGCGTGCCGAATTCATTATCGTCATGCTTGCCCGCCTCAGGTGCCGGTATGAAGTCTCCTTCCTGACTGAGGTCGTTGGCGCGGCGCATGCAAACGAACCGGCTCTCGTCCAGATTGTCTTCCTTTTCCGGTCCCAGAGCGATCGTATCGATGAGCACTGCGAGATTGTGGGTATTGCAACTGACGACCTGGACGAACTGGTCCTGCCCTCTCACTAACGCTTTGTCGTTAATGCCGCGGGCATACATCTTGCCAAAGCCGTATTCACTTCCTTGAGCGATAAAGCCCCGTCCATTGTTTGCGTACTTATTGTAGAGCTTTTCTTTGTTGTCGTTGCCGACCGGCGTGCAGTCGATGATCACGCTGGCTCGGTCGATGGCTTCCTCAGCTTCATAAGTGGGGTGCATGCCCATCTCCGTGAACTTATGCCATCGCTCTTTGTCGACGCAGAGTTTCGCACCTTTATTCCCTAACACCATCACCTTCGAACGGTCGGTAAGAAGGGGTGTGCGCTTATGAAACGTGACCTCATCGATGCCGAACTGTTCCTTGAATGTGCATAGAATACCGATGAGAGGTTCGCCGATAGTTCCGGTGCCGACCACATGAATGATTTTTTTTCGCGCCATTTTCCCAACCTGTGATTTGATGAAAGCGATTCTAACCCAAGAGGTTATAACGATCAACCGGTAGTTTGATGTAAGTTTTGGTAAATCAAGTCAATTCAATACCGGGAAATCCCTTTAAAGCGCCGCTACGAAGTGGTACAAATTTGCTTGAGGGAGATTAAACTATGGCACAGGAATTCGTTCCCGCGAAATCTTTTTTTGATCGTAACTTTGGTATCGATTCTCAAGACTTGGACAAAGTTTTGGCCACTGCTTTGGCAAGAAAAGCCGACTATGCGGACTTGTATTTTGAATATCGCAAGAACGAGGGCATCAGTTTGGAGGAGGGATTGGTGAAAAATTGCTCCCAATCCACCTCGAACGGCGTAGGGGTGAGGGTGCTCTCTGATGCCAAGACCGGTTATGCCTTTACCGACGATATTACGATTGAAAACCTCGAAGTGGCCGCGCGCACGGCGCAGTACATCGCGCAGACTCAATCCTCGCAAGTGCCGGTCGCCGTCGGTCAACCTCAACAAGCCGCTCATGACCTCTATCCCGTCAAAACGACGGTGACCAACGTTCCGCTAAAGAATAAAATTTCGTTACTCTACGACATCGATAAATTTGCCCGTAGCCTGGACCCCCGTGTGAAAAACGTCTTTGTTTCTCTCGGAAGCGAAGACAAGGTCATGTTGGTTGCCTCCTCGCAAGGATGGGTGATTGGCGACGTCCAACCCTTAACGCGGCTCAACGTGACCTGCATTGTCGAAGAGAGCGGCAATCGCCAGGTGGGCAGTTTCGGTGGCGGTGGTCGTGTCGAGTACGAATTCTTTGTCGGCAAGCGGGAATACGAACGCTATGCGCGTGAAGCGGTGCGTCAAGCCGTTCTCAATTTGAGTGCGAGAAATGCGCCGGCAGGCACCATGGACGTTGTTCTGGGACCTGGATGGCCCGGCATACTATTGCATGAGGCGATCGGCCACGGCTTGGAGGGAGACTTTAACCGTAAGAAAACTTCGGCATTTAGTGATCGCATCGGCCAACGGGTCGGGTCTGAATTGTGTACGGTGGTGGACGACGGCACAATTCCGTCGCGGCGTGGTTCGATCAATGTCGATGACGAGGGTACGCCGACTCATCGGACAACCTTGATCGAAAACGGTATTCTCAAGGGATATCTGCAAGATAGATTGAACTCCGGCCTAATGAAGATGCCATTGACCGGCAATGGGCGTCGCGAGAGCTATGCTCATATTCCCATGCCGCGCATGACCAACACCTTCATGTTGGCTGGAAAGGATGCTCCGGAGGACATTATTCAATCCGTGAAGAAGGGGTTGTACGCGGTTTCCTTCGGCGGCGGACAAGTCGACATTACCAACGGCAAGTTCGTTTTTTCCGCCAGCGAGGCGTATTTGATTGAGGATGGCCAAGTCACCCACCCGGTGAAGGGCGCTACCTTGATCGGTAACGGTCCGGATGTTCTGACCCGAGTATCGATGGTGGGTTCGGACCTTAAGTTGGACGAGGGCGTTGGCACCTGCGGCAAGGATGGACAGTCGGTTCCGGTGGGCGTGGGACTGCCGACGATCAAAATCGATGGTCTGACGGTGGGCGGTACGACTCATTAGCGGCTGCGAATACTTTGTCCACCGAATGAAAGGAAATATGGAACGGCTCGATCTCAGTCAAGAGTTGGCGCGCGACATTCTTGCAATGGCGCAGGCGAAGGGCGCTTCTCACGGGGATGTTGTGATGGTGGAAGGCGACTCGTTCTTTGTCACTGTTCGTCTTGGTGAAGTTGAAAAGATTAGCCAGGCTCAGGAAAAGCGGTTGGGGCTTCGCCTTTTTTGCGGCTCTAGTTCCGCATCCGCGTCAACCTCCGATATTTCACAGCAGGCGATCCAGCGTCTCATCGATGATACGGTCATCATGGCTCGTGCCACGGCCGAAGATCCTTTCAGCGGCTTGCCTGACGCTTCGCTGCTCGCTCGAGACATTCCCGATAGGGATCTTTTGGACGATGCAGCGCGCTCGGTGAGCGTCGATGAGAAGATCGCCATCGCGTTAGCCGCCGAGAAAACCGCTATGGACTTTGATCCCCGCATCACCAATTCGGAAGGGGCCGATTTCTCGAATCAATTCGGTCGTGTGATTTACGCCAGCAGCCAGGGTTTCTCCGGTGAGTACCAGGGGTCGACTTTTGGTCATTCAGTTGCGCCTGTGGCATCCCAAGATGGAGCCATGCAAAGAGACTATTGGTATTCCTCCAACCGGAAATTCGCTCGTTTAGACTCCGCTAAGAGCGTCGGTGAAAGAGCCGCTCGACGGGTGCTGCGACGGCTGGGCGCGCGCAAGGTCAAGACGTGCGAAGTGCCGGTCGTCTTCGATCCGGATATGGCAGCTTCCTTGTTGCGAAATTTGTCGTCCGCTTTGTCGGGATATTCCTTATACAAGGGCGCGTCGTTTCTGAACGGTCAAATCGGCAACAAAATCGCATCACAAGTGATGACGGTTTGGGATGATGGAACCATTCCCGGCGCGCTGGGTTCAAAACCGTTCGACTCCGAAGGCTTGCCGATTACCAAGAAGGCCGTTGTCGAGAATGGCGAGTTACGAAGCTATCTTTTGGATACTTATAGCGGCAAGAAGCTCAACATGGCTTCAACCGGAAACGCTTCTCGCTCCGTGGGTGAGCCGCCAGGCGTGGCGCCGACTAATTTTTACCTTGCTCCAGGACCCCGTACGCCCGGCGAGATCATCGCATCGGTTAAACAAGGGCTTTATCTCACGGAAACAATCGGCTTCGGCGTTAATCTGGTGACCGGTGACTATTCGCGTGGGGCCGCGGGGATCTGGATTGACAACGGCGAGCTTGCTTTTCCCGTCGAAGAAGTCACCATCGCGGGAAACCTTAAAGAGATGTTTCAGAACATCGAGATGGTCGGGAATGATCTCGAAATGAGAGGGCGCATTTGCGCGCCGACGCTTAAGATTTCGCAAATGACTGTCGCTGGGGACTAATTCGGTTCAACGGTTCAACGCTCACCCGGAAACCTGCCGACGTTCTTAAGTAGGTAACCCTTGAACTATTGAACGGAATTTTTTTTAGGATACCTTGAATCCCGCCTTTAAAACTGCACGTAAAAAATCGTCCAGGTGAGACTGTTTAGGATCGAACTCGATCACCGCGACGCTTCGTTCCAAGCTAAAATCTACCTTCTCGACTCCGGGTAACGCGTCGAATGCTTGTCGCAGAACCGGCAAGTCGTCCGATTTAATATTATCGATGGAGATAATCGCTGTTTTTGTTTCCATCGTGCCTCACAGGGTTCTTAGATTGACAAAAGTTGTTTCGATTCACAATCGCAGAGTTGATTTAGCGCACACCGTTCAATTCTCAGATGCGATGTGATCGGGTCAGCGCGAAATTTTCTTGACGACAGACACAATCGTATGAGATTAGATTACGAGTAATTACGATTCATTGTTAGATCGTTCTCAACAAGACATCGGCGTAGGTAGAAAGTTGCTGCAAAACCTACACGATCCGCAGGAGGGAAACAAACATGGCTTATGATGTTGAGAAATTTTTGACCATGTCGCAAGCGGACCTCGACGCGCTTTTCACCAAAAGTGCCGCGGGCGAGGTCCCCGATGGCGAAGCGGACGGCACCGCAATCGTCGCGCCCGGCACCAAGTTCAGCTCAAATATTGCTAAGTTCATCAGTAACTTTGCTTGGCAAGGCAAAGTATTCGACGCAAAGAAGGGAGTACTGAAAAACAGAATCCTTCCTTTTGGTCTGAACGCCATCATCGCCAAAGTGTACAAAGGCGCCAGTTGGCTCGACGGCAAAGAGTGTATCGTCCTGGACTATTCCGATACGTCCATCGTGGCCCAGTGGATTCGCGATGAGATCCGTCAGGTCGAACCGGGCCTGTACTTGGGGAAAGTTTATTGGGACAAAAAGAGATTAATTGACTTTGCCTTGAAATTTTGAGGTCCAGCTCAGTAGCCTTGGATGGTGCTGATCACAGACACCGCGGTATTGAACAGCCCTTCAGGACGTCCCGCTAAGAATATTTCGTTCGCGATCATTCCCAAACGATTTGAACCTTGAGCCAAATTTCTACTCATTCACGCCCATTCCGGCGACGGCAATAATTTTCTCATGACCGTGGCGACCCGATTGCATCGAGTGAAAATTGCCGAGGGAGAACGTCTATGGCGCAGTCCAAAGTAATGTCGCCGGCCCAACGTATTCTAAGCCGCATCGGATCAATCACGGTTGCCATATTGGTGGTGGCTTTATTGGGAGGAGCGTGGTTGATAGGGCGGTTTGGCTCCGATACGCCAGTCGGATACACGGATGATCTCGAGCACTTCAAGTACGGGTCCCTCGGCAGCGAGCACGAGTTCGGCGTGCCCTATTGGATTTGGCGCGCGCTTCCGGAACTTTTTGCCGACAAGCTTCCAGGCAAAGGATGGGAGTCAGTCGGATTCGTTTTCGAAAAGGGTAAGAATCTTCCTGTCGGTATGTCGCAGCGCCGCTATCTTGGCTTCGACGTCGTCTGGCTGAACTGCGCTTTTTGTCATGCGGGAACTGTGCGCGAAACGGCGCGGAGCGAGCCGAAGGTCTATACCGCGATGCCGGCCAATACGTTTGATTTTCGCGCCTTCATGAGATTTCTCTTCGCGACGGGAGAGGATAGGCGATTTACTCCCCGGAACGTTTTGCGCCAGATTAAAGTCATTCGGCAACGCGAGGGGCTGGATGATTTGCCGCTCATCGATCGCCTGGTCTTACGTTTCTACGGCATTTATTACATGCGCGAGCGGATTCTGACCCTGCGCGACCGGTTGAATTTTCTAAAGGAGCAACCGGAGTGGGGACCCGGCCGCGTCGACACGTTCAATCCGTTGAAGGCTTATTTCAATTTTCCAGCCGATCAGCTTGCGAAGGAAGAACGGATCGGCACCACCGATTTTCCGTCGATCTGGAACCAGGGGCAACGCGAAACCTTGAAAATGAATTTGCATTGGGACGGCAATAATGTGTCGTTGGAGGAGCGCAATCGCAGCGCTGCGATGGGCACCGGCATTACGCCGCCCACCGGCGACCGGCGCAGCTTGAAACGGGTCGCCGATTGGCTGCGCGATCTCGCGGCGCCCCCTTATCCATTCTCGATCAACAAGGAACTCGCCGCTCAGGGCGCGCCGATTTATAAACGATATTGCGCCGAGTGCCACGGCGCCGATGGCAAAGACTTTCGCGGCGAACAGGTCGGCAAGGTCGTACCGATTGCGCAGATCGGCACGGACCGCCGTCGACTCGACTCTTACACCTATGACGTCGCGGTGAATCAAAATCTCATTTTCGCGGGCTATGGCGAGGAGCGTTTCAGCCACTTCCGAAAAACTTTCGGTTATGCCAACAGTCCGCTCGACGGAGCATGGCTCCGGGCGCCTTATCTTCACAATGGCTCGGTGCCGACCCTACGTGACTTGCTGGAGCCCAGCGACAAGCGCCCGAAGACTTTTTATCGTGGTTACGACGTTTACGACCAGAAAGAGGTTGGCTTTGTTTCTGATGTTAGCGAAGAAAACGGCCGCGAGTACTTTCGCTACAATACGGAGGAGCCGGGGAATTCGAACCAGGGCCACGAAGGAAAACGCTACGGCACCGAGCTATCGGCAGCGGAAAAAGATGCTCTGGTCGAGTATCTGAAAACCTTTTAGATAGCCAATTCGCGCTGCGCAGTGACTGACGGAGGAACGATGGCTGACCCACAGAAGAAAAAATCCTGGTGGAAGATGTGTTTGCTGCTTCTGGTTGTCTTTGCGGCCGTAGGCGGTGCAATCGGCTGGTATAAATTCTTTCGCGAGGAGCCGCAGCCGGAATGGGTGACGGCCACCCCCGATATGCGTTTTAAATATGGTTCCATCGGCGCCGAGCACGACGCCGGCATACCGTACTGGATTTTCTTCGTGCTGCCGCGCATGTTTCCGGAAAAGTTGCCGGGACCCGGCGGATACGCATCGTTAGGCGTTGGGTGGGAGCAAGGTCAGGAGCTGCCGATCGGTTTCACTAAAAAAGTCATCGGCTTCCCGCGCGTAGCGAACAACTGCGCCTCTTGCCACACGGCGAGCTATCGCAAGAGCGCCGATGAAAACCCTGTGTTTGTACCCACTGGACCTAACCACACCCTTAACTTGCAGGCGTTCTTTCGTTTTGTCGTGGATTGCGCCAAAGATCCGCGCTTTAACGCCGACGAGATTATGAGCGAGATCGCGCTGGTCTACGAATTGCCGTTCCTCGATCGACTGATTTACCGTTATGTGCTGATTCCGATCACCAAAAAGCGCCTGCTTGAACGCGAAGCGCAATTCAAGTGGGTTTATCACAAGGACTTTCCTTTGTGGGGCCGCGGTCGTGATGATGCCATGAATCTCACTAAATATTTTCTCCTCAATTGGCCGATGGACGATACCATCGGCCCCACGGACATGCCGTCGGTGTGGAATCTCAAGAAGTACCGGCCCGAAAAGGGCATGCTGATGAATCTTGCCGGTGACAGTCACGACGCCCGCTCGGTGATCATCGATTCGGCGCTCGGGCTATTGAGCGCCGCGCCGCACGACCCAGAGGATTTCATGCGCCAAATCGACTGGTTGGTGCAATATCTCAGCGAAATACAGGCCCCCAAATATCCATTTCCGATCAAACAAGATCAGGCCAAGTCCGGCAAGGAAATCTTCGACAATCACTGCGCCACGTGTCATGCCAGTGAGCGCACCGGCACACGCGTACCGGTCGAAGAGGTCGGGACGGACCGCGAGCGGCTTAAATCCTGGAGCAAGCAGGCTGCCATCGAGTCAAACAAGGTTGTGCGCAACTTCGGCATCGAGCGCCGCGGGCTGGTCGAAATCGAACCGAGCGGGTACATCGCGGCATTCTTGGACGGCATCTGGTTGCGCGCGCCTTATCTACACAATGGCTCGGTGCCGACCTTGCGCGATCTGCTCAACCCGGTGGCGGAGCGGCCGAAGGTATTCTACCGGGGTTATGACGTTTTCGATTCTGTGAATGTCGGTTTCGTGACGCAAGGCCCGGAGGCGCGGCGAGTCGGTACGAAGTACGATGTGAGCGAACGCGCCAGCGGCAACCAGGGACACGAGTATGGCGTGAACTTATCCGCCGCGGAGAAAGAGGCGTTGATTGAGTATTTGAAGACGCTGTGACCGGTTTCAAACGATATCGAACAGTTCGATGACCGAAAAGCTGAACGGTTTTTTATCGATCAAGTGTAAAGGTCGGGAGGAGCAAGAATGACAAACTTTCGATTGAGCAACCTTGCTATTTTGTTCTTTGCCGTGCTCGCCGCTTCGGCGTGCGGAAAAAGATCACCCGAACCCGGTGCCGTCAAGGACGAGGCGCTGACGGTGGGGCGCACTGCGGCAAGTTTTCCGGCAGCCGATGAGGATTATTTCAAAGACATGGATGGCGCGGCGGCGCTCACCGCCAACGAGGTGAAAGGGCGCAACAATTGGATTGTTTGGACCGGCGGCAACGATCGCTTCTGGGATCACCTCGTCAGCAAAAGCTTCGGCGCGGTGGATTTGTTGAAAATTCTCTCCTCCCATCCGAACGTCAAACACTTGAGCCGGGACACGCGCTGGCAATATCTCGGTCTGGTCAATGAACCCTGCTTCGTAAAACCCAAGGCAGCAAATAGTGAGCGCTTCGGCTTATGGTTGGACACACGCAGCAAGGATTGTCCGCCCGATCCATTCGAAAACGAACAGAAATATCCCGGCGTCAAAATCGGCGCGCGCGGTAAAAACCTGCCTGTGGGTTCGTACTACGGCTACGCCTCTGGAATCGTCGGCCTGCGTCTTTTCCCAAATCCGGATTTCGACGAAGCGGCGCAAAAGAAATGGGATGCGGAAAAATTTTATACCGACCCGAACTATTACAACGACAAGGATCTGATCCGCCCCTATCGCGTGGGCATGTCTTGCGGCTTCTGTCATGTCGGGCCCAGTCCGGTCAAGCCGCCTGGCGATCCGGAAAATCCCCAGTGGGAAAACCTGAATTCCAATCCAGGGACGCAGTATTTCTGGGTGGACCGGATTCTTTTTTGGGACAAGGACGAGTCTAATTTTATCTATCAGTTGATTCATACGTCCTTGCCGGGGACCCTGGACACTTCGTTTATTTCCACGGATTACATCAATAACCCGCGCACGATGAACGCGGTCTACAGTGTTGCAGCACGGTTAAAAGCGGCGGAGCGCTGGGGACAAGAAAAACTCGCGAGCGGAGGACTGAAGAACAAGCAGTTTCAAGACTATAAGCAAACCGCAATTTTGCCGCAGTATCATGAAGCTCCCGACATTGTTCGGACCCCTCGGATCCTAAAAGACGGCGCGGATTCGGTCGGGGTGCTTGGTGCGCTCAATCGGGTGTTCATCAACATTGGACTGTTCAGCGAGGAGTGGCTGCTGCATTTCAATGTTTTAGTGGGCGGCAAAAAAATCACGCCCATCAAAATCGCAGACGCCGAGAAAAATTCGAGCTACTGGAATGCCACCGTCGCCCAGACGGCCGATCTCGCGTTGTTTTTTCTTAAGACGGCGCAGCCGGACCTGCTTAAAGATGCTCCCGGCGGCGAGCAATACCTGACGAATGACAAAGCTCTGCTCGCCCGCGGCCAGACCGTGTTCGCGGAAACCTGCGCGCGCTGCCATTCGAGTAAAATTCCCGAACCGCCTGCGGGTGTGAATGAACAGAACTGGGATCAATACTGGCAGTGGACCAAGACCGACGATTTCAAGAAGAAAATGACCGAGATGGTCATGGCCGATGATTTTCTCGTGAATAATTATTTGTCCACCGACCGCCGCATTCCCGTAACCTTGCTTCAGACCAACGCGTGCAGCCCGCTCGCAACCAACGCCCTGGGGGGGAATATCTGGGATAATTTCTCCTCGCAAACTTACCAGGACTTGCCATCGGTGGGTAAGATTACGGTTCACAACCCGATCGACGGCAGCCCGTGGGAATACGAGATGCCCGGCAATGGGCGTGGTTATACGCGCGTGCCGTCGCTGATCAGCTTGTGGTCGACGGCGCCGTTTCTGCTCAACAATTCAGTCGGCAAGTTCAATCCGTCACCGTCCGTCGAAGCGCGTATGGAGTCGTTTAACGATTCCATCGAAAAAATGCTCTGGCCGGAGAAGCGCGACAAAGACCCGATTCTCGGCGAGAAAGTGCCTGGCTTTGTCTACCGCACTACGGCAACCAGCTATATAAAACTCGCCCCCGGGTTCTTACCCGCTTCCTTGAACCATCTTCTCAGTTGGAATGACTGGGCGGCGCGCTGGCTGCCCTGGCTGTTTAGCGAAGAGGGAGTGGAAATCGGTCCGATTCCGAAAGGCACGCCGGTGAATTTGCTGACCAATATTGATCTCGAGAGCAGCAAAATCGATTTGGCCAAACTGCTGTTCAGGATGAAAGCCGATCTCAAGGCGGTAGAAGGCAAGAGCGAGAAGGAAGCCGCCGAGGTGTTTAAAAACCTCGTGCCCGATCTCTTGCAAGTGAGCAAGTGTCCGGATTTCGTCGTCAACCGGGGCCACTACTTTGGTACCCGCTTGCTAAAGGAAGAGGCGCCGCTGGGCGATGACGACAAGCGGGCCTTGATCGAATTTTTGAAGACCTTTTAGCGTTGCTTCCCGGCGAACTTTAACCAGGATGTGTGCCGCCAGCTCATCATCGCAAAATTACGACTACATCGTCGTCGGATCAGGCGCGGGCGGCGGTACGCTCGCCGCGCGCCTCGCCGAAGCGGGGCGCACCGTCTTGCTTTTGGAAGCTGGCGGCGATCTTCTCCAGGTGGCCGGAACAAGATTACCGGAAGATTACCAGGTGCCTGCGTTTCACGCGTTTGCCTCCGAGAACCCGGCGTTGAAATGGGATTTCTTCGTGCGCCATTACGGCAACGACGAGCGCCAGAAGCAGGACTCTAAGTTCACCGCCGAACGAGACGGCGTGCTTTATCCGAGAGCGGGCACGTTGGGTGGCTGCACGGCGCATAACGCCATGATTCTGGTTTACCCGCATAACGAAGACTGGAACTACATCGCAGACATCACGGATGATTTGTCCTGGCGCGCTGAGAGCATGCGCCGGTACTTCGAGCGAATGGAGGATTGCCGGCATCGGACCCCTTATCGCTGGATTGAAAAGCTCTTTCGGTTGAACCCGACTCGGCACGGATTCGGCGGCTGGCTCACAACCGAGCGGCGGGATGCGATGCTGGCGCTTGGCGATCGAGACATGATGAAAATGCTTAAGCAGTCGGCGCTAAAGGCGTTCAAAGCAATGGGAGATCCGCTGGCGCAACTTGCATGGTCGGTCAAGTCGCAGCACGACCCCAATGACTGGCGCTTGGTGCAGTCCAATTCGTTCGGAATACGATACACACCTTTAACTACGCGCGGTCATGTTCGCATCGGCAGTCGCGAGCGGATCTTGGACGTGGCTAGTAGGTACCCTGATAAGCTTCATATTGAGCCTCACGCTCTGGTTACGCGAGTGCTGTTCAATGAGAATAACCGCACGCTAGGGGTTGAATATCTGAAAGGCGAACGTCTGTACCGTGCCCATAGCCACCCAAACAGCGAATCGGGAGAAAGACGTCAGGCATTGGCTTCGCGAGAGACGATCCTGTGCGGCGGTGCGTTCAACACGCCGCAATTGCTCATGCTGTCCGGCATCGGCCCGAAACAGGATTTAGAGACTCATGGCATAAACGTGCGCGTGGATCTTCCCGGCGTCGGCAAAAACCTCCAGGATCGGTATGAAGTCAGCGTGGTCAATCGGATGACGGCGGATTGGGAGATGTTGGCGGGAGCGAAGTTTGACAAGAGCGATGCTCAATACCGGGAATGGGGTGCAGATCGGAAGGGCGTCTATGCAACCAATGGCGGAGCGCTGGTCGTGATCAAAAAATCACAGCCGGATCGGAGCGTTCCCGATTTGTTCTGCCTTGGCCTACTCGGCAAATTCACGGGCTACTTCCCCGAATACTCGCAGCTCATCACACGCCATCACAATTATCTGAGCTGGGTCGTCTTGAAAGCTCACACTAGCAACACCGCCGGGACAGTAAGTTTGCGCTCGGCTGACCCGCGGGATACGCCGGACATCAATTTTCGATACTTCGAGGAGGGTAGCGATACAAACGGAGAGGATCTCGACGGTGTTGTGCAAGGCATCAAATTCGTACGCAACATGACGACGGCGCTTAAGAAGCAGAAAGCCATTGCCGAGGAGGAACTACCGGGCGAACAAATTCAATCGGATGCCGAGCTTCGCGAATTCGTGCGCAATAATGCCTGGGGACACCATGCTTCCTGCACCTGTCCCATCGGCCCCAAAGACAAAGGCGGCGTGTTAACAAGTGATTTTCGGGTGCACGGCACCCAGGGACTGCGCGTCGTCGACGCTTCGGTGTTTCCGCGCATCCCGGGCTTCTTTATCGTCAGCGCCGTTTACATGGTCGGCGAAAAAGCCGCCGACGTGATCCTGGCCGATACTTACTGAGTTATGCTTAATTCGGCATCGGGTTCTCTAACTCCCGTCGAAAGTCTCACGCGGCTACTTGGTTTTGAAAGCTACATCCGCTTCGGCGCCGCGCCGCGGCTTCCATTGTAGCGAGTAATACTCGCCGCGGTCGCGCGCCCACGGATCGAAAACATTGATCACAGCAACGAGTTCGGTCTTGAGTTCCGGGATCGTTCTTAACAACACTCGTTTCAGCGGTGAGACTTCGACAAAGTGGCCGTTCGATTTCATTTTTTCCATGATCTTACCGTCAGGGCCATTCTCGTTTACCCACCTGTAGCCCAGGTTCGTGTAAAATGCCGGTCGAAAGCTCGAGGTCAAAAAACGATCGCTGAAAAGCCGCCGCGACGCGTTTAGAATAAAGACCTTGAATTGCGTTTCCGAAATGGCGAAACCGTGCGGCCGCGCGAATTCAGCGAGCCATCCGACCATGGCATCGACATCTTCGATGTTATCGACGAGGCTGCCGTCCGAATGGCCGAGGCAGTCGTTGATCCCGGTGCCATCATCGTTCTTCTGCGCCGTCGTGATGATCTTTGACGCGTCGCAAGGATGTTGTCCGTAAGTCTCCCGCAGCAGCTCCGCGACCCTTTTCTGTTCGGCCCACTGCGCTGAGTTCTTTGCTTGCCGCGGATCGATGAAATCATCAAAGCTTGTCAGCTGCTTGAGCCCGTACTGCCGGCGATATTCATTATAACGCGGTATGCCGCGTTCCCGGTCGCGAAGGATATCTAGAGCCGGTACGTCGATTTTACCGCTAGCGCTTTTGAGACGAGGCATGGACAGATTTTGCAGAAAATGCGGATGGTTGTGCAACGTCAATTGGCCCAGCCGCTGGCGCCCCATCGAGAGCGCCCAATTCGCCATCCCGTGTCGTCGCATCGCCTGAGTTGCTTTGCCGCGCACTGTTTCGGCAACAGCAATCTTCGACTTGATAACGTTGGCATCGCTGCGCAGCTCGCGAAATTCGATGACATCGGGAATCATCGGGTGCAGGCGATATGCGTTGATGAACTCCTCGGGAAAATTAAACGGCGAACCGAAATGATTGACACCGCCATGGATGTCGGGCTGTGTGTTGCCCAAACCGACAATACCGGGTCCAGCAGCGAAGGCCGCGTACCATTGCGCGGATTTTCTGCCGCTGTCCAATTCAGCAAAGCGGTGAACGACCTGTTCGAGAGCCGCGCTGGCCAAAGGGTGTTTTTCCAACAAACCGGACCAATTGGCGTTCATCGCGAGATAAAGCGGCTCGTTGTAAAGCAACTGCGTGGTCCATTCGATGGTGTGGATCTTGGCAATCTCGGCGGCAATTACGAGACGCGCCACTTCGAAGAGCTCGCCGGCCGTAATATCCTTGTGCGCGATCGCCCGGTCGGGCTGGTCCGGGCGCCGTAGGCCTGAATCGGCTTCAGGGCGGGTCCTGGTTTCACGGCGAAACGCATCGACGAAAAGATTGTGCTCACGCGCGAATACGTTGTGAAAGAAACTCAGACCGATGTTCCAATTATCCGGAAAGGCGACAGCCTCCTGGCCGATCCACTGTGGATTGATAGGATCGGCAGAGTTCAATATCGGCAAATAGCCCGCCGATTCCTGCCCGCGCGGATTGCCGGTTTCAAACAACAGCTTGGCCGGATCGCGCGGATCGCGTTTCACCCGGCGGCGCGAAGTCTCGTCATATCCGTAAATTTGCGAGGCATCCCACCATGCGGTGACTGTATTCGCTGTCGTTCTATGCGCGCGCGCCAAGTAGGAATTCGTGCCGAGGCTAAACGTCGGCGCCGGGATATCCTGAGCGATCAAGCTTTTGTCGATACGATCACCCGGGCGGCAGCCCAGCCGTTGCAGTTCCGCTGGCGGCGAATTGCTCTGGTGGTTTGCCTCCCGATGATAATTACAGCCAATCGCCATCATTGCCGGCTGATTTCGTCCTTCGTCCAGATGAGAAAACCAGTCGTGGGTCATGAACTGAATCCAGAAGGCTGCGAGCAGATTGAGATGGGGCGCTTTTTGGTAGTCGCAATTCAGTTTAGCCGCAATTTCCGGAAGCCCGTGACCTTCATTGCATTTGCCGGAAAAGGGCTCTGCTCGGGTGAATAGCTTCCGGCTGATCAGCTGCGGGTCGGGTTTCAATAGGCCGATACGGTCGCCGTGGCGATTTTTCGCGATCTCGTTGATGGCCATCTCCGCAAACGTGCTTTCGAACTCGACATTGCGTGCAAAGGGTTGGCCGGTAGCGCCCATGAGCGGATTTATGATGTCGTTGCATATCCCGCTGACGGTGCGGAAGCGGACCAGTTCGCCGTAACATTTTTGCGGTCCGTCGCCACCGACCTTGGCGTAAAGCGGATGGTCATTTGCGAGACGTAATTGCGGCCACGTCTTCGAGAAATCACTGGAAGGGCTGTTTCGATCACGCACGTATGCCTCGAATGTGCCACTGTTGTCGAAAAGGTTGAACTTGAGGAGCTCGATGCGCTGGTACTCGAGATCGAGGAGCGCGCCGTTGGTACCGCGGCTGTTCAGAGAAAGAAGACCCAGCTTGGCGGCCAGCCCCGAAGTGCGGCTTTCTGCACCGCCCGCGGCCCAGTACCGTTGCCAGTCGGTCCACGGTGTGTTGCGCCAAGCCACCGCTTGGTCACCGCCGCGGCAGCGCGCGCTGTCCTCATGAACTTTTCCGAGAAAGCGCGCCGAGCGTTCCTGCGCGACTTCGCGGAAGCCGCCGAGCGCATAGGCGACGCAGCTACCTAGCTGAGTGTGTCTGAGGTAAGGATAGGCGCCAAGTAAGAGTAAAACAACCGATAACGCAAACAGCATTTTCCTTTTCATCGTGCGCTCATTGAAGCCCAGAAGTCATGCAAGCCGGGGCGGTCATCGCCTGAAGCTGTTCAGATCTTGAATATGCGCGAAGGGGCGGGGAATAGTCAATTTATTTCGAGATCATAGGGCTCGACTCAACGGCTCTTCAACCCGGACTAGCAGTTTGCTGAAAAAATCTCTTGCAGGCTGCTCAAAAAGATCCAGAGGCGAGACGCGCGAAGAATCGACGAGCGGCGTACTTACAGTACGTTGAAGCGAGGCGATTGAGCGCAACGAAGCATATGGGTCTTTTTCAGCAACCTGCAAAGTGAATTGCCCTCTGATGATAAAGACGCTATAGCTCTAGCTGCGCTTCGCCATACAGCTAGACTACTACGACTCAATGCGATCCAATCAATTCCTCATCTTCAAGTCATTCACTCGACATGACCGCCATTCCCGCTGAATTCTATGCTTTGGCAAACGCGTTTCTGTTCGCGTTCCACAATATGCTCACCAAAAAGGCGCTGCGTTATTCCAACCCCGCGACCGGGGTGGTCAGCAGCCTGCTGATCAACATCGTGTTTCTCTGGGGCCTGTCAATCCTGTTCGTGCCACTGTCGTCTCTCACCAGCGCTTCGATTCTCATCTTTGTTCTCGTCGGATTTTTTCAGCCCGGACTGACGCGTCTTCTTACCTACAAAGGCATCGATACTCTGGGCGTGGCAATTACCGATCCGATTCGCGCGACCACGCCATTGTTCAGCGCCATGATGGCGATTATCTTTCTTGACGAGCAAATCACGTTGCCGATCGTTGTTGCCACTTTGATGATTATCGCGGGCATCATCTTACTGTCGTGGCGCGGCGATTCGATGAAAATCGCCGGCCGAAGCGCCGTCCAATCTATGCTCCCACAGCTCAGTCCCAACCGACGTGCTCAAATCGTGCCTTTCCTGTTGGGAGAATGCGTGGTAGCGGTGCACAACCGGTAGCGCATCTTTGACCGAAAGAGTTGCTTTCAGATCCGCTACGGTTTGATGTTCTGGTTCAGATGGAAAACGTTCTCGGGGTCGTACTTTCGCTTGATCTGTCTCAGACGTTCATAGTTCGAACCGTAAGCCGCCGCGACGCGGTCGCCTTCTTCCTCGGTCATGAAGTTCACATAGGCGCCGGCGGACGCATAAGGCGCGGACGCTTTGAAAAAGTCGCGTGCCCATGCAACGCACGCCTCATCGCGCGCCGCCTCGTCCCATCGCCCATGTACATTCATCACAAACTTCGCATCCCGGTGACCATAGGCCATCGCATCTGAAGGTACCCTGTTGGGCGCCCCGGCGATGAGCCCGATGAAAATTTCGCACTGCGGCGAGGGCAGCTTGCCGGCGAATTCGATCATCGAATCCAAAGCTCCATCGCTCAGTTCTATAAAATTATGGGATTTCCAGTAATTCCTCGCACCCGGTGCAAGCAAAGGGTCGAACGCCTGCTGCCATTGTCGATAAGGCTGAGCGCCGATGTGTTCACCATGAGGGTGTCCAAAACCGCGTAGGGGCTCGATCAGCTTTTCACCCTTGGCGATATCGCCCGCGTAGAATACCGCTAGCACGATAACCTCTTTGCCATGCACGTCCTCGGGAAGAAACGGCAGTGGCGGAGCTTGCCGCAGCACCACCCATACATTGAGCTCCTCGGGGGCTGATTCGACAAATTCACGATACTGTCTTAACACCTGCTTCGCCTCCTCGTACGGGAAAACGATCAGCCCGGCTAATATCTCAGGACCGACGGCATGGAGCACGAATTCAAATTCGGTTACGACGCCGAAGTTGCCGCCGCCGCCTCGAATCGCCCAGAAGAGATCAGTGTTTTCGCTTCCGCTCGCCCGCATCCTTTTTCCATCCGCTGTGATCACTTCTACAGAGAGGAGATTGTCGATCGTCATACCGTACTTACGGGTCAACCAGCCAAAACCGCCGCCTACGGTTAGACCCGCTATACCTGTCGTCGAATTAATTCCCACGGGCGTGGCCAGGCCATGTGCCTGCACCGCTTCATCAAAATCAGCCAGCGTGGCGCCGGGCTCGACATAGGCGCGCCTCTTCCCGGCATCGACGCGCACGTTTTTCATAGTTGATAGATCGATCGTCACGCCGTCATCACATAAAGCGTTCCCGGCAATATTATGCCCAGCGCCGCGGATCGATATCTCGAGCGCGTTCTCGCGCGCAAATACGATTGCACGTGTCACGTCGCTGGCTTCTTTGCATTGCACGATGACGGCGGGCCGCCGATCGATCATGGCATTCCATATTTTACGAACTTCGTCATAAGTCGGATCATCAGGTAGCACTATCCGGCCGTTCACTTGACTCTTAAGCATTGCGGTCTTGTCTTTGGTTAGAGTTGCCATGGTACTTCCCTCCATTGAATAAAAAAGTTAACTGAACCTCGTAGGTTATTCTCAAGCTTCGTGTTTTTCGGACAATGGGATCGACAGCGCCGGATGCACAATTTGCCTTATAGCAGTCTTTAACTGATTCCCATCGCTGCTCTGCTGGTTCCACGATCTTTATCGTCTCTGCAGCTCCTGCAAAAAAGACTGTATCTCCGGATTTCTCGGTTCGACCTGAACGGCAGCCTGTGCCGCCTGCAAGGCTTTGGAAAGCTCACCGTTCCTGAAAAACGCCTTGGCGAGCCCGAAGACGGCATCGAAACTGTTTGGCGATAACTTTACCGCCTCGGTAAAAGCCGAAATCGCTTGCGGAAAATTCCCGTTTGAAAGCGAACTTCCACCATGGGCGACCAATGCCTTCAAGAACTCACTTCGGCCTTTTGCCGATGTCGGTTGCAACCCAAGGAGTTCCTTGAAATAACCGACCGCCGACTCGAAATTGCCTGAGTTGAAAGCGTCAAGGCCGCCGGCAAAAAGGGCATCGATCAAAATGTCGAGAACCTCTCTTTTACTTTCCTCCGGCGATAATCTGTAGGCGGTGCGCAGAGGGGTAAGGGCCTGACGCCAGCTCTTCAAGCCGATGTAAGAACGGCCCAGGTAAAGATAGGCCCGGCCGAAATTTGGATCAAGGTCCGTTGCCCTTTGAAATCTCGGGATGGCTTCGCGGTACTTGCCGCTGTTGAACAACGCCAGCCCCTCATCGAATTCATACCGGGCGTCAGAAACCACGCCCGGTATCATGGCGCAAGAGCTGAAGAGGAGAGCCGCGACGACCATCGCAAAGAGTTGTCTATAGATCTGCATGTGACCTCTTTTCTGAAACTACGGATCTGACGCAGTCATATCAAATTTACCGCAAAGCTGCACCCGCGCGATCAGCATTTTTAGGACTCACGGATACGAAGTAAGTTCAGGTGCCGATGGTGCAGCGATGCGATTTTCCTACCGCTCTCTTAGAACTCGTCGACCGATTCCCGGTCATTCCTATCCGCAGCCGCTCGATCGAGATTCGTACAAACATCCCCGCCCTTTAACGAAGCAGCAGAATTTGTTAGGGTCCGCCGACTACAGGAGGATTGATATGGGCAAACCCGCATACCGTCGAAACCGCGTTGGCAAACTTGAGGCGACCAGCGATCGATGTCGCCGTAGTTTATTCATCGCTGCTTTAATTGGGTCACTGTTCGTTCTATCCGGATTGGTTTCAAAGAATGGACATGCCTATGCTGCGGATGCGACAGAGCAGCCTGCTCGATACGAGTCGGTGTTTGGATACGGCCGGCAATCGATCGGCATTAGTGCAGGGCATGGGTTAGCACTTCCGATAGGTGGCACTCAAACTCCGGAGCTGGAAGATATTCAGTTCGTCTACGTGACTCCGCGATGGGGTGTCGGTATTTCGGATCCTCTGGGCGGCAGCAGTTGGTACCGAGGCAACTTCGAGTTGTTGCTCGAAGGAACCTTTCTCTACAATTTTGAGCCGAAACCCGGCATTGCCGGAGGCCTTACTCCGATGATCCGCTACAATTTCCTGACCGGGAGTCGGTTTATTCCGTTCTTACAAGCCGGAGCAGGAGTTTTAGCCCTGGATGCCGATCTGACGGGGCAGTCTGACGGCGTGAGTTTTGCCCCACAGGGAGGGTTGGGCTTTCACTACTTCGTTTCGCAGCGAGCCGCTCTGACCGGCGAGTGGCGCCTTCACCATATCTCCAACGCTGGTATTCACAACAGGAACGCCGGTATCAACAGCAGCCTGTTTCTGATTGGAGTGACGTTCTTCCTCAACTAGCAATCGAGACGATTCTCCCACCAGCGCTTGTATGGCGACAGGAGTTCCGCGCAGCAACTGACGCGCTTGCTGCTCACGAAGAGTTCACCGGTTGGTATCGAGGTGCTGGCTTCGATTCTGATTGCCTTGTTCGTAGGGTAAACATCCTGTCTAAAGCGATCCGGTGAGTTCCCGGTTTGCCTGGCGGCAAAAACGTATCGGTCAGCATTGGAAAAATTAAAATTTTCCCAAGCGTCAAACCCCTGGAACTGCGCAATACGCCATTTCCTGTAGTCGTTCATGTCCCTCGCTGCCACCTCTTTACAGCTCACCTCCTCCTCGGTAACATTTAAATAAAGGAGCTCAGCTGCCGCACCGACGGCCGCTCTGCGGATACGCTCTAGATTTCCGAATACATCGCCTTAGAGTTCATGGCTTCTTTAGATCATCACCGAAAATTCAGGCCAACCGAGCCGTCGCCGCCGATCCCACAGCGGCGGATTCCCCAACTGGCGCGCCGATCCTGGACTCAACTGATCGTTATCCGTCATGGTCACATCGCCGCCAACGGCGGCGAGCTTCACGCGCCGATGGCGGGATGGACTGACTTATCACTCAGCCCACGAGGCCTCCTAGAAACCGAGCAGCTCCGGCAGCACCTGGCCGGAGGCATGCGATTCGAGGCCATCTACTCGAGTTCACTTTCGCGGGCCACCGATACCGCTCGACCGCTGGCAGACGCTGGTCTCGGGCCGCTGCACTTGTGTCCAGCGCTCAGGGAGATCAATTGCGGCGAAATGGACGGGGTGCCGATCGCTGAGATCCAGCATCGATTTCCAGAGCTGTGGCGAGAGAATCGCCGGCAAGCGCGAGAGGACTTTCGCTGGCCGGGAGGGGAGAGTTACCGCGAGTTCCGTGACCGCTGCCTCGCGACCGTGCGAGGGATCGCCGCTGACCATTTGTCCGGGCGGGTGGCAATAGTCACCCATGCCGGCGTAATCAGTCAGATCGTCGGATCGATCTGTGGTCTGAGTCCCGCCTGCTGGGAACCGTTTCGTCCGGGTAATGCGAGCGTCTCAGAGCTTGCCTGGCACGGCCTCGGGGGTGTGATCGTCTCATTCGATTGCCGTGACCATCTGGAGCGAATCGGCTATCTGTAGAGTCCTTCAGCGCCAGAACGCTGCGGCGCGCCGGATGATTCGCAACCAGTCGCTTGCAGACTGCGCCGCGGCTTTCCGCAAAGCAGTCGCACGCTTCTGATCGAAAACTATCGAAAGATGATATTCCAAGGCTCCGGAGAGGGCATTCGATGCTCCGGCTAACCAATAAGCGGCGCGCAGGTCGGACGAGAGCCGGCGCTCCATCCCTAGAGCCGAGAGATAGCAAGCCAGCAGTGTGTCGTGCCGGCGGCGCGCCTGCGGTTCCCAATAGGCGAGCGATTGCAGCCAGCCGCTGAGGTCTTCGAGGGGCGAACCGCGGCGCGCCCGTCCCCAGTCGATAAAGATCGATTCTTCCCCGCCGGCACGCCGGCGCACGAGTACATTGCCAGGGTGCACGTCTCCGTGGATGGCCACGCTTGTGAACGGAGAAAACGAGAGTAATTCGCGGCGCATGGCCGGCAGCGCGACAGTGAGAAGCCGGACGGACGACATGTGGCGGGCGAGCGGACTGAAATCCGGGTCACGGCGGCATTGCGCCAGTAGTTCCAAGGTTTTTTCGCTCGATGACTTTAATACAGCCTCGTAATCCCAAGGCGGCAGTGAGGCGGCGGCGTTGGCAGCGGCAGTGGCCAGGTGCAATCGAGCGAGGCGGCCGACCATCTCTTCTGCAGCCGCCGGATTGCGCCAAGGCCATCTCCTGACCGGCCGAACCCGCTCGAGGTACAGGACCGAGCAGGCATCACCCTGATGGTCCACCGCCAGCAGGCGGGGAGTAATGTCGTGTGCATGTTCGGCCACTAGACATTGGTAAATCAACGCTTCCCGAGCAAGCAATCCCTGCAGCCGCTTAACGACCATAGTGAGTGT
>WHTF01000025.1 GCA_009379725.1 Deltaproteobacteria bacterium
GTGTGATGATTCAATGTTTTCATCAACCACGGCACCCAACCGATCCCGCCTTCGAAGAAGGCAAAGCGCAAGGTCGGAAATCTGTCCAGCACGCCGCTCATGATGAGACGCGCCGCGCTCACCATATACGTAAGCGGGAACCCAAGAGCCGTGGCGAGCATTTTAAACCCGTCATAGCGGTCGCTGCCCACCAGCCAGGGGTGGCAATCCTGCGCTTCGAAGATGCGCGTCCCCGGATGCACGAGAATCGGCACATCCAGTTTGGCGACTTCTTCGTAGAACGGCCATAGGACTTCGGCGTCGAGATCGCAGTTTTGATGGCCGCCCATTAATTTCACGCCTTTGAAACCGAGTTGCGTGACAGAGCGCCTGAGTTCACGAATGGCTTCGTCGACATCAGGCAAGTAAACCCATGAGATGCCGATGAATCGGGCTTCGCCGGCAATGTCCTCCGCCACTGTATCGTTGTAGGCCCGCGCCATGGCGTTACCCAAAGAAGACTCGACTTTGTAAATAAGCGGGCGGTTATCGGGGATCACCACCTGAAAGTCGAAACCTTCCCGCTCCATGACGTCGTGACGAATATCGAGATTCCAGCGCGTTTCGCTGAACGAATGAATCTTCTTGCCGTCGCGGTAATAGGTCGCGGCGTCGCCGGGAAACTTCTCGCCGTAACGAATCATGGTACCGGCATCTTTTTTTATCTCGACGTGCCCGCGCCCAGGATGATCGACCCGCTCGATGAAACGAACCGGCCAGTAGTGAGTATCGCCATCAATGTACATGCGCACCCCGTCGAAGAAATTTTGTTCCAATGTTACGCGGCGGATTCTATTCCTATCATCGGGTACGTCAAACGGACCGATGGTTTTCCACGCCAAAGTTGACGCTTGCGCCGGCAACAGCTACATTGCGGTGCACATTCAAATCGCTTTCACCTTCGATTCATAGTGGCACAAGACACACACACTCCCAACGATCGCGCCGGACCGATCCGGCCGTGGTCATCCCTTCTGATCCGGGACTATCGACTGATTTTCATCGCCATTCTTTGCGCAAACACATCGATGCACATGCGCAACGTCGCCAGCTTGTACCAGGTCTACCAGCTCTCCGGATCCTCGGTGCAACTTGGCCTAGCCGGTTTTTTTCAGGCATTACCGTTCATTTTTTTCGGTCTTTTCGGCGGCGTGCTGGCGGACACGTATAATCGTAAAAAGTTGATCCTTTACACTGCCACATTCAACTTACTGCCGGGAGTGGCGCTGGGAACATTGACGGCTACCGGAGTCGTCGAGGTCTGGCATATCAACACGTTGAATGTCTTGACCTCGTCCCTACAGGTCCTCGGCGGCCCGGCGCGCCAGGCCATCATTCCGAGCTTGATTCCCCAATCGCATCTTTTAAACGCGGTCACTTTGTCCACCCTCATGATGCAGGGAACTCAATTGACAGCGCCGGTTTTTGCAGGATTTCTCATCGATATCTTCGGTATTGATACTTCCTATTTCGCCGATGCTTTGTTGCTGGTGCCGGCATTGTGTTGCGTGCTATTAGTTCGCAGTTCCGGGCAACCCCAGGGCGCTCGCAGGCAGGTCAGTTGGCGCAGCCTCATCGAGGGATTCGAGTTTCTCTATCATACGCGTATCATTCTTTCGCTCTTTCTCCTCGATTTCTTCGCCGTCTTATTCGGCTTTTATCGTCCGATATTGCCGATTTTCGCCGATGACGTGTTCGATGTCGGAGCACGGGGATTGGGTGCGCTCTATGCCGCGCCGGCGATCGGAGCCCTGATCGGCTCCGGGATATTACTGACCGCCGGTGATATCAAGCGCAAAGGAGCAGTATCGATCATCGGCACGCTGCTCTTCGCCTTGAGCCTGGGATTGTTGGGAATATCGAAATGGTTTTGGATGGGACTCATCGCCGTCGGGGTGCTGGGATTTAGCGACGCGATCAGCGTCGCCATACGCCGCACCGTGGTGCAGATCCTCGCCCCTGACGACATGCGTGGGCGTGCAACGAGCTTTCTAACGGTCTTTGCTCAAACGACCAACGCTCTCGGCGCGGTCATCGCCGGCGCCGGGGCCGCGCTGCTCGGCGCTCCCAACGCCGCACTCCTGGGCTGCATACTCTGCACCGTGATGGTTCTAGGTGTTTGCTGGGCGATCCCCCAGCTGTGGAGTTACCGGTCGAGGTAAAACCTTCAACTGCCGTTCAAACGTTCAATGGTTCAAGGTTCAACGTTGAAGAACAACCGATTAGTTAGTTAGGCACTAGGACCTGCCTCTGTAGGAAATTGAAACTCGGCAATGGAATCACAAGCAACAGCGAGTTTGCAAGCCATGATGCTACGCTCTCGTCAGCGAAACAACCGTTTCCACTTGCTCGGTTTGCGGGAACATGTCAAAAGGCTGCAGCGACCGCACGCGATAATCCTGGCTGACGAGCCTATCAAGGTCGCGCGCCAAACTCTTGGGGTCGCAGGAGACATAAATTATTTTGGCGGCAGCCACCGACAAGGTCGCGTCCATGGCCGCTGCCTGAACGCCCTTCCTCGGCGGATTGAGCACGATGACATCGATGGGCCCGAGCGTTTTTTTGGCTTCCGCCAGTTTTTCCGCGGCATCGCCCGCGAAGAAACGGCAATTCGATATGCCGTTTCTTCGCGCATTCTGCTTCGCCGTAGCTATCGAAATCGCACTGTCGTCGATTCCCCAGACAAGATGGGCGCCGCTGGCCACATAAAGAGATATCGGCCCGACACCGCAATAGAGATCGAGCACGGTCTCGCGGCCGCTAAGGACCGCCATTTCGGTTACCTTATCGTAGAGTTTTTTGGCCGTGGACGGGTTGGCCTGAGAAAATACGCCGGCGGGAAATGCAAATTTCAACGAGCCGACTTGTTCGAGTAGAGTGTCGCGGCCGGCGATAAGACGGTAACGATCTCCCCATATCACGTTGCCGCGCTGTTCGTTGACATTCTGGATAACGCCGCTGACGAAAGAGAATTTCCTGCTCAGAGAGCGAGCCAGCGCGCCTCCCTGAGAAAAATCGCGATGCCGGGTCACCAAGGTCACGCTTAGCTCGCGCTGGGCAAAACTGTATCGGAAGTCCAGATAGCGCAGCTGACCGCTGTCGTTTCTTTCGTCATAAGGCTCGATGCCCAGCTCAAGCACCTTCTTTTTCAGGTATTGAAGGACCTGATTTACCGGGCGGGGATGAACCGGACAGGAAGAGATATCGATGACCCGATGCGTCCCCGGCACATACAGGCCGGTTGCCACTTCGCCACGACTGCTGCGCACGACCAATTTGACGCGCGCCCGATAGCCCAGCCGGTGCGGCGAAGCGATCACCGGCGGCACGTCAAGATGAGCGAGCGATGGATAGGCGGCTAGGGCGCGAGCTACGGTCTCTCCTTTTTTTAGCAACTGTTCGGGATAAGGGACGTTAACCAGAGGACAGCCAATACAGTGCGGGTAATGCGGGCAAGACGGCTCGTACGGGTCCTGCGATTGATGACCGCGCTGCGGCGACGGCTTCGATCGCGGATCGCGGCTCGTGCGAGAGAATCGTCGATCGCTCGCCGGCCCCGGCGGACTTCCCCGGTACGAAGTATTTCTAGATTTATGATTCACTCAAAGACCATACCGGCCATCGGCACCCGGGTCAATTGCGATAATCTTCTCAACCGAGAGACAAGGTGTTAAATTAGCGCTCGCGCGGCCCGATTTATCAGTATAAAAATTTATCTTTCGAGCAGGTGATGGCAGAATCATTTCAAGATCTCTTTCGGGTTACCTTGCTGGGCACAGGAGCGCCGCCGCCGGTGTTGAATCGTTTCGGGCCGAGCACGCTGGTCGAAGCCGGCCGCGAAAAATTTATTTTCGATGCCGGGCGCGGTGCGATGCAGCGGTTGCACCAACTGCGGGTGCCTTTTGCCGACATAACCGGCTTGCTTCTCACACACCATCATTCGGATCACGTCGTGGGCTTCGCCGATCTTTGGCTTACCGGCTGGATCGGCCGGCCCTGGGGAAGGCGCAAAGTTCCTCTCAAGGTCTGGGGTCCCGAAGGCACCCGACAAATGATGCACCATCTGCCGTTGGCATTTGCCGTGGATCTTCGCGTTCGGAGCAGGAGCTACCCCAGCGAAGGCGCAGAACTAGCCGCTGAAGAGATCAAGGAAGGCGTCGTTTATACGCAGAACGGCGTAACGATTACGGCGTTCGAAGTGGATCATGGCGGCGAAGAGCTGCCGGCCTTTGGCTACCGCATCGACTACCAGGGCCGGTCCGCCGTATTGTCGGGAGACACGACATTTAACGAAAACCTCATACGCCATGCGCAGGGGACCGATCTCATCGTTCATGAAGTCACCGCCACCGCCGGCAGTGCCGCCGAGAGTCCGGAACAGCTAAGAAGAATCGGCAGTAATCACACCACGCCGGAGCAGGCCGGCGAAGTGTTTGCGCGCGTCAAACCGAAACTCGCGGTCTATAACCACCTCTTGCTCTTCGGCGGCGCAACGGCCGATGATTTGATCCCGGCAACGCGCAAGAACTATTCCGGACCGCTCTTGGTAGGAGAAGATTTGATGCGCCTCGACATGGGCGCAAACGTTGAAGCACAAAGATTCAACGAAGCAAAGTAAATAGCCGGTTATTCGCCGATAATCTTCACGAGCACCCGTTTGCGTCTTCTGCCATCGAACTCGCCGTAGAAGATCTGTTCCCACGGACCGAAATCTAACTGGCCTCCAGTTCATGAATCTTGCTCCTAAAGCTCCCGTTTGATCTATTCTCTAAGAATTTATACAAACTATGGGAGCATGAGTACACCCACCGACAGCGAAGTGGCTGTCGTTGAACATTTGAACAACTGTTGAACAGTTGATTCCGGAGGCTAGATGAGCGAGATCCGATTTATCGATACAACCGTGCGTGACGGCAATCAGAGCCTGTGGGCGCTCAATATGCGGGTTGGCGCCATGCTGCCCATCGCCGAACAAATGGACCAGGCGGGCTTCGAGTCGATGGAATTTTTCCTCAGCGTCATGTTCAAAAAGTATGTGCGCGAACACAAGGAAAACCCTTGGGAATGGGTTCGCGAGGGTACCCGCCGCATCAAGAAGACCCATCTGCGGTATCACGGCGGCATGCACAGCGCCTTTGAGAAGACACCGCATTGCATTCTCAAGCTCCTGATCGAACGACTGGTCTCCTACGGCCTCACTGTGACACGGACATCGAACTGCTGGAACGACTTCGCCGAATTTAAGGAAGAGATCGCCGACTTAAAGAAAACCGGCATGGACACCGTCGCCAACCTGATCTATTCGGTCTCACCGCGGCACACCGACGACTACTACGCCAGAAAGGCGAAAGAAGCGGCCGCGGCGCAACCCTGGCGCATCTGCTTTAAAGACGTAGGCGGCCTGCTGACGCCGGAGCGCGCGCGCACTCTGATCCCGGTCGTGCTGGAAAGCGCCGGCAAAATCCCGGTCGAATTTCATGCGCACTGCAACAGCGGCCAAGCCCCCCTTTGCTATCTTGAAGGCGTCAAGCTCGGCATGAGAATCCTCCATACTGCCGTGCCGCCGCTGGCCAACGGCTCGTCGCAACCATCGATTTTCAACATCGCGCAAAACCTCCGCGCCCTGGGCTACACGCCGGCGGTGGATTTGAAACCCCTCGAAGCGGTCGAAAAACATTTTACGGCCGTGGCAAGGAAAGACGGTTTGCCCATGGGTAAACCCGTCGAGTACGATCAATCACAATACTCGCACCAAGTGCCCGGCGGCATGATCTCCAACATGCGCCACCAACTCAAAATCGTCGGCATGGAGCACAAGATGGACGCGGCATTGGAAGAAGCGGCTCATGTGCGAAAAGATTTCGGTTACCCGATCATGGTCACGCCGCTGTCCCAATACGTAGGCACGCAGGCGGCCATCAACGTGCTGCTCGGCGAGCGCTACAAAGAAGTCCCCGATCAAGTCATCCAGTACGCGCTGGGGTTCTGGGGCAAAGAAGCGGTTGAGGTCATGGACGCCGATGTGAAGGACAAGATCTTGAGCCGGCCGCGCGCCAAAGAATGGACCCAATGGGAACAACCCGAACCGACGCTTCACGAAGTTCGGCAGAGATTCGGCGTCCAACTCTCGGACGAAGAATTGATTCTGCGCTTTTTCGCCGGCGACGACTACGTCAATGCCTTGCCCGACGGCGGCAAGCCGCGCGAGTATCTAAACGGCGATCAACCGCTGGTGAAACTGATCGAACAACTCAGCAAACGCAAAGACTCCAATCAAATTTATATCAAGCGGCCGGGCTTCTCGATCAGGATGGAAAAGCGCTCGGCAATCTAGAAAGAGTAGGGAACGGTCGCGACCGTTCCCTACTTTGTCGTACGCCGAAGCGGAGTCGGACGAGCGCAACGCAGCAGCTGGACGTTTTCACCAGCGTGCAACGTGCTAAGGATCGTCGCCGTCCAGCGTGCCTACTTCGCACAAATGGCTGGTGTCGCCCCAGGTTTGCAGAAACCAATTCCCTTGTTCGTAGTTAAATACGTTCAACCCGGCGTTGGTGAACTCAAACCGGCGCGGTGCATCGAAAGGAATTGAAAAAGTATGGCGGAACAGCCCGCTCAGCACTCCGCCGTGGGTGACAACGACAATGGTCTCGCCCAAATGCTTCGGGGCGATTTCTGTGAGATAAGCGACATTGCGCGCGACCTGCTGCCGCACACTCTCCCCTCCTGGAATAACGTAATCCGGACCCACGGTTCGGTGCAGACGATGTTCTTCCGGAAATTTCGCTTTGATCTCTTCCCCATTAAGACCCTGAAAGATGCCAAGATGCCGTTCCCGCAACCGGGCATCGGTCACGATCGGGTGGCCGGTCACATCAACGATCATTTTAGCCGTGTGCACAGCGCGGCCAAGGTCGCTGCTGTATAGGCACGTAAAGTTTTCCCGCGCTAGTCGTATTCCCAAAGCCTTGGCTTGGGCAACGCCCTTTTCAGTGAGATCGCTGTCAAGATGGCCCTGGCGTATGCCCCTGTGATTCCACTGCGTCTGCCCATGGCGCACAACGATGAATTGCGTTCGATTCATGAATTCTAGACCTCGCAATCATGCTTAGTCTCACGCAGTGGATACCAATGTCAAATGTAATGACGCGCGAAGAATCGCCGCGATCAACCGGTATCGATACCAGCTTCTTGACAATTTTCAGACCCATGACCTACAAGGAACAGGAGTACCGGATGGAGGTCCAGCCATGTTTGCAAAAATCCGCCATATCGCGATGTACACGCACAATCACGGCGCCGTAACCAATTTTTATCAGACCCTGTTTGGAATGAGACGAATGACCAGCGGCACTGTCGATGAAACCGGCAAGCAAAATGCCAACCGTGGCCATATCAGCGACGGGGTGATCGGCATGGCCATACTGCCGCGCTACCCTGGAATACAGTCCGGCATGGACCACTATGGCTTCGAAGTCTCGGACATTAAAGACTTCGTGCGCCGTATGGGACGGGATTACCCCAGTGTTAAGATCGCCAAAGGACTCGAATACGTGCCCTTTGCCGGATTGCGCAGTTACGACCCGGCCGGCACACAGTTCGACATCGCTCAAGCGAACGTCGGCAACGTGAGAAAGACTTTCAGAAATGCTGTCTCGGACAACATTTTATATCCGATCCCGACGGCGTGTTGATCGATATGTCAGAAGAGTGACACCGGCACAAACTATGGGCAACGGTTTTGTTCAAGCGAAGGCGTCGCGCTCGTGTGTCATTCTGAGGAACAGAGTGACGAAAAGCCTGCTTTTCATTGCCGTTGATCGGGCAGGCCAGGACAAAGCAAAAACAGATCCTTCACTTCGCGTTCAGGATGACGGTTGCTTGTAACTAAAGAACAGCAAATTTCTGCGATAAGCGGGCTAGTTCAGCCTGCGCGGCGACGTATCCGAACCCGGCTCCACATGGTCACCGCCGAGTCGCAGTAAACCGACCAGAGTATCTTCTCTATCTTTCAGAGTTCGCGCTTCCAGCAACGCCTGTTTCTCCGCCGGGTGAAACGGCAATGAGACGCCTAGAAGATTCACCAGTTCCAGATCTGAAAAGCGCTCGGCCTGCTCCGGCTTGATATGCATGCCGTTAGCCTGGCCGTAAATCGTCAATGCTTGCAGGATGGCTGGACGATTACAGCTCCAGCCTTCGGCGAGCGTTGCATCGGGAAAATCCTTATAGATGGCTTTGACGCGGCGATAGCCGCGCCACAGCGCCAGCTCGTCTTCGAACCTGAAACGGTTGACTCCCCTGAGCTGAATAAAAAAGCGGCCATCAGCCGACTTCTCGGATTTTTCGATGTAGCCGGCGCAACCGAGCTTATAAAGGTCCGGTGCGTCCTTTTCAGCGCCAGGGAGAGGCCGATTATCCTGTTGCGGCGCGAACGGCTGAATCATGCCGAAGATCTTGTCTCCGTTCAGTGCGTCTTGCACCATATTGCAGTATCGCGGCTCGAAGATGTGCAACGGCAGAACGGTACCGGGAAGGAGCAACACTCCGGTCAAGGGAAATACCGGCAAGATGTCCGGCAGCGGCATTTTTGGGATCCTCATCGCCACAGATTTGGTCTCAGCCTCCGTATTGTTTATAGGGTATGCTGAATAACCGGTCAAGGATCGATCCCCTCATCGCCGCGCTCAGACCGGTGGCGCAATATCGAAACGGCTCTTGCATTGCAGTGCTCGACTATTCTAGTTTGTCAAAAACGGATCGGTTGCCTGCGCATCGATGATCACTGCACGCGCGATAGGAACGCCATGGCAGAATTTGCTCCCATAGATATAGCGACCGCGAGAGAGTTTTTAGTCAAAAACCATTGGGGTGTGCTGACAACGCGGCGAAAAGACGGCTCGCTACAGATGTCGCCGATTACCGTCGGTATCGATGCCCAGGGGCGCGCCATCATCAGCAGCCGGGAAACCGCTTATAAGGTAAACAATCTGCGGCGCGACCCGCGTGCGGCGGTATGCGCGTTCACCCATGAATTTCATGGCGAGGGTTGGGTCCAAATCAGCGGTTCGGCACAAATCGTGTCGCTGCCCGAGGCGATCGCTACCTTGGTGTACCTGGAACGCCAAGCCAAGGGCGAGCACAAGAATTGGCCGGAGTTCCACGAAAGAATGGCGCGGGAAAGGCGCGTTATCATCCGCATCACCCTAGAGAGCGTTGGTCCGAAACGGCGCGGGTAAGCAGGCACGGTGTTTAACCTGAATCGATTGAGAATCGAGAGATTATTGCCACCGCGTTTGCGGATCCCGCTCTGCGGCGTGTTGCTCTTGATGATTGCGCTGGTCCAGCCGGCGCATCGGCTCGCGGCGCAGCAGGAGAGCGACTTTGCCGGCCAGTTATTAGTCGCCCTGCCGGCAATGAAAGATCCACGGTTTGTCGAGTCGGTTATTTACATCGTGCAACACAATCATGCAGGCACGATGGGTCTTGTCATCAATCGGCCGTTGGGGCAGACGCCTATCGAAGACGTGATTAAGGGCTTCAGCGTCGAAGGCCAAGACGCCAAGAGAGAAATCACCGTTCACTATGGCGGGCCGGTGAGCCCGCGCCAAGGTTTTGTCCTGCACAGTAACGACGTTGTCCTCGAAACCTCGAAAAAAGTTAAAGATGGCATCGCCATGACTTCAGACCCGAAGATTATTGGCGAGATTTCTACCGGCAAAGGTCCGCGCCAGTTTTTACTGATGACCGGCTACGCCGGCTGGGCACCCGGCCAGCTCGAAGACGAGATCAAAGCCAAATCATGGTTCTTGATCCCCGCCGATAAAGAAATCATCTTCGGCGAGCAGGCGGAGAAAAAGTGGCAACGGGCGATGGACAAACGACAAATCCGACTTTGAACGAGGAGAACGATGAAAGTTCAACAGTTCAAAATTCGACGCCAGAGTTCAATTGACGACAAATTAATTGAGGGAAACAAATGATCCGAATCGCCGTACCTGATTTAGTATCGAACTCTTATTTCCCCGCCATTGCCGCTGTCGAGCTGGGCTTTTTTAAATCCGAAGGACTCGACGCGAGCATCGATCTTTTGTTCCCTGTTCCTAAAACTTTTGAAGCGTTGCGCGATGGACAGCTCGATTTCGTCGTCGGCTCGGCGCACGCCACACTTTTGGCATTTCCTGACTGGAAAGGGGCAAAACTATTAGCAGCCGTCGCGCAGCACACCTACTGGTTTCTCGTCATTCGCAGCGATCTCAGTCCCCAGCGCGGTGATTTGAATATCGTCAAAGGGCTGCGCATCGGCGCGGCGCCCGGAGTTAATCTTAGCTTGCAACGACTGTTGCAGGAGGCCGGCATCGACCCTGAAAAAAACAATGTGCGGATCATGCCGATTCCCGGCGCAGCCGGACCCAACGTGTCTTTCGGCCTGTCCGCGGCAAAAGCGCTGGAGGAGGGCAAGCTCGACGGTTTCTGGGCTAACGGCGTGGGTTGCGAAGTCGCATTGCGGCGCGGCATCGGAACCATGATTCTCGATGTGCGGCGCGGCGACGGCCCTCCTCCCGCTCGCCACTATACATTTTCAGCCCTGGTAGCGACGGAAAAAAGGATTCAAGAAGAGCCCGACACCGCCGCGGCCGCGATTCGCGCGCTCATGAAGGCGCACAAAGCACTCAAGAAAGACATAAATTTAGCTACCGAGGTCGGCAGAAAACGCTTCCCTGCCGCGGAAGCGGAACTCATCGCCGAACTGATCCGGCGCGATCTGCCGTACTACGATCCGACGATCGCGGAAGAAAAAGTAAACAGTATGAATCGCTTCGCGCAAGACATCGGCTTACTCTCGGCGCCGGTTCCCTACAACCAAGTGGTCGCGGCTCAGTTCAGCCATTTGTGGCGCGAGCCGGTGTAATTCTCAGCCGACGAACAGCGTATACTTCGCGCCATTGAGATTGGCAAGCGGCTTGGGAAGCAGCAGACGACGGTCGGGCGCGAGCACTCTTTGGGCAATTTCCCAATTCACCGGCGGTAATGGATTCAAGCCACGAATCTCATCGAGTGTGAAATAACCGGCGTGATCGACTTCGTGGTCATCGGCTTTCGGTTCTCCGCTAATCGGCCGTAATAAGAGAACGATGTAGACTCCGTTTCCCGAATCGGGATCATAGCGGCTGCGCAGGCCCAACACCGCTTCAACTTCAGCGATGACTCCGGCCTCTTCCTGAACTTCACGCATCACTGCTTGTTCAATGGTCTCATCCGGTTCGATGAAACCGCCCGGAAGCTGCCAATTGCCGCGTCCATGTCGCGACGCGCGCCGAACCAGCAACAGCCGGTCTTGGTGCACAACCGCGCCACCCACGCCGATGTTGTACCCCAGATTATAGCGTTCAGGTATTGGCATGGTCCGCAGATTTCATGCAAGCGTCGGATCGATCAAGAGTCCAAGTGAAACAACCGGACGGCGTTTTTCCAGCGGATCAATTCCTTGTCTTCTTGTGAAATTTTCCGATGCTTCTTAAGCAATTCCACGTCTTGGAATTTCATCCGCCCGCCCGGATCGTCATGCGGATAATCTGTGGCAAAGAGAAATCGCTCGGCGCCCAAGAACTCGATGGCCTCCGAAAGTTCCGGTTCCTCGGTTTCGATCGTGAAGGAGAAATTGTTTTTAAAGTAATAACTCGCCGGCTTGATGTTTTTTTCCAAGAACTGGCTCGCCGGTAAGATGGCTCGCGCGCGGCGCAGTTTCTCGCCGACCTTTGACAACATTCCGTTACCCAGCGGCGATTCTTCCTGATCGTCATAATCAACCGGCGGCGCTTCGAGGATCTTGTCCAGGCGCTCAACCAAAGGTTTGATAAACGATGTGCCCGATTCGGTGTAGATGAACTGCAATTTAGGATAAACATCCAACAGGCCGCTGGTAAACAACGAAACCAAACTCATTTGCCCTTCTTGCGGCGCAAATACGTAGAGACCGTCTCTCTGGAACGGCGGCAGATTACTGATGCGGTGGCCATGCTGGACATTGTGTAAGTAAAGCGGCATGTCCAGCTCTTCGGCTTTTTGGAAGAAGGGCCAGAGCTCGCGGCGGCTGCCGAGAGGCTCGCCATAGGGATGCTCTCTGACCGGGAACACCTTGTCGAGCACGGCCGTCTTAAATCCATTTTCCTTGGCCCATTCCAACTCACGAATCGCAGCCGCTACATCCTGCAAAGCCACCAAGGCGACAGCGAGAATTTTCCCGGCGAATTCTTTCGCAATGCGCAACATCGCCTGGTTATGCGAACGCGCCATATGAGCGGCGAGCTCCGGTTCTAGGACATAGGACCACCAGCCGGAGAATTGCGGTAAAATAAAATGTTTGTCGATGCCCAGACGCTTCTCGTAATCGATCATGCGCGCTTCGACGTCCCACAAACTTCTGAACATCGCGCCCGACCCTGGCGCGCCGAGCGGGCTCGTACCTGGAATGGGCACATGACCTGGAAAATCCGCATCCACGTAGAGGCCATCTTGATTGAACTGCAGCCTCGGTTTGCGCAAACCGAGGCTGCCGCTGACGCCATCGAACGCGTCCTTCGGCATCAGATGTGTATCGCAATCGATGATCACCGCTTCTCCTCTGCACCTTTGAAAGAGATTGAATCATTTGCTTATAGGGCGCTCATGATAAAGAAGTCAAGTTCGCGGCAGTGAAACGGGCGCGCAGTTCAAACGTAGAGGAGACGGGCGAAAACCGCCTCCTCTGGAAAATAATTCAAAAGATCTGATGCAGAGGTTTTTCGGGCAGGCTTCTGATCATCGGCCATAACGATCGTTATTCCACCAGCCGTACCGGCGGCCACGGTCGTTATTCCACCATCCGCTTCTGCCACGATTCCAGCGGTTATCGTTGTTCCGCCAACCGTAATGATTTCCTCGATTATCATTACGGCCATACCGGTAATTGTGACCTCGATACCTGTCGAGATCCCGGCGCAGTACGCTATGATCCCGTCTAAACTCCTGACGACTCCGCGCTACCTCTCTTGCGTCCTTTCTGATCTCGGCTCTCCCTCGTGCAATCTCGCGTGGCGAAGCTCCTCTGCTAATATTACGGCGCAACTCGAATCGACTGCGCCTGAGATCGCCCAGATCTCTATGCAACTCCGCCCGGCTCCTCCTAGCCTCGCGATAATCACGCCGGATTTCTCCTGAAGCGCCCCTGTGAGACCGCCTGCTGTCCGCCAGCGCCGCATCGCCAAGTAACAGCAGCGAAAACACTCCAGCGCCTAACCCTATAAAAGTTTTGGTCATTCTCATGGTTAACCCTCCTTGCCAATTTAGACGTGGACCCACGGCAAACGTTAATGGGACACCGTCAAAGGAACAGGTCTCGCAAAAACTACGCAATCCAAGGCACTTGTAAACGGCCTAAATCGACAGGGCGCAGAAAAACACTCGCGGTTTACCGCCGGATCATTTTTCACGGTTTTTAACCCTTCTTATAAACGAGCGTGTAACACTCACGACTTGCCGAATGTAAATGACAAGGGTAAAAAAGCCTTAGGATGCCGGTAACAAAGGAGCGATCTCGTGAGCCATAAGCCCGCCTACGACCCGACCGATTCACGATACTACGATGAAAAAGATTTGCGTTCGGAAGTCGAACGCATCTTCAGCCTGTGTGCGGACTGCCGCATGTGCGTTAAGTTCTGCGGTAGTTTTCCCAAAATGTTCGACGCCGTCGACGATTATTGTACCGAAGGTAAATACGCTGAAGTCGATACTCAAAAGTTAAAGACCGAAGATGTTAAGCAGATCGTCGATCTCTGTTTTCAGTGCAAGCTTTGCTACATCAAATGCCCGTATACGCCCGGCGATCACGAGTGGAGCATCGATTTTCCACGCTTGATAGCCCGAGCCAAGGCCCAGGAGGTCAAGAAATATGGTGTCTCGCTTGGAGATCGAATTCTCGGCGACCCCGATCGAGTGGGTAAAATCGGCACAGCCACTGCGCCGCTGGCCAACTGGGCCAACCAGAATCCTCTCAACCGCCAACTGATGCAAAGCATCGCCGGCATCCACAAGGACAAAAAACTCCCCTCCTTCGCAGCAAAAACTTTTGCCGCTCAGTTCTCCGCACACAAAAAGCCGGCTCAACGGGAACCCACCGCGAAGATTGCGTTTTTCTCCACCTGCTACGTCAATTATAACGACCCCCAGATCGGTCTCGACACGCTGGAGGTCATGGGTCGTAACAACGTTGACGTTTCGTTGGCCTACGAACGTTGTTGCGGCATGCCGCTCTGGCACAACGGCGACATGGAAGGAGCGATTGAAGCCGCGCGCAATAATGTCGCAGATCTGCTGCACCATGTGAGCGACGGCAGGACGATCGTGGCCACCAATCCGACTTGCTCGCAGATGATCCGCGTCGAATACCCAAGGATGCTTGGCACCGATGACGCCAAGAAAGTCGCCGCCAAGACGTCCGATCCGATGGAATTTCTTGCGCGCTTGGCCACCGAAGGAAAATTGAATAGGAATTTCAAGACCGGCGCCGGGCAGGTCAACTACCACATGCCCTGCCACCTGCGAGCCCAGAATGTCGGTTACAAAACGCGCGACGTGCTCGCGCTCCTGCCTGATACGAAAATAAAAGTGGTTGAGGAATGTTCAGGCCACGATGGCACCTGGGCGCTGAAAAAAGAAAATTTCCAGCAGTCGCTCAAATGGGGTAGGCGCGCTTTCAATGCAATGGCTGAGGGAGAGCCCAAGACCACCTGTTCGGATTGCCCATTGGCCGCCATTCAGATCGAGCAGGGAGCCGGCCGCCGGCCGATGAATCCGATGCAGATCCTGGCCAAGAGTTACCGCGGGGAGCCTATCGATCAAGAGAAAACCGTTTAAATCGTTTAACCGTGCGACATCAAGCGCGCGCTGTCGACTTCGTTCGCATCGTCACAAACTCTTCCGCCGCCGTCGGATGAATACCGATGGTGGCATCGAACTGCGCCTTGGTTGCGCCGCAGTTAAGCGCCACGGCTAAACCCTGGATGATTTCTCCGGCATCGGGTCCAACCATATGGCAGCCCAGCACCTGGTCCGTGGCGCGATCGACCACTAGTTTCATCATGGTTTTCTCAGCGCTACCGGTCATGGTATGCCGCAACGGCCTGAATGAGGTTATGTAAATATCGATTTCATAGTTGCGCAGGCGCGCCTGCTCCTCGGACAAACCTACCGTGCCGCAATTGGGTGTGCTGAAAATCGCCGTAGCGACATTCTCGTAGTCCAGTCTTACCGGTTTGTTGTTGAACAGAGTATTCGCCACCGCCATGCCTTCGGCAATGGCAACCGGAGTGAGCATCAACCGGTCGGTGCAATCGCCGATGGCGTAAATGCTGTCGACATTCGATCTCAAGTAGGGGTCGACAATCACGGCGCCGCTGTCGCTCAGCTCGACGCCGGCCTTCTCCAGCCCTAAGCGGCGGGTCTTCGGCACACGGCCGGTGGCATACAGAATTTCATTGGCCTCGACGACGCTGCCATCGAGAAGCGTCGCCTTCAGAACTTGGTTAAACTTTTCGATCTTTATGACATCCGTGTTGAATCGAAGGTCGATGCCCCTCTTGCGCATTTCCTCTGCAAGGGTCACGCGGATATCCTCGTCGAAACCCCTGAGAAATAACCCGCCGCGGTAGAACTGCGAGGTCTGCGCGCCCAACCCATGAAATATTCCGGCAAACTCGACGCCGATATAACCGCCGCCGACAACAATGACTTTCTCCGGCAGCACCGGCAGGTAAAACGCCTCATTGGACGTAATAGCGTGCTCCGATCCGGGAAACTTCGGCACCGAAGGCCAGCTGCCGACCGCAACGAGAATATACTTCGCCGTGTAACGCTTGCCCTCCATGGCAACCGTGTGAGGGTCGATAACCTGCGCATGCCCTTCGAGGATTTCCACACCGGCGTCGCCGAGTAGTTTGCCGTACACGCCGTTAAGACGCTGGATCTCCTTATCCTTATTGGCGATGAGTTTTGTCCAATCGACGCTCCGCGGGCCAACCGTCCAGCCAAAACCCGCGGCGTCCCTGAAATCCTCGCCGTAGTGGGAGGCATAAACCAGAAGTTTTTTTGGGATACAGCCGACGTTGACGCACGTGCCGCCTAAAGCTTTTTCCTCGGCAACCGCCACTTTCGCGCCGAATGACGCGGCAACACGGCTGGCGCGTACCCCGCCGGAACCCGCGCCGATGGTCAACAAATCGTAATCATAATGAATCATCAAAATTGCCTTTCAAGAAAATATCCAATAATGATAGGAGGTCCGACTGATTTCCTCAACACTTGCTTGACACGTAAAGCATTTTGACAGCCGGCGGATTGCATCGACCATGGCCGCGAACTGCTTGCGCGCGCTCGGGCCAAATAATGAGAATGTCACAAGCCATTGCCACACCATGACCGGACGCCAACGTTTGTTCCAGGCTCTCAGCGCGTTGCGCCACCGCAATTATCGTCTCTACTGGTTCGGACAGCTTTTTTCGGTGCTGGCGCAGAATATGGAAGCCGTCGCGCAGAGTTGGCTCGTGCTCGAAATGACCAATTCTCCGCTTCTCCTTGGCGTCACCGGCTTGACCTTCTCCATCCCTACCATCGCGTTGACGCTCCTCGGCGGCGCCATTGCCGACCGCGCCGATCGCAAACGCATCATGATTTTTTCTCAAATCGGTTCGGCAGCCAATTTCTTCATTTTAGCAACCTTCGTGATTACCGGTAGGGTGGAGCTTTGGCATGTCATGGCGCTTGCCTTCCTGTCGGGATGTGTCAGGGCTTTCGATCGGCCAAGCCGGATGGCATTACTGCCGCAGATGGTGCCGAAAGAAGACATCCCCAATGCCGTCGCCATCGGCGGCACGATCTGGCAGTTGAACAAGCTCGTGGGTCCGGCCGTGGCCGGGCTGCTCATCTATCTCATCGGTATCGGTCCGACCTACTATTTTTGCTTCGCCGCTTCGGCGATCGCCATTTTTCTGTGGCTCGGCATCCGCTTGGGAAGCCATTCGCCGGCGGTATCCACGGGAGGCCTCCTGCAGAACATGATGGAAGGATTGACTTTCATCCGTACGCACGAGATTTATTACATCTTCATCGCCATGACCTTTTTCAACAGCGTTTTCGGCATGTCTTATGTGATCCTCATGCCGGTATTTGCGCGCAATGTCCTCGCGGCGGGCTCGCAAGGCTTCGGCTTTCTGCAGAGCGCAGGCGGCGCCGGAGCTTTGTGCGGCGTGTTATTGGCCGCCTATCTTGGCCACTCGCGCGGTAAAGGCAAACAAGCGATCGGCGGTGCGGCGGTTTTCGGCGCCATGCTTATTCTGTTTGCGTTGTCGAGCTCCTATCCGCTATCCCTCGTGCTCGCAGGCTTGCTCGGCATGGCGGGCCAATTTTACATGACGACAATTCACGCCATCCTGCAAGTCAACCTGCCCGATCGACTGCGCGGGCGAGTCATGGGAATTCATGGGTTGGCCTGGGAGCTCATGCCGGTGGGCGGAATGATCGCCGGAGCCATTGCGGAATTTGGCGGCGCGCCATCCGCTGTAGTCGTCGGTGGCGCGATGGTGACCGGCATGGCCGTCGTGGTCGCGATATTTTTGCCGAGCATACGGCGGTTGGAACAGTGACCCAGGGTGTGTTAATCAAAGGCCGCATACAGGGGCAATGGCGGAAAAGAAAACCAAGAAAAAATCCGGCGCACCACGCAAACGCCGCAAGCTGGCCGGGCATTCCATCGGACTGCCGCCTCAAGACCTGGCGGGCGCCGCTCCCGCCGCCATTGAAGAGCTGCATCACGATATCGATCGAGATGGCGGCAGAGTCATTTGCTCTTACCGCGAACCCTTCGGCGGCCACTGGTTAATTATGGCGGCATTACCCATCGAGCAAGTCGAGCCTACGCCCTACCAGCGTAATCTTTCCGACACTCATGTGCGGAAGCTCGAAACCGTAATCGCCAAGCTGGGCCGCTTTCTCGACCCGATCATCGTCGTGCGCGGCGACCCGAACGACAAGGGTATTCGCTACTGGACCCCCAACGGCAATCATCGTTTGTCGGCGCTGCGCACTCTCGGCGCCAAGTCCATCACGGCCATCGTCGTGCCGGAGCCGTCGACCGCGTACAAGATTCTCGCCCTGAATACCGAAAAGAGCCATAACCTGCGAGAGCGAGCATTGGAAGTGAGCAAGATGTATCACGAGCTGGCGGCACTCGACGGCCTTAACGGCGCTACCGAGGAAAGCTATGCGCTGGAGTTCGAAGAGGCGGCACTGATTACGCTGGGACTGTGCTATCTCGAACAAGGCCGCTTCAGCGGCGGCGCGTACCATCCGATCCTGCGGCGCGCCGACGGCTTCCTGAAAAAATCATTGCGTGCCGCGCTCGAGATTCGCCGTGAACGATCCAAGACACTGATGGGTTTGGATAAAACCGTCTGTGAAAAAGTCGCAGCGCTAAAATCCAAAGGCCTCAGCAGCCCTTATCTTAAAAGCTTCGTTGTCGCCCGCATCAACCCGTTCCGCTTTCGCCCGAAAGACGCCGCTCCGCTCGGCTTCGACGAAGTCCTGGAGCGCATGATGAAATCCATCGAAAAGTTCAACCCGGAAAAGATTAGAATGCAGGATCTGGCAAGGTCAGGCGGCGCGCCTGAGGAATAGTGGTAACGCGCTCGGCTGCGACCGGGAGCGAAGCAGTCAATCAAGCCATACAGGAGGGGAAAAATCATGGCGGCGAATCAGAGGCAATATCTTGTCGGCACAGTCAAACCTACGAATAGGCCGGAAGCCGGTCAGGAGATCGATCTCGACGAAAAAATTCCGGCGAGCATCAAATATGTCACCTTGACCATGAACTTCACCCGCGGCACCGAGGAAGAGTTCAGCACGTCAATGCCCGGCTACGAAGCAAAAGCAGCCGAGCTGGCGAAGATGGGCGCGGACCTGGTCCGTCCGAGCGGCGCGCCGCCGTTTATGTTACTGGGTTACCAACGCGAGCAGGAACTCATCAGCGGCTGGGAAAAAAAATACGGCGTTCAGATGTTCACCTCGGGTCAGAACCACGTGCGCGCGCTGCGCGTTCTGGGCATCAATAGATTTGTCGGCGCCAGTTACTTTCCCGAGAAGATGAATAATGTCTTCGCCCGCTATTTCATCGACGCAGGCTTTCAGGTATTGGCGATGGAGGGCATCGATTCGCCTTTCGCCGAAGTTCCCAAAGTTCCGCCTGAACAAATTCTTGAATTCATGAAGCGGATCGCCGCCAAGCACACAGACGCAGACGGCATCTATATGCTGGGCTCGGCCTGGAAGACGCTGGAGATCATCGATCCTTTGGAAAAAGCTTTGGGCCTCCCGGTGGTCCATGCCGGACCGGCACGCTGCTGGGAGACGCAATTGCGGCTTGGTCTGCAACTTCCGATGCCGGGCTACGGACGGCTATTGGCGGAAATGCCGGGATGATTCGCAGATGAAGAGACAAGGAGAGTAGGAGATGAGAAGACCCGGAGACAGCAGCGCTATCAATACAAGAATTCACCGTCGAATTCATTAAGGAGCTTTTTGATGTCCGGCTGGAAAGCACGCATCGGCTATTTATCGCCATCGGTTTTTGAAACGCCATCGGATTGGGACCTGATCCTGCCCAAAGGATTCACCATCGTCGCCTCGGGACTCAATGTCCAATCGCATACGGACGCGGAATTCAACAAAGCGATCGACGCTCTCGGCGCCGGTCTGGGCATTTTTGCCGCCGAAGAGTGCGACGCTATTTTAATGGGCGGCATTACATTAGGTACCCAGCGCGGTTACGCTGCGGAACAAGAGGTTGTCGCCAAGTTATCGCGGCAAGTCGGTTTGCCCGTAAGTACCGCGATGAGCGCAACGGTGCAGGCGCTTAAGCACTTGAAAGTGCGGAGTACCGTCATTGCAACAGCTTACAAAGAAACCATCAACCATGCCGTGAAGAAATACTATGAAGACGGCGGGCTCGAAGTGCTGGCCATTAAAGGTCTTGATGTCGCCAAACCCATCGACCAGGTCAAGCTTCCGGAATACGCTTCTTACAAAGTCGCTCGAGAACTTTTTCGCCGGCACCCCGGCGCCGACAGTCTTCTTATTCAAGGACGCTGGCGCTCGGTGGCTTACGTGCAGGATCTCGAAGACGACACACAGAAGCCCGCGGTATCGAGCACGGCGGCATCGCTCTGGTGGGTTTTGCACGTGCTGGGAATCAAAGTGCCTATCGAAGGATTCGGCAAACTTTTGCGTGGCTAAGGAGGAGCTGCCTGATTAACACCGCTGTGACGGAGATTATCGGTGGCCGCGCATTTCCGCCGCGGTGAATGGACCCGCGCCCATGATCTGGTGCACTTCCCACTCATAGAGATCATAGGTGCAAAACCCCGCCGCGGTATAGGGATCGCTGGCGGCGATTTGATCCGCTTCCTGTTTCGATCCGGCTTTGATGACATAGATACCGAATTTTCGATCCGGTGTCGGTCCTGAAAAAAGAATACGCCCCGCATCGTGCTGCTGTTTCATCCAGACCAGGTGTTGATCGAGATTGACGGTCCATTCTTCGCGCGGCTTTACCGCACGACGCATAACCAGATACCACATGCAATCCTCCTTGCTCGGCGAGATCTTAAAGATACGCAACTCAAAGCAATCGATACGCCTTGGCGCTTGATGGTGTCAAGGCCGGCTGAACAAAGCTACCTGCCCACCGTTATCGCGATGGTGCCGGCAACCACGGCAACAGTGCCCAGGGCGGTCCGGGCATTGAGTTTTTCGCGCTCTCGTAAAAAGAAATAGGCGATCATTAAATTCCACAGTGGCGTGGTTGCAATAATCGGGGAAACGACCACCACTGTGCCGGCGCCGAGCGCAATCAGTCCCAGCAACGCGCCCAAACCTTCGAAGAAACCCGATGCCGACAAATGCAGCACGCCCCTGGGGTGCCAGACTAGAGGCTGATGACGATGCGAGATCCAGGCATAGGGTAAAGAGCAGACCAGCGACACGACGGCGATCACTGCCGAAAAGAACACCGGTTCGTTGGTAATCGTCAAGCCATAGCGTCGCAGGGGAAACGCAATCCCGGCCAGCACTCCGGCGCCGAGCGAGTAAAGAACATGCCACCAGCAGTAATCTATGGCTTTTGTTTCCGGCTGCCATGTAATCAGGACGACACCCACGACCACCAGCATCGTTCCCGCCAACACCGCCGTGCCGGCCTGTTCCTGCAGCAACGTGATGGCTATGAATGCGCTCCACAGCGGGTAAGTATTGCGCAGCGGCTGGCTGCGCGCCGTGCCGATTTTCTGCAAGCCGGTGAAAGTCAATAAACTGATCACGCTTTGGAGAATTCCCAGACTGATAAAGACGCCCAGCGCGAGAGGCGCAAACTGCGGAATTCCGCCGGTCAAAACCACCGCGAGCCAGAGCATGATCGTACGCGACGCCAGCGAAACTATCGTTGCAACCAACGCGGTGGCGTAATGGAGACCGAACCAGCCGTAGACGGTAAATAGGGCGTAGGAAATTGCGGCGAGAAGAGCAATGAGTTCGGGTGCCATGACGAGTCGCTTTCTTGGATGTACTAGACAAAGGATTCTCAGTCAAAGGCGCAAGTGAAAAAGCCGATTTAACTCATGAAACGATTATCGTATACTGTGGCGACTTTAATCCCGCAGGCATGAATAGGGAGAGCTTATGGGTCGTATCCTCATCGTTTTGATAATGTTCGTCACATTCGCCATGGAGGCGCGCCAAGTGGAGGCGCAAGACCAGATCCGTGATTTGGTCGTCAAGATCCATGCCGTTCACCACACTCCCGATCTGTTGCGCCCGTGGAGTAGAAACAGCCCGCAGCAGGTCAAAGGTTCGGGCGTCGTCATAGACGGCAACCGCATTCTCACCAACGCGCACGTGGTGCGTTACGCAAGTCAGATTTACGTGCAGCCCAATCAATCGGCGCGACACCTGCCGGCGCGGGTGGACGCCATCACGCCTTCCATGGATCTCGCCATTTTAAAACTGGACGATGAATCCTTTTTCGAAAAACGCGGCTCGCTTCCCCTTGCCAGAGAGTTGCCTCGGGTTAAGGACAATATCAATGTGTATGGCTATCCCACCGGCGGCACGGAACTGTCTGTGACCCAAGGAATCGTCTCGCGCATCGAATACACGGACTATTACTACCAAGCGGCTGGACTGCGTATTCAAGTCGACGCCGCGCTGAATTTCGGCAACAGCGGCGGCCCAGCGGTGTCGGATGGAAAACTGGTGGGCTTGGTGTTCAGCTTGATTCAAAATGCCCAGAACATCGGCTACCTGATTCCGGTCGAAGAAATCCAACTTTTTTTACACGACGTGGCTGACGGTGTGTACGACGGCAAGCCACAGACTCACGATCTGCTACAAACCGTCGAGAATGACGCGCTGCGACAAAGGCTGGGTCTGCCTAAGGGGCTCGGTGGAGTCATGGTGGCGCAACCCTACCGCGATGATCCCGCATATCCGTTGAAGGAATGGGACGTCATCACCCATATCGGCGGCACTCCTGTCGATAGTGACGGTAAAGTCGCGGTCCGCTATGATCTGCGGCTTTCATCCTCCTACCTCGTGCAGAAATTTGCCGAGAACGGTTTGCTGCCCCTGACCCTCTACCGAGACGGCAAGTTGGTTCAGGTTCATTTGCCGGTTAAATCGCAACGTGAGCTGGTCATCCCTTATCTTTTGAACGCACGTCCCAGATACTTCATTTTCGGACCGTTCGTCTTTTCCCAGACGACGCAAGACTATCTTGAAAGGCTCGGCCAGCGGACCCCGGCATTCAGCACCTTTGGACGCACGCCAAGTTTGCTCTTTACCCGACGCTACGATCGACCGGCTTTTGACAATGAAGAACTCGTCATGGTCGCCTCTCCCTTGTTTCCGCATCGCATCACCAAAGGCTACGATGATCCTAATCGCGACGTGCTGAGTGAAGTGAACGGCATTCAAGTCAAGAACTTGCGCCACCTGGTGGAAGTCTTGCGCGACACTCGAGACGAGCAAGTCAGTTTCAAGTTCGCCAACGCCGGGGTACTGACTCATGAAACCATGGTGTTCAATCGGTCCGATCTCGTGGAAGCGACCGGCAAAATTCTCGAAGAAAACGGCATCCGTTATCCGTATTCTCCTGATCTGCGAGCCGTTTGGGAAAGCCCCCCAATCAATGGACCCAAAGCCGCTCAAATTACCTGTTGTAATCCGGGCTAGCCTGCATCTTGCTCAAGTCCTACGTTGAACCCGCGCATGCGCTGATATAGGATCGTCGAGCCGGTCAATGAATCCGGCTCAAAGGAGACATCCGCCATGCGCAAAAGAATTTTTTCGTGGCTTGGTAAAGATTTCATAGAGTTGTCTGCCGAAGCTCAACCCGCAACCAGCGCAACCATCGAGGCGCAGGAAATCTTTCATCGATTCGATCAGGAGCTGAAGTCCCACGGCTTGTCTTTGCACAACACGGTGCGCAGCCGCTTGTGGGGACGCGACCGGGAAAGTCGCGATCGCGGCAGCAACGAGCGCGTCAAAATTCTTTCCGGCAAGGCCCGTTCGGCAAGCTCGAGTTACATCGCTCCGATTCACTTCGATTCCAATGCCAAAGTCGCCGCGGACCTGATTGCGCTGAAACCGGCTGAGCCAGACGCGAAAAAGCGCATCGTCGAATACGATCCGCCCATCGTGCCCATTCGTTTCCTTGTTTATGAGTCCGTGGTGGTTCTTTCCGGAGTGACCACGGTCTTGCCGACACTCGAGGAGCAGATGGACAACATTTTGCCGCGCATCGCCGGCTCTTTAAAAGATGGCGGCAGCTCCTGGGACAAGGTTGCGCGGGTGTCATTTTATCTGCACCGCAGCCAGACCACCGAAAAGCTCAACGAAATATTCAACCATCGCGTCAAAGCAGCGCTAGCTCAAAAGGAATACTGCTTTGTCGACGGCTACTCGGCGGACGGCAAACTGTGCGAAGTCGAAGTAACGGCGACTGTCTAATCGATCAGGAGTTCACCATGAGCAGAACCGGAACTAAATCCTGCCGCATCGCGGTGCTCGATGATTTTGAAAGAGTCGCCGACACGGTGCCCGCCTACGAGAAACTTAAAGCCCGCGCCGATATCACGATCTTGCGAGAACGGCTGGATAGCTCTGAAAAGCTCGTCCAAACTCTGCGTGAATTCAACGTACTTCTGCTGATGCGCGAGCGCACGCAGTTTAGCGACAAAGAGTACAGCCAATTGCCGAATTTAAAGTTTATTTCCCAAACCGGCCGCACCAGCGTGCATCTGGATCTGCCCGCCGCTACCCGGCGCGGCATCGCCGTGGCCGGCACTGCCAGCGACAGTGGCGCAACCACGAAAGAACTGACGATCGGACTGATCTTGGCATTGATGCGAAGAATTCCTCAGGTCGATCGGCGCATGCGCACAGAGAGTTGGCCACCTGTTTCGGGTCAAACGTTAGAAGGAAAAACCGTCGGCGTGTTTGGCTTCGGCAGGATCGGCAAAGGGGTCGCCCAGATCATGAAGGCTTTCAACACGCGCGTTCTGGCCTATTCGCGCACTCTCACCGCCGAGAGGGCAGCCGAAGCCGGCGCGGAATGCGTGCCGATGGCAACCTTGCTTAAAGAATCGGACATTCTGACCATTCACATCAGTTCAAACGCACAAACATTTGGTATTATTGGTGAAAAAGAATTTGCCTTGATGAAACCGGGTGCCTTTCTGGTGAACACCGCGCGCGGTCCGATTGTGTCGGAGACGGCCATGATCAAGGCCCTGGAAAACGGCCAACTCGGCGGTGTCGGCCTTGATGTATTCGACATCGAACCTCTGCCCATGGATCATGCGCTGCGCCGGTTCGACAACGCTATTCTGACTTCGCATCGCGGCTACGCCACCGTCGAAGTTCTCGGCGAGCGCTACGAACAGGCGCTAACCCATATTGTCGACTTCCTCGACGGCCGGCCGATGACACTGCTCAATCCGGAAGTCCACAAAAGATAAAAGCGTTCAAGTAGTTCCAGCCGTTCAAATCGTTTCAAGCAGTTAAGTCGGGTTGGGGTTGAATTAAGCTTCAGAGACTTGGGTCGCGACTGCGCTCACCGTCGCGGGTTCTAGCAGTCGCGCCGTTTGAATCTCGAATCACGTATTGCCATTATGTCTCTGGAGCCCACATGACCGTTCGACATCTCCTCACCGGCAAAGAGCTCGCGCAGGCCGCGACGATCACACTCGATCACTACAATCAACACGCCGACAGTTTCTGGGAAGGCACGCGCGATCACGACGTCACGCAGAACCGCGCTGCGCTGCTCGAGCATCTCCGCGGCGAGGCGCCTTTTCGCATTCTCGATTTTGGCTGCGGCCCTGGACGAGACTTGAAGGCGTTTAAAGATTTGGGACACGAGGTCATCGGTCTCGATGGCGCCGAGCGCTTCGTCGAGCTGGCCCGTAGCTACAGCGGCTGCGAAGTTTGGCACCAGGACTTTCTTCAACTGGAATTGCCATCGGACTATTTCGACGGTATTTTCGCCAACGCTTCGCTCTTTCACGTCCCCAGCCAGGAACTGCCGCGCGTTCTCAGGGAACTCTGGCTGGCGTTGAAAATAGACGGCGTACTCTTCAGCTCCAATCCGCGCGGTGAAAACCAAGAAGGCTGGAGCGGTCAACGATACGGCGCTTATTACGACCTTGAGCGATGGCGTGAATTCATGACAGCAGCCGGATTCACCGAGATCGCCCACTACTACCGCCCGCCTGGATTGCCGCGCGCGGAGCAACCTTGGATTGCCTCGCTCTGGCGCAAACCGAAAAGCTCAGGGCCGGGTAACACAGCTATTGAGAATTGACATTTCGTCCGGTTATCGAATAGATTCAGAACCATAGTCAAAGACCAAATTTTGCAGACGTTTGTTCATGGAGGGCAAAACAATGGCGATCGGAAATGGTCATGGTCAAGGTATCAACGGCGTTATTATTTCGTCGGATTCACACGTAATGGAACCGGTGGACCTGTGGAAAAAAGGCGTGCCGGAAAAATACCGCGAAGACGCTCCCCTGTTCCCGCCTCACAAAGTCGGCGAAGGATTTCAACAACACGCCGGCGGCTGGGACCCTCACGCTCGGATTCAAGAAATGGAAAAAGACGGCCTCAGCGCCGAGGTGCTCTATCCGACGCTCGGGCTGGATCTGTTCGCGCTCGATGACGCGGGTATGCAGGAAGCCTGCTTTCGCGTCTATAACGATTGGTTGATTGACTATTGCAGCGTCGACACGAACCGCCTGGTCGGAATCCCGGCCATCCCCGTCTATAACATTGACAACGGCATCAAGGAGCTCGAGCGTTGCCGCCAAGCCGGACTCAAAGGCGCGATCATCTGGCAAGCGCCGCATCCGGACCTCCCCTTTCATTCGAGCCATTACGACAAGTTTTGGGCGGCGGCGCAGGATCTGGAAACGCCCGTGAGCCTGCACATTTTAACCGGTCACAGCTATAACAAGGATAAGAATCGAAATGGCGTCGAGCGTTATCGCGGCAGTGTGAACCTGAAGCTGATGGACATCGCCAATGCCCTCTTCGAGCTGATTTTTTACGGCGTGCTGGAGAGATATCCCAAGCTCAAGATCGTCTCGGTCGAGAACGAAGGCGGCTGGCTGCCCTTCATCACCCAACAGTGGGATTACTATTATCGGCGTTTCCGCAACGCGAATCCGCCGCCCTTCACCAAAGATCCGAGCGACTACTTCCGTAATCAGATTTATTCCTGCTTCTTCAACGATTCGGTCTGCGGCCACAACCTGGAGTGGTGGGGCCAGGACAACGTCATGTGGTCCAATGACTTCCCCCATCCCAATTCGACCTGGCCCAACTCGCTCAAGATCATTCAGCGCGACATCGGCCACCTGCCCTTGGAAACGCAAACTAAGGTGCTGGCCACCAACGTGTGCCGGTTATACAACCTCGATATGTCCAAGGTGCCGGCCGGCATTGCCAAGGCAGCTCAAGCATCGCAAGCGGCGCAAGCGCCGGCTTAACCGAACAGCAAGGAGGAAGTTTACATCGTGAAAAGCATCAAGAGAATATTGTACGCCACCGATTATTCCAAAGCGTCGACGCGCGCCCGCATTAAGGCGGTCGAGCTTGCCAAAGACAATGACGCCGAGATCCTGGTCGTCCACGTGATCGTGCCGACGACGGCTTATATGACCGAACAGGAATTCGGCGGCGCTGAACTCTACACGAGACTGGAGGAGAGCGCGAGACAAGAGGCCGAATCCTCCATGAAGAAGGTCATGGCGATACTGGAAAAAGCGAAAGTAAAGGCCAAGAGCCTGCTGCTACGGGGATCGGCGCACGACCAAATCGTCAAAGCGGCGAAAAGCAAGAAAGCCGACATGATCGTCATCGGCACGCACGGCCGCACCGGCCTTTCCAAGCTTTTTATGGGAAGCGTCGCCGGCCGGGTCATATCGACGGCAACCTGCCCAGTGCTTACGGTGCGGGGACAATAGTCTGCGAACATGACTACCCCGTACTCGTTGGAGAATTTGATTCAGGATCTGGATCGCATTACGCGCGACGATGACGCTGCCGCGGCCATCGTCGCCGCGGCCAAACCTTTGCTGGCCAAATTCGTGCGGCAACCCGACTGTCTTGAGGCGAAATTCAAAAAGCGGGGCGATGCGGCCTATGGACGCTACATGCTCCACCGCGCGTCCCGGTTCAACATCACGGCCATTGTCTGGGGACCGGGAGATAACGCTAAAGCTCACAATCACCAAACCTGGGGGCTTGTCGGCGTTGTCGACAATGAGATTCAAGAAACGCGCTTTCGCCGGCGTGATGACGGCTCACAGGCGAACTATGCCGACCTCGAAGTTGCCGCCGTGTTGAAAAACAGCGCCGGCATGGTTTCCTGCTTGGTGCCACCCGATGACGAGATCCACGAAATGAATAACATGACGCCTCGCAATACAGTGGAAATTCACGTTTACGGCAAGGACCTGGCCGACATGCCGCGTTTACGCTTCGACGTCCAAACGAGAACCGTCAAAACGTTTGCCAGCCCCAAGTACGACAACTGCTGAACCAGGGACACGAGACTTGTCCACTAACACTTAAGTTTAAGTTCCCACTCCAGATAGTGTTTCATGTCTTCCTTACTGCCTCGGATGGAAGGCGAAAGAACCACATCGTTGGGCTCAACGAGACACGAGTCGAGCCCTGTCACCGTGGGATAACCGGCTTTTGCCCAAGCCCGAACACCGCCATTGAGTATGAAGATCTCCTGGTAACCCATTTCCGCGAGTGTTCGACCGGCAAGAATCGAATGGTGACCGTTTTGGCAAGACAGCACGATGGTCCGGCTTGAGTCTTGAAACAATGCAGAAAGCTTGAGTTCAATCCAGCCGCGAGAAATCCACTGAGCGCCGGGCAGATGCGCGCCTTCGAAGTCGAGGCTGCTGCCGACATCCAAAATCTCTACCGATGAACTGCGCCACAACGAGTCCAACTCGGCAGGGGCCAGCATGCGAGCGATTTTTTTGGCCACCGCAAATCCCAGCGGCTCTCTTTCCACCGCGCCGGACACAAGCGTTCCCCGGTTTTCGATCCATGCCTGAAGACCGCCTTCGAGAAACGCGGCATTGGCAAAGCCCATCTCACGGTACCAGTATGCCGCCATAATGGCGCGCACGGAATGATAGCTCACAAAAACCACGCGGCCGTTTCGCACCGCGACAAAATCGTCGGCGCATTGCACCGCCTGCCCGCCCGGAACGTTGATCGAGGCCGGAATGTGATTGCTTACGTATTCACCTTCGGAGCGCACATCGATAAGATAAGTCACGCCATCGTCGTTTCCAGCCGTGCCGGCGATGAGTTCACGAACCGACAGCGCCGGAATTTTTTCCTCGCGAGCAAGCCGCAGCGCCAGGTCTCGCGCCTGCGCGCGGCTCTCATCGGAAGCTTGGATCGTTTTTCTATCCGGCTTCGACTCCAATTCGAACCCCGCCAGCACCCAGCCCATGGTGCCATTTCTGAGTGCGCGGGCATGTGGCAAACCCAGCCGGCGTAACGCCGCCGTGCCGATGATGCTGCGGGTCCGTCCGGCGCAGTTGATAACGATCGTTGTGTCCGGCTTTTGCTGCAAGCTTGCCGCCCATAAAATCAAATCGCCGCCGGGAACGTTGATCGCTCCGGGAATACGAAAGCGGCCATACTCCTGCGGCGTTCGCACGTCCAGGATGGCCAGATCAGCTTTTTGCGCTTGAAGACTGCTCAGTTCCTCCGGCGATATATCGGGGATACTTCTCTCATGATGAACCTTTTCGCCGAAGGCCTTACTGGGAACATTCACGCCGCTAACGAAGGGGAAATCCTCGCGCCGCCAAGCAGCCAACCCTCCATCCAGGATGCAGACACTTCGGTAACCCAGCTCGGCCAGCGTGCGCGCAGCCAGGGGGGCGCGCGCATCATTATCGTCGTACAAAACGATGGCGATGCCCGGGTTCGGCACCAGCTCGGCGATGCGAAATTCGATCTGACTGCGCGGCAACGAAGTCGCATTGGCAATTTGACCCGCGTTAAATTCGCCGCGCTCGCGCACGTCAAACACGGCAAACAAACCATCCGACGCCATCAGCGCGGCCAGTTTGCTGCATGAGATGTAATTGCTCATTATTTGCTACTCCGGTCACAGCCCATGCCTGATGCCCTGGTTTATAAAACGTCAGGTTGACGAGCCGCCACTCTTTGCTCTACTTATAACATAACGAATTTCAACCCCGGAGAGTTGTTTTACCAAGGCTAATATTTTGGGAGGACGCGATGATCCATACCAAGAATCGCTTTCAAGGGCTTTTCATACCGCATGTGACACCGTTCGATGAAAGCGGCGCCTTGGACCTCGACAGCCTCGAGCGGTTGACGGCGCACCAGACCGCCATAGACGGCGTGGCCGGGCTGGTTTCCTGCGCTAGAATCGGCGAAGGACCGGTGCTCGGCACTGAAGAGAAACGCAGCGTCTATGACATTTCCGGCGCCGTCGCGCGCCGGGCCGGGCGCCTGCACATCGCCACCATCGCGCCGCAATCGACCGATGAAGCGATCAAACTGGTCCGGGACTTGGAGAACCTGCCGGTGGACGCTGTCATGATTTTTCCGCCATTGCTGTTCGCCTGGGGAAAAGTAGAGGGCGATCTCAAGGTCCGCTTTTTCGAAGATGTCACCCGCAGTACCGACATGCCGCTGGTGTTGTTTCAAATCCCGGTGAAAAGCTACTGGTACGACGTCGAAACCATCGGCCGGATCGCCCGGCTCGAAAAAGTCGTGGCATTCAAAGAGGCCTCTTTTGACATCAATCTCTTTACCGACACGATGAAGCAACTGGAGCGTCAGAACGCCTCGATGGAAGTGTTGACGGGAAACGATCGCTTTGTCGCCGAGAGCTATAGGCTGGGCGCTTCCGGCGCCTTGATCGGCGTCTCCAATGTCGACACCCAACGCTGGGCGGCAATGGATCTGGCGGCCCAGACGGGAAATTTCGACAAGGCGGCGGGATTACAGAAGGAACTGGAAGCGGTGAAGGAATTGGTTTTCAGCGAGCCCATCGTCGAGGCCGTCGCGCGGATCAAGATCGTTCTACAACACGAAGGCCTGATCAATACCGCGGCCGTCCGGCGCCCGCAACTCGGAGTTTCGGACGCAGAAAAAAAGCAACTGCTCGAGAGCTATCGCCAGTTGAAAGAGCACGATCACCGACCGTCGGAAGATTCCACGAAGGGCCGGCAAAGCGCGACTGCGCGCTAGCGCGGTGACTTATAAGTTCGTTACCATAATTCAATTGTCATTCCGGGCAAGTTGGCGATAGCTAGCGCGACCCGGAATCCAGGATTTTTTTAAGGACTTTCTGGATTCCCCATTTTGGGGGAATCACGCTTCATAACATTTTGTCAGCTTAACTCCTCGCTGCCCTTGCCTGGAATCGTAAAGGCAAACAACCCCACCGTGACCGCTAACAACGCCATGGCGCTGATGCCGAGCGACCAATGAATGCCGATCAAACCACCGACCACGCCTACGGTTACGCCGCTAAACGCCTTTAACCCGTTGGTCGACGTGTTGAACAGACCGATCAATCGCCCGCGCAATTGCGCGGGCGCCCTTAATTGCACGAGAGTTTGCGCCATCGACATAAAGGCGAGGTTCAACACACCCGCGCAGAAGAGTAGCAGAACGCCCAGAGCATAGCTGGTGCTGGCGGCAAAGCCGATAATAGTCACGCACCACAGAATCGAGCAGATCGCCGCGTTCCACGGATTTGCTCTAAGCAGGCCCTTGCCTTCGAGCAGCAGACCGCCCAGCACCGCACCGGCGGCATTGGCGCCAAGCAGAACGCTGTAGGCCCAGTCCTGCTTGTCGTGGCCGAAGTCATGGGCGAATTCCGGCATCTGCGCTTGAAACGCATTGCCGACCAGGAGTGAAGTAGCGCCGCCCAGGAGAATCATCGAGAAGATCGTGCGGTTGGCCGATGTCTCGCGCAACAAGTGAACGGCGCTCTTGAAGGTGAGCCTCGGCGCCTTGGTGCCTTCGTCCCTCCCGTGCCCGGTATACGGAAAAACGAACATCAGGAACATCATTGGCAGAAACATCAACGTGTTCAAAAACAGGCCCGCCGGCGCTCCGAACAGCAACATGGTCGCGCCGCCCACCGCGGGACCGAAGAGTATGCCCAATTGACGTCCGGTGGAATTGAGCCTGACCGCGCTTTGCAGATACTCGCGGCCGACGATATCGTGGATGATCAACTGGCTGCTCGGCCCACCCAATACTCCCGCCATGCCGTGAATCACCAGCAAGACGCAGGCTTGCCATACTTCAATCGTGTCGGTGAGAAACAGAATGGCCCATGCCAGCGACACCGCTGCGTAGAGAAATTGCGAGGCCTGGATGACTCGCCGGCAATCGTGCCGGTCGGCCAGCGCGCCAAAGTATACCGCGAATAAGAGAAACGGTGTCCAGTGACTGATTACGGCAAAACCGCCGAGCACCGGCGAGTGGAACTTTTGAAACAACAGCCAGTAACTGATGACATGTTCGATATTATCGCCCATGGTGGAGAACAGGCTGACGAGAAAGTATCGCCGATAGTCACGGTGGTGCAGCGCCGCAAAGGCCATTGTTTTGTTGCCGCCGGCTGCGCTTGTCTTCCGACCCATCATTTCCACTACTCCAACAACTCCATGATTTCTCTTCAGCTATACTCATCGTACCGCTGGCCGGGCACCAGGAAAGCAAACAGCCCAACCGTGACCGCCAACAGCGCCAGCGCGCTCAACGCCAGCGACCAGTGAACACCGATCAATCCGCCGAGCACGCCCACGGTCACGCCGCTGAAGGCGCGCAGCCCCATGCTGGCCATCGAGAATAATCCAATGAGCCGGCCGCGGAGCTGGGTTGGCGCGAGCATCTGCACGATGGTTTGCGCCATAGAGTAGAACGCAAGATTGAGAACGCCGGCGCAAAATAACAGCACCAGCGACAAATTGTAATCATACGAAAACGCGAAGGCGGTGATCACCAGACACCAGAGGATCGCGCAAACGATGGCCGTTTTAACGCGCGGCTGGAGCCAGCCCTTCCCTTCGAGCAAGAATCCTCCAACAACGGCGCCGGCGGCATTGGCGGCGAGCAAAGCGCTGTAGGCGAAATCGGCATGCTCGGTACCGAGATCGTGGGCGAATTCCGGCATCTGCGCTTGAAACGCGCTGCCGACGAAAAACGACGCACAACCGCCGAGCGCCACCATAGTGATGATCGGCCGGTTGCCGGAAACCTCGCGCATCGTGTCGATGGCGTCCCGCCATCTAACGGCGCGCCGCGACGGCGCCGCGCCTTCTCTGGAGTGGCCGGTGTACGGCACGCTCAGCAACCAGATCGTCAACGGCAAATAGATCAGCGCATTGACGAACAGGCCTGCCGACGGACTGAGAAGCAACATCAAAGCGCCGCCGATGCCAGGGCCGAAAAGCACGCCCAATTGCCGGCTGGTCGCGTTAAGACGCACCGCGCTCTGCAAATGTTCGGTGCCGACGATATCGTGAATCAAAAGCTGGCTGCCCGGTCCCCAGAGCACGCCGGCCATCCCATGAATGGTCAGCAAAACGCAGGCGTGCCATATCTCGATGGTATCGGTCCAGAAAAGAAACGCCCACGCCACGGAAACTCCCATGTACATGATTTGCGCGACCTGAATCACTTTGCGGCAATCGTAGCGATCCGCCATCGCGCCGAAGTACACCGAGAATAAAAGAAATGGCGTCCAATGAACCAGCACGGCAAAACCGGCCAAGGTCGGCGATTGAAACTTCTCATAGAGCAACCAGTAACTGATGACGTGCTCGATATTGTCCGCCATCATCGCGAGCATCGTGCCGGCAAAATAGAAGCGAAAATCTTTGTGGCGCAGCGCCGCAAAGGCCACTTTTTGAGTCGCAGCGACGGCAGCTTCACCTTGCGGGGTATTATTAGAAGCCAAGTTATCTCCGTGATCTACCCCGGCCAAGGCCGGGGGGTTTAACAGTTCAAATGTTCAATAGTTCAATGTCAGAACAGATCCCATCCGTAATCCTTTTGAGCCTTCCAGTGCATAACCTGAGTGTTTCTTTAGACTGACTCCGACCTTGAACCTTTGAACTGTTGAACCCATGCCGCTCGCCAATAGTCACGGCATGCTATTTTTTCCCGATTGAACAAAAGCGAACAACGCCACGGTCACGGCAAACAGAGCCATCGAGCTCAGCGCCAGCGACCAATGGATACCGACCAAGCCGCCGACGACACCAACCGTAACGCCGCTGAAGGCGCGCAGGCCGTAAATCGACATTGAAAACAGACCGATCAAACGCCCGCGCAAATCGATGGGCGCCTGCAACTGAACGATGGTCTGCGCCGTCGAATAGAAAGCGAGATTTAACGCCCCGGCGATAAACAACAGCGCCAGGGACAACGGGTAACTATAGGAAAAAGCAAAGCACGCCATCACCACGCACCACAGGATCGCGCAGACAATCGCAGACTTTACGGTGGGCAGCAGCCAATCCTTGCCATCGAGCAAGAACCCGCCCACGACCGCTCCCGCGGCATTGGCGGCGAGCAAGGCGCTATAGGTGAGATCTGCCTTTTCGGTGCCGAGATCATGGGCGAATTCCGGCATCTGCGCTTGGAATGCGTTGCCAACGAATAACGACGCCGCGCCGCCGAGGACGATCATCGTCACAATCGGCCGGTGCTGCGTGATTTGACGAACCGTGCCGATGGCATCCTTCCAAGCCAGGGCACGCCGCGGTGGCGCGCCCTCACGACTATGGCCGGTGTAGGGAACGATCATCAGCCAGATCGTCAACGGCAGATAGATGACCGCATTGACGAGCAGACCGGCCGGCGCGCCGAGCCACAACATCAAACCGCCGCCCACAGCCGGACCGAGCAAAATGCCCAACTGCCGGCTGGTCGAGTTGAGCCGCACGGCGCTCGGCAAATCGTCGGGGCCTACGATATCGTGAATCAGCAATTGCTCGGCAGGCGTCCAAAACACGCCGGCAATGCCGTGAATCACGAGCAGCACGCAAGCGTGCCAGACTTCGATCGTATCGGTAAAGAAGAGAATCGCCCAGGCCACTGACACGGCCATATACATGACCTGAGCGATCTGAATGAGCTTGCGGCAGTCATAACGATCGGCCAACCCGCCGAAGTAAACCGACAGCAAGAGAAACGGTGTCCAGTGGCTGATCACCGCGAATCCCGCCAGCACCGGCGACTGAAATTTCTCAAACAGGAGCCAGTAGCTGATCACGTGCTCGATATTGTCGGCCATCATGGCAAGCATGGTGGTCGGGAAGAAGAACCGAAAGTCACGGTGGCGCAGCGCCGCGAAAGCGATCTGCTTCGTCGCCGTTCCGCTTGGCGCGGCTATCGTCTCGCCGCGTTTAGCCAATTTTCTCCCATATACTTCGTTCTCATGCATTTTGCCGCAGAGCGTTGATAGAATTTTCGACAGTAACGAATCTCAGATTTGTATGCAAATCAGGGATAACGAATGACCGTTCAACAGTTCAACCGGCGCTTCGCGCCTATTCAAAAATTCAAGGGCTGATCCGGATTCCTTCGTTGGACGATTGAACTATTGAACGGCTGAGAAAGAAGACGTGGCTGAGTCGGATAGAAGGCAAGGTTCGTCTCGTGACGAGAAGAATACCGTGGTCGTGAGCGGGCTAACGTGAGCCGAAGAAAAAGACTGCGTGAAATGACCGGCCACGCCGGGAATTTCGCAGGAGAGCTGTAGACAGTTTCGGCAATTGCCTCCCTTATATTCGAGCCGACTCCACCCCCATTGTTCGTGTTCGCGTACGAGTTAAACTATTCTAGGATGTTTGCAGCAGATGAAAATGAGTTGTTGATTAACCGTGACTTGTCATGGCTTGAATTCAACCGGCGGGTATTGGAGGAGGCTAAAGACCCGCATGTTCCACTGCTCGAAAGACTCAGGTTTTTAGCCATCTTCAGTTCGAACCTCGATGAATTTTTTATGGTTCGGGTGGCCGGCCTCAAACGGCAGGCTGCGCGTGAAACCCAGGGATTTGATTCTGACACCAGCGATCCGGCCGCCGTCCTGACGGCGATCTCTCAAAGAGTTCACCAGCTCACCGAAGAGCAGCACGCCTGCTTTCTGGATCAAATTCTGCCGCAGCTAACCGCCCAGGGTATCCACCTGATGCGCCCCGAAGATTTGAACGGCGCTCAGAATCGGTGTCTGGAGGAGTTTTTTCAACGAACGCTTTATCCTATCGTCACTCCCCTGGCCGTAGATCCGAGTCATCCATTTCCGTATCTCGCCAACCGCTCGCTCTCCCTGGTGGTATCGCTGAAATCGAAGGTTCTTTCGCCACTGCCTCGTACGGAACTATCGATTGTCCATATTCCCAGCCACGTCGTTCCCCGCTTTATTCAGTTGCCGGCGCGAGACGGGCAACACGCGTTTATTCTGATGGAATATCTGCTGCGGCGTTATTTGCCCCGCCTTTATCAGGGCTTTGAAATCCTCTCCGCGCATGCGGTTCGCGTCACGCGTGATGCCGAATTCGGTCTGGTGCGAAGGCGCAACGAAGACTTGTTAATGGTTATCGAGCAAGGCATTCGAGAACGACGAATGGGAGATGCGGTGCGGCTGCAGTACGATCCGGATCTTCCCGAGCCGCTACTTGCTCAGCTCGTGGAGGAACTCGAGCTCGGCCGCGGTGATTTGTACCCCGGCAAAGGGTTCACGGCGTTCACCGACTTGTTTCAACTCTACCAAAGCCTGAACGTTCCGCGCTTGAAGGACCGCGTTCAGGTGCCGCTATCGTTCGCTTGCTTCGAGCGAGGCCCCGATATCTGGAACGCTATTCGCAGCGGGGATGCCATGATCTTTCATCCCTATCAGTCATTCGACGCGGTTACCCGCTTCGTCGAAGAGGCGGCAAAAGACCCCAAGGTCCTTGCAATCAAAATGACGCTTTATCGGGTAAGCTCCAACTCGCCGATCGCCCAAGCGCTGGCGCGGGCGGCCGAAGCCGGTAAAGAGGTATCGGTGCTCGTCGAGCTTCAGGCCCGCTTCGACGAAGAGGCGAATATTACATGGGCGCGCGCGCTGGAAGAGGTCGGCGCTCACGTGGTGTACGGTTTGATCGGTTTCAAAACACACTGCAAGTTATGCCTGGTAGTTCGCCAGGAGGCCGACGGCATTCGCCGCTACTGCCATCTCTCGACCGGCAATTACAACGTCCGTACGAGCGCGATCTACAGCGATCTTGGATTATTTACCTGCCGGGAAGACTTCGCGGCGGATCTCACCGAGGTTTTCAATCTCCTCACCGGATATACCCGCCCGCAGGATTTTAATCGCATTCTGATGGCGCCGATGAGACTGCGCGAGCACTTCATCCGGATGATTGAACGGGAGAGGCAGCAGGCGCTTGCCCAGCGCCCGGCGCGCATCATTGCCAAGCTCAATAGCCTTATCGACCCTGCCGTCATCGAAAAACTTTACGGCGCCAGTCAAGCGGGCGTAGAAATCGACCTGATCGTTCGGGGAATGTGCAGTCTCCGTCCTGGAGTAGAGGGGTTATCCGAGCGTATTCGGGTTATCTCGATTGTCGATCGTTATCTCGAGCACGCGCGAATATTCTATTTCCAGAACGGCGAGCCCAATTCTTTTTGGCTGGCATCATCGGACTGGATGCCGCGCAATTTTGATCGCCGCATAGAAATCGCCTTTCCAGTCATTGAACCGCGATTACAAACCAAGTTGAAGGAGATTCTGGAGCTGCAACTGACGGACAATACCAAAGCGTGGCTGATGCGTCCGGACGGCAGTTACGTCCGCATCCAGCGGAACGACAAGCCCGCCTTCCGATTTCAAGAACGCTTCTATGAGATGCTGAAAACCGAAGAGCAGTCATTTTCCAAAGGCATCGCCGCGCCCGCCTGGCACAATTGCCAAACAGACGAGGACCCGTATACGTTCGATATAGGGGATTCTGAATAGGGAGCGAGCCAATCAAGATCACACTGATAC
>WHTF01000026.1 GCA_009379725.1 Deltaproteobacteria bacterium
TACGGCTGCGCGGGCTCGAAAACTCTTTCCCAGGCCTCCCGCATCGGCCTCGAGAAGGCTATCGACTGGTGGCTGAAGTCGATGCTGACCTCCAAGCACAAAACTTACTTTATCGTCGCGGGCTACACCGACGATGCTGGACAAGAACTTTCGCTGCGCCGGGAAGTGATCACCAAAGCGACAGGTGATATTGAGCTCTTGAACAATCTCATTGAAATCAGCGCGAGGAACGAGGAGGCTCTGGCGCTAAAAATCTCACGCACGCGCGAACTGCTGCCCATCGAAACCATTACGGTCTTCGTCGAATCGCGCAATGCCGTCAGTGTCAAAGCTATTTTCAAAAGGAAATTTGGTAAGCTCCTGCAAATTCGAAAATTCAAGGCAAGCTTCGAATTCAACCATCAGTGGATCAGTACCTCCACCTCGTTCGCTTGGTTTTTCAGGAATTGGCTGCTCCGCCTCTGGTTTGAAACGAAAAAGCGGATGAGCCGAGGCCTGCGCAAGAAAGTACGGTTCCTGTTTCGCTCGTAGGGAGCGAAACAGGTTGGAGTCATGGAGGATTGGAAGGTTGCGCCATTTCACCGGCTACTCCAAGACTCCACGATTCCCATTTCTTTTAGGCCACTTTAGAGACTCGCGCCGATGAATCCGCTGAGAAGCCTTTCTCAAGCCACCAGTTCGCAATCTCGCTGCCCTTGCCAAACCATACGCCTTCGTGTGACTTCATGTATCGAATCAAGTCGGCCAATGTCTTGGCTCGACCGGGCCGGCTCGAAATATAGGGATGAAACTGGAACGGACAAAATGTCGGCGCCAAACTCGACTCTTCGTAGAACTGGTCGAACATCGCCTTCCAGATCGCCAGTGTATCCTCTGGATTGCCGGAGTCTCGATGACCGTATGTTCTGCCATCGCCAAAGGGTTGCCGCGGTAGCTCAACGAGCTTTTTCTCACCGCTTTGCCAGACAAACGGCAGGTCATAGGAGAAAGAGTTGCTGTTCCACAGATAGCCGTGCTCCATCAGCAATTCCAAGCTGTTCGGGCTTTGTGTGCAGGAACGCCAGCCGAAGGGCCGTTTTTGCGCCCGGCTGTGAACCATTTCGGTCGTGCGCTTGATGACGTCTCGCTCCTCGTCCCTGCTCAAATCCCGCGCCACTTCGTGATGATATCCATGGCCGGCTACCTCGTGTCCTTGAGCGACGATGGCAGCGACTGCCTCCGGATACCTTTCCGCAATCCCGCCGCAGGTAAGAAACGTTGCCTTCACGTCGCTGGCGGAAAGGGTACGCAGGATTCGCCAGATGCCGGTGTTGGGGCCGTACTCCGCTTGGGTGTACTCCTCGTGATTGATCTTACCGTCCTTGTCCGGCCGAACATCCTCGCCGCCCTGGAAATCAAAACTCAGCAGAACAGCAATGCGACTATCGCCGGGCCAAAATATTTTCCCCCGGGAATGAAGTTGTTGAATCTCCATCGTGAACCTCCTTGATTTGCCGACGCTGTCGAACCGGTTAAATGTCTTCTCTCTGACCACCTACACTACCTGCCCAAAAAAATCTTTTAATCCACTCGCTGTGGCCTTGCAAGATGAATTGAAACAATCACGTTGTTGCTCCGAATAAAAGGTTGTATAGAAAAGGCGATCACGTTAGAAGGACCAAACCATGTCTAACCAGACCAGCGTCATCTTCCCGTCAGCCGGCTTAAAAGCTCTCCGGCAGCGTGCACACGCCGACCGACCTCAAAACCGGCGAACCCCGACCTGCGTGTCTCAACCTCATGGCTTCGGCGGAATTAGGGATTATCCAAAACCCAAGTAACAAGGAGCATTGATCATGGTTATACGCGAGCTAAAAGATGGCCGTTCCTACGTCAGCCTGCAGGAAGATCATGCGGAGCTTTCGGCGCAATTCGCCGCGCACTGGGGCAACCAGCGATTCTCACAATTGCGGCCGTACAAAACGATGGTCTTCGCCACTACTTATCACGACAGTGGCTATCGTGAATTCGAAGGCAATCCGCCAATCAACGCCGAGAAGGGGCGTCCCTATGCGCACCGCGAAAATATTCCATCGTTTGAAGCGATCGAGCTTAAGGCCTATGCCAAGAACGTCGACTGGCTTTGTTCCCATGACCCGTACGCGGGTTTGATCGTGTCGATGCACCGCACCGGTTTATGGCACAACCGCTACAACGTCTTTACCCAGCCGGCGGGCAATGTGCGTGAAAGAAGCCAAGAGGTTCAGCACGCAAAAAAAAACTTAGAGGCGAAACAGGAAGAATACAAAAAATCTCTCGCGGCGGGAAACCCGGACTTCGAGAATGAACTCTCGTATAATTACCGCGCTTTGCAGATCTTCGACCTGCTGTCGCTTTACTTCTGCTGCGACGGCTATGCTTCCGAAAAGGAATTTAAAGAATATACCATCGCGCCCATTCGTATCGCATACGACAGTAATGAAGAAGCCGAGTTGAAGATCACGCCCAACGGTCCTGGCTCGGTGAAGATGACGCCCTACCCCTTCGACAACAGCCCACTGCAGTTCTCCGTGCGCACGCGCCTCATCACTCCGGCAAAGGGACAATCGGCCGAAGCCGGTCTCGAGGCGTATCAAAAAGCGCCGCGGCAGCTGTTGACGTTTGAGATCACCGCTTAGCGAGTAATTTTTCCGGAACGTGGCTGGTCATAGATCGAAAATTTCCACCCGGATTGCCTGTCCTCTCCCCGATTCCGGACAAGCGCTCGCCGCGACCAGGCAATCCATCTCGGCTCTGAAATCCACATGGGCTTCGTTCTTCGGGCGAATCATGGTGTCATACATAATGCCCGTCTCCGGATCGATGCGCATGCACTGAAAGATATTAAACGGGCTGGGAATATCGTCCGGAGATATCTTCCATCCCTTCACCGCCTCGCTCAGGTTTTCAAAACAACCATGATCCGGAAGTTCTTCCGGCGCTTTGGGGTTGATATCGACGCCTTCGGCGAAAACCCGTTTTGATTTTCCCTGCGCGACCATCTCGAAGCGTTTGCGGCTGCACATCCCTTTCTGCAGGTCATGCCGGCCCTCGGTGAAGGTGTCTTCGACGATGGTCAGCATCGGATTGTTCCGCTTTGAGAATAACGTATCCCCGGCGCTAATAAAGATCTTGACCTGGTTGGTCTTGGTCCGGGCCTGATCGAACCGTTCCGTTAGATCGTGAAGATTGAAGGCGACGAAATCAACGATACTTTTTCCGGCAATTCGCAGCCTCTGTCCTTTTTTGACGATATAAGCCCGACCGGAATTCTTCGGAACATTCTCGCTCCGTAAAACGGCCATTACGGGTTTCCTTTCGACACACGCCTGCCAAGCGGGATGATTTTTCCATCATGTCGCCGAAGCTGTCAACCAATTCAAGCATGAACATTGAAGTGGCTAGTCTTCGTAGCTTTCAGCCCCAACTCGGGCTCGCGACAACTTCTTGTCGGACTGATGCCGCTTTTCGGCCAATAATTTAAGCTTGGCTCGCCGCGAGCGCTTTCTCTTCTGCCGGCGGATCCTGGCAACTTCTTGTTCTTGGGCGGATTTCGCTCCTGTAAGCTTCGCCTCAATTTTATCGAGTAGAATTCTTCGAGCGAAGAAACGGTTCAGCGACTGTGACCGCTCCCTCTGGCACTTTACCCTAAGTCCCGTGGGCCGATGGTGCAGAACGACACAGGTCGAAGTTTTATTGACCTTCTGGCCGCCGGCCCCCGAGGAGCGAACGAATTGTTCCTCGATGTCCTGCTCTCGAACGCCCAAGGCCTGCATGCGGTCTTGTAATAACTTCTCTTTATCAGGTGAAACGACGTTTAAAGCCATGGTTTGACTTTAACATGCCCAGGCCAGGGAAAGGAGAAGGACTCCAGTGAGTGTGACTCGGTCGAAAGCAGTTGGTGGCGATTGTAGACACCCATGTTTTGCTACAGCGATGGCTCAAGTGAGACCTAAGATTGCGGCGCGGTAAAGAGCTTCTCGAACTCGCCTCCATCGAGCCAGATTCCCCGACACTCCGCGCAGGCATCCAGAATAACCGAGTGGTCGATGCTGCTATAAACGCGCAACAATTCCGCGCCGTCGCGCGGGCAAAAACCCTTCTTGCCCTCGAGTTGTACGTTAACGCTTCCGCGACGCAGAGAAGCGACGTGCCGGGCGTCTTGGTCCAGGAGTTGGCTGAGCTCTCGGGCATCGAACCAGATTCCGCCGCACGACGAGCAACGCTCGACGGCAACTTTTCGTACTGAAAATACTTCCATATTCTCCGTTCCGCATTTTGGACATTTCATGATCGACGTGCTGTCCTTTCTTTGCTTAAAAATAATTGTAAACGCTGGACTGCGAAGAACAACCCGGCTGGAAAAAGATTTCGCTTTCACTGCGGTTTCGCCACCCTGTATTCTTGATGAAAACAATGGAAATTTCCCTTCTTAGACCGTGAACTTGGATGAGTACTCATTAACTTACCTTTTAGTTCATTGACAATTCGCGTCGTCGGATTCGAAAGCCGTTTGCTCGGTTCCTTCTGACAACAAAAGATGATGGGATTGGCTCGTTACTAATATTGCGGACATTAATGTTCAGTTTGCGAGTTGAGTCGACAGATTGACAGGTCAAGACTGACCGTCACAAATACGGACACTCGTGTTCACTCCGGACGCCAATCTCCCGCATGAACAACTACACGTCCAGTGGCATATCGGTTGCGTCGCTCAATCAGCAGTCGCGAATACAGCGCGACACGCAGCTCAAGAAATCATCAAACAACAATAACATTTGGAGGGACGAGAGAATTAAATCGTTTCTTCTCCGTTAAAGGCAAACCACGCGAAAGCGTGGGACGCAAAGCCACTGGCCTCAGTCTCAAATGAGATAGGTAGCAGGGCTGCCGGACGATGGCACATCTCTTTGAGGAACGTGCAGCGTATCGGTTTCAAATCCTGTTCCTCAGAGGTGTGCGATGATCTACAACCAGTCCGCTTTTTGGTCTTTCTTTTTTTTCATGCTGGTTTTCGGTCTGTTCGGGGCGCAGAGCATGGCAGACGCGGCAGAGCTGCGCTTGACTTGGAATGACAACTCTACCGACGAAACCGGGTTCAACATCGAACGGCGCGTTAGTAGCAGTGGAACCTACCAACAAGTCGCTAATGTTCAAGCAAACGTTACCTCGTACGCAGATCCCAATGTGTCGTACAACACCACCTATTGTTATCGGGTTCGGGCCTATAACTCATCCAGCTTCTCAGGTTATTCGAACGAGTTCTGTGCGATGGCTCCGGCCGCAACGTTTACAGTCAGCGTAAGCCGTTCAGGAACAGGTAGCGGCACCGTTACAAGTTCACCCGCAGGGATCACCTGCGGAAACGACTGTTCCGAGATCTACGCCATGGACACCTCCGTTACCCTGACCGCGTCGGCTGCGGCCGGCTCTACGTTTGCCGGCTGGACCGGGAATGCGGACTGCGCCGACGGTCACGTCACCGTCAACCTGGACATCGGTTGTACAGCGGTTTTCAGTCTTGCTCCCGCAGCGTACACCTTAACGATGAGTGTAGCCCGCGAGGCGACATCCAGCGGCTCCGGCGATGGTCGGATCGTCAGCAATCCCGTTGGCATCGACTGCGGGACGGACTGCACGGAGACCTACTCGTCAGGAACCGCCGTAACTTTGACACCTCTTGCGGCCGCTAATTCAAAGTTCATGGGTTGGTCGGGAAATTCCGACTGCTCCGATGGTTCGGTTACGATGAACACGAACAAGGGTTGTACCGCAACCTTCGCTCTTAATGCGGTCACGCTGTCGGTTGCGAGAGATGGAAGTGGAACGGTCATGAGCACGCCTTCCGGAATCGATTGCGGCACGTCTTGTTCCCACAATTTTGTTGTTGGCAATAACGTCACATTGCAAGCAGTCGCTGATTCAGGATTTGTTTTCACAGGCTGGAGTGGCGCCGGATGCACGGGAACGGCAAATTGCAACGTCTCGCTCTCGTCCAGTACGGTGGTCACGGCAAACTTCATTGCAGACCGAAGCGACAGGATCGGAATCTATCGGCCATCGACGGGCGAGTGGTTCCTGGATCGAAACGGCAATGGCAGTTGGGACGAGTGTGAAATCGATCTCTGTATTCAAACCTTCGCCGGCACGATGGGCTCGCCGGTAGTCGGAGACTGGACCGGCTCGGGCTCGACAAAAGTGGGTCTCTTTGTGTCTAATTCTTCCGGGTGGCGTTTGGACGCAAACGGTAATGGCAAGTGGGATGGCTGTGGGGCCGATATTTGTGTAGCGTCGTTCGGAGAGATGAGCGATATACCGGTAGTCGGGCAATGGACTTCGACGGGACAGGACCGAATCGGCGCCTTTAGACTAAAACAAAAGAAATGGCTTCTTGACATAAACGGCGACGGGATGTTCAAAAACTGCAAGTTTGATCGCTGCTTCCAATTGAGCAATTACACCCACGGGGACTTGCCTGTCATCGGTGACTGGACAGGTCATGGAAAAAGTCAGTTGGGTCTTTTCCGGCCGCGCACAGGTGAGTGGTTTCTCGATGGTAACGGCAATGGAGCTTGGAACGGCTGTAGCACGGACATTTGTGTCAGCTCGTTCGGCTCCTCGGATGACTTAGCGGTGTCCGGAGATTGGAACGGGAGTGGCTTAAGCAAGATCGGGGTTTTTCGCCCGGCCACAGGCGAATGGTTCCTGGATTTCAACGGCAATGGACGTTGGGACGGCTGTGAGATCGATAAATGCCTGTCAGGCTATGGGGACGATGGGGATATCCCAGTTGTCGGCAAATGGTAGAAGATGAGACATCGCTACAGGTGCAACCCCGGATCCGGAAGGCCCCAACGTTCCGACCTGGAGCGCAACGAAACGCCGGCCCGACCTGGCGCTGACAAGGGACAGCGTAATTCCGGTGACCGAGCAACCCGACAACCTTGCCGCGCAACTCCGAGAAGCGCGGTACCGCAGCAACTCGCGATGCAGACGTTTGCGCTTTCCCTTCGGGATTTAAAACAATCATCTTTTTGCTCTAGATGGCCTTTTCAGCCTTTATGAGCGATGAAAGTGCGATCGAGCTTCTCGGCCGCTCTCAATATTTCTCGCAGCTTCTCGGCTTCCAGCCGAGTTGCTAACCTGCCGACATGAACCTGGTACCAATCCTTAGACTTGATCTTTGCAGTAGCGACATAGGCATCATAACCTTTACTTTTAAGCGTTCTCGCTAGGCTCTCCGCCTGTGTTCGATGGCTCAAGGAAACTACCTGGACCGACCACAACTCACGCCGCTTGTCGGACTCTTCTGTAAAATTGCCCGCCAGCGGAGCGAGCCTGTCGGAGCTACTATGCTCCGCCGGTAATTTCGCTTCGCTCTTGATCGCCGCAAGGCGCTTGTCTTCATCACCGGCTACGCTCGTCGTTTTGCCAACTCGCGGCGTCTCGTCCCGAGCATCGGGGGGGTTATCAACAACCCTGCTTTCAGTCATAACCTGAACCACTCTAACCGGTACGGAAATCTTTTCCCCGCCCTTGTCCGGAAACCAAGCAACGCCCTCTTGGACCAGAGTCATTTCAAGGATATATCTTCCTATCCGTTCCGGCGCTCGCACGGTTGTCTTCAGCGCAACCGAGTCACCCGACCTGACGTCTTGCGGCAGCACCGTACGCACGCCGTCGTATATGACCCTGTCGCCCTTTTCGGTCGCCCAGTGATACGACAGGTGAACGGCGTTTCGATTGCTCGAGTCGGGCTTGCTGGGCCAAGTCGAGGTACTTGTGTTCCGCAGACTGACGTCCACGGTGACCTGCGTCCCAGCTATCATCTCCGTGGGAATGTCGGGAGTCTCGAAATTTACTTGGAAGGCGGAGTCGGGTAGACGCTGCGACTCTCTATGGCCACAGCCGCCAGTTACCGTTGCGACACAGACCATAAAGATAGCCCCTAACGTTAGCTCTCTCATTATCACCAAGTCCCGGGATTAGATCTTACCAATGAAACTTCTGCCATTTTTATCGGCTTACAGTGCGTAAAAGGTCTTCGGGTTGTCGTAGAGAATTTTCTGTACCGCAGATTGCGGGATCTCGCCCTTGTCCGCGCGATCCTGCAGTATCTTTCGGAACTCAAGCTCCATCGACGGGTCGCGATGCGTGTAGTCTGAGCCGACCATCAGGTTGTCCTCGCCGACACAGTTGATAATGTAAGGAAGGTCCTCGTCTACCTGGCAGGTGACGTAAACGCGATTAGCCTTGAACACGTTCGCGGCGAGTTCTACCTGAGGGATACCAAGCACGCCGATCGCCGTGCGGCCTTTCTGCTTCATCTGCTGCCGGCGCAGGTCATAAGCCACAAACGGCGCCCACATCGAACCCGCTTCGATGCAACCGATGCGCAGCTTGGGAAACTTCCCCGGAATGTTATGCAATATGAGCCCGAGCACACCGTTGATTGCCGCCCCTTTGGTGCGCATGAACTGTCCATGAGAAAATTCCCGCGCCGGCGAAAAATCAGGCACCCCGGAGCCGGTATGAATGCAGACCGGCATGTCGAGCTTTTCCGCTTCCGCATAAAACGGTTCGAAATACGGATCCGCGGGATACTTCCCCGCTTCCCGGTCGCCTTTTTTCAAGACACCGCAGGAACCGTGCTCTTTGGACCAGCGCATTTCACTCAACGCCTCTGCCATGTTCTGTAGCGGCGGCATGCAAACCCAACGCAATCTACCGCCGGATTGACTGCAGCGATCACCCAACCAGCGGTTGTAACTATGCCGCATCGCCGTGTTCAACTCCGACTTGTCCGTGGCTTCCATTAAAAACAGCGTGGGATAGATGACCTGAATATCGGTTCCCAACTCATCCATGTGCTTGAGCCGGGCTTTTACGTCCAGCAGTTCCCGCGTTTCCACCGTTGTACCCGAGTCGACATCGCTGCGAATGAATCGAACCTGGCGTTTGCCGTCGATCATCCAATAACGCGCGGGCGGTAATTTCGGGTCGGGGTTGGCGGGGTAAGTCGTGGTTGGCTTGTACGGAAGGTCTGATTCACGAATGAATTCCCAGGTCGCATCGGTTTCGTCGATATGGGTATCTGCATCGATGATATGCACGTTCGGTCTCTCCTTACTGTTAGAGGTTATGATTCGATCATTATACGGTTTTCAAACCTTTTAAAGAGCCGCGGCACTCCAGGAAATTATTGATTAAATCCTCGCCGCGTTGCCGCGTTTTTTATTATTAAGTTCCGGATCCAAATAGACCGTCGCTCCGCCAAATCCTTCACCACGATTGCCGAGAACGGCCAACACGCCGTCGCTGTTGTTTTTGATGTCATAATAGGACTTGGCGGGAATGAGCACGACCATCCCTTTCTCTATTGCCGTGCGGCTGCCGTCGCGATGCACGATCTCACCTTTTCCCGCGACGACCGCAAAGGTCTCGTCCGTGTTGTGATAATGGAGCCCGTCCGTGCCGGAGCCGGGCATATAGACATTGAGCCAGCAGCGAAACTTGTCGGTGCCCATCAGGTCGAAATAAACCTTTTGCTTGCCGGATTTGATTGCCGCATCGATCTTGTCTGCGAAATTCGCTGTTTCCATATTCCGTTCTCCCCTTCTATGGCTACTTAATACGAAAAGGCCTGGCGCGTCAAAAAGAACGCGCCGGCTCACAAGTTCAGGAGCTTGCCCCCGGACTTGATCCGGGGGTCAAGGCAAGTCGTTCGTCTCAAACGGTTTGAACGATTTGAATGGCTTTAACCTTGAACTTTTGAACCATCTTCCTGCAGTTGAAGTTGACACAACTGACCGCCCGATGTTAAGCCAAATCTGAATTTGTCAGAGTCATGTCTTGCGTCCCAAGTACGTTGAACCGTTGAACCTTTAACTTTTGAACCAATTTTTCGGACGGGAGAATTGAAATCATGAACGACGTTCCCGTGATTGACGCAGATGGTCACGTCTTGGAGAACGACAGCGAGATCGAGCAGTACTTCGAGGGCTCCTACAAGGGGCACAAACGCTCGGGGGTCTTTTCCATCTTCCCTTCTCTAGACGGTTGGCCGCGCGGTTTCGTCCGCGGCATGGATAAGGTCAGCACGACACCGGCGCATGTCTGGAGACAATTCGTCGACGAAGCCAAACTCGAAGCCGCCGTCTTATACCCCACGGCAGGTCTAGCACTCGGCCTCATCCAAGACCCGGATTGGGCCTGCGTCGTCGCCCGCGCCTATAACAATTGGCTCTACGATCGCTATTGCAAGGTCGACTCGCGACTCAAGGGCGTGGCGATGTTGCCCGTGCATAACCCGCGGGAAGCCGCCGCAGAATTGCGGCACGCCGTCGTCGAACAAAACATGGTCGCCGGGATGTTGCCCGCCGTAACCATGCTCAGTAAAGGTTACGGCCATACCGATTTTCATCCGATCTACGAAGAAGCACAAAAGCTCAACGTGCCGTTGGCGGTTCATGGCGCCGTGAGCCGCGGGCTCGGCTTTGACTTCCTGCAAACCATGTCGATGATTCATACGCTCGAACATCCGCTCGCGCAGATGATTCAACTGACCAGCGTCGTTCTCGACGGTGTGTTCGATCTCTATCCCAAGCTAAGAATCGGCTATTTGGAAGCCGGCGCGGGTTGGATCCCTTACATGATGGATCGAATGGACGAGAAATATCATATCGACCGCAAGCGCAAGCACTTCCCGCTGAGCAAGCGGCCCAGCGAATATTTTAAGAATGGTAACATCTATGTCACTTGCGAAACCGATGAAAAGATTCTCGACACGGTGGTGCGCGAGATGGGCGAAGATTTCATTATGTATCCGACGGATTTCCCTCATGAGCGCCAGGCCGGCGAATTCGCAACCGACGTGCCGGAGTTTCTCGCACGGCCGGACCTGTCGGAAAGTGCTAAACGCAAAATTCTTAGCGATAACGCCAGGCGCTTTTATGGGATGGCGTAGGCAACCCGCACAGTGGAAACTAAAGCTGCAATCCCGTCTTAATTTCCTGCTCATGCCAACTCGAAGGTGACTCGCGGCGTTACTTGACAAGCCACGCCAACCCCCAATAACGTCAACCTCGTAAGCAAACCCAGCGCAAGGAGGCTTCCATGTTCGATATCAAAGGACTTAGAACGTTCGCCACGAGCGCGAAGGATCTGGACGAAGCGGTTAATTTTTATACCAAAGTCATCGGCGGAGAGATCGTGCGTAAAGTCGAACCCAACGAAGAGCAGCTCAGCGCCGGGCAGGTCAAAGAAGTCGATGTCCGATTAGGAAATTTCGAAGTTCATCTCTTTGACGCCTCCAGAGGGCCACGTTCGGTAGACCCGCACCACACGCTGAATATTCCCTGGCAGGAAAAGGACAACGCACTCAAGTCATTGCAAGAGATCGGCGCGAACATCGAAAAGATCCGCGACCATCGAGATGGGGTCAGTTATTCCATCAACGTCTTCGATCCGGACGGCAATCGCTGGGAGCTATCGTTTAATAAGTAAACCGCGTTGCGGGGTCAAAACGTTCAAGCCGTTCAAATAGTTCAAACCGTCCGGATTTGCCAATTAATCCTCAGACTTGAACGGCTTGAACGATTTGAACGCTTAAGATTTTCTTAGTTATATTTTTTCAGCACCTCGCGGGCGATGACCATGCGCATGACTTCGGAAGCGCCTTCGGTGATCATCCGGCTGCGCTGATCGACGAACCATTTTGCCAGCGGCAGATCCAACGTCAGACCTATGCCGCCGTGGATCTGCAACACGCGGTCAACGACGCGGAAGGACATCTCGTCGGCGAAAAGTTTCGCCATATACGCTTCGTTGCGAATATCTTGCTTCTGATCGTTTTTCCAGGCGGCTTGATAAACCATCAGACGCGCCGCATGCAGCTCGACGTAAGAGTCGGCCAGTTTAAATGTGATTCCTTGGCGCTCGGATAGCGGTTTGCCGAACGTGACCCGCTGCTTGGAGTAGCGCGAGCCCATCTCGATGCAGCGTTCGGCCACGCCCAATGCGCGAGCGCCATGTTTGAGACGACCGATACCGAGCCATCGTTGCGCCAGCTTGAAGCCCTCGCCTTCTTTACCGACGAGATTCTCCGCCGGCACTTTCATATCATCGAAGGCAATCTCCCAGGGCTCCTCACCCATCATGGTTTTGTATTTCGTCAAAAGTTTCAAACCCGGCGCCTTCATATCCACCATAAAACAAGAGATACCACCGTGCGCGCCCTTGGCGGGGTCGGTTACCGCCATCAACTGTCCGAAATCGGCGCTGCCCGCGCCGGTAATAAACCGTTTATTGCCGTTTACGATATAATAATCGCCCTGCCGCACCGCGCGGGTTTTCATCGAAGCCGGATCCGAACCGGCGTCCGGCTCGGTTTGCATAAAACAAAGGTGCTTTTCACCTTTGAGAATCGGATCCAGAAAGCGCCGCTTCTGCTCATCGTTCAGGGCAAAAAGAATCGGCCGGATTTCCGGTCCGAAGATCCCCTGCCCGCGCGATGGCAACGCCACCGTGCGCGACATCTCTTCCCACACCAATACCTGCGCCAAACTGCCAAGGCCGGCGCCGCCGTATTCTTCCGGAACGTCGAACATCCACAGGCCCATTTCCTTAGTCTTCTGCTCCAGTCGTTCGCGAATGTCCGCCTTCAGTTCCATGTTCTCGAGCGTATGCATCTCGACCGGAATCAGTTCCTTGTCGACGAACTTGCGTACGGTGTCCTTCAGCATCTGTAATTCTTCAGGTAAATTGAAATCCATGCATGTCCTCCGAAGCGTGCCTCCGAACGTTCAAGCGCTGCGCTCCGCTTCACGTGGTTCAATAGTTCAACGATTTTGTGACGCCGATAAGTCCGGCTTCCGAGTTCCCTTGAACGATTGAACCTTGAACGTTTGAACGATTTATTTTTTGTCTTCAACCTTGTACGAACCGAGCCCCGGCCGGTACTCTTTGCGTGCGAACTGCTGCAGTCCCGGTCTGCCGCCGACCGCTTGCTTGGCTTTGTCGGAAATCAATCCGGAGATTTCGTAGGCGACTTCCGGATTGGAGTAGAAGGTGTAGTACCACGCCTCTTTGACCGCGTTTAATGCCGATGGTGCTTTTTCTTTCAGGTTATTAGCAATCTCCATAACCTCTTTGTCCAAGTCGGCGCGCGGCACCGCCTTGGTGATCAAGCCGATACGTTCAGCTTCTTTAGCGTTCATGGTTTTTCCGGTGAGCGCATAGTAAAGCCCATGCTTCGGCTGCAGATGTTCGGTCAAAACAATGGTCACTTCACCGCCCGGAAAATGGCCGAAGTTAACCTCGGAAAGGCCAAATTGCACGTCGTCAGCGGCGATGGCGATGTCGCATCCGGTAACAACCGTGAACCCGCCGCCGAATACCCAGCCGTTGATCTTCGCAATCACCGGCTGCGGCATTTTACGAAGCATTTCATTACGCCACTGGCGAGACTTCTCCCGCACCTCGTCGCGCACGCGATCGGGCTGCGAATCCATTTCGATAAAATACTGCTTCAAATCCTGACCGGCACAGAAACTCTCGCCCGCTCCGGTGATGATGATCACGCGCGTCTCCTTGTCGTAACGCAGGTCATTCAGACAATCATACATCTCGCGGTGAAGCTGCGGGCTCATCGCGTTGCGCTTCTCCGGCCGATTCAACGTAATCGTCGTCACACCGTCATTCTTATCCACTAGTAGAGTTTGATAATCTGCCATTGTCTTTCCTCCTCTTTTATTTTCATCTTTATTTCACTATCGAGTAGTAAAGCTTGGAAATCTCTTCATAGTTCTTCGCCATCTCCGGTTTGATGGGATGCAGCTTCACTCCTTCGGTTAATTCAGGATGCTTGGGCTTCACTCCCGGGCGGACAACGGTTCGGCCGAGGGAGGCCATGATCTGTTGCCCTTCCACCGAAAGCGTGAAATCGATATAGAGCCTCGCGGCATTCGGATGTGGGGCTCGCCGGGCCAGCGCCATATGCGCCGGCCGGACCATGAGGGGATCCGCTTTAACCAGATCGATAGTCTCACCCTTTTCCTTCATCTCCATCACGCGGTAACCGAACAGATTCACGGCAACGGAAAACTCGCCAGCCCCCGTAAGATTTGCAAGCAGCGTGTGCCCCCGTCGCATAGACGGATTCTGTTTCATGAGGGTCCGAAAATAGTCAACTGTCTTTTCTTTTCCCCATACACTAATCAGGCCGGCGAACCACTCGCCCTCGTCGGCGTCCATACCGAGCTTGTCCTTCCAACGGGGAGCCAGAAGATCCTGATAGCTTTTGGGCGCATCCTGCTTTTTTACCAGCCGAGTGTTGAAACCGATGACATTAGTGAGTGTATCGAGGCAACAGGGAAGCATTCCCGACGGATCACGAAACGCTTCCGGAAACGCTTCTGTCTCGGCGGACTTGTGGCTTTGCAGATAGCCGTCCTCCTTGAGCACCCATCCGTTGACGCCATCGATCTGCAACACATCAACGAAATAACTGCCGGCGCGTCCCTCGGTCATGACACGATTCCGCACCTTCTCCCAATTGCCACGAAACAACTTAACTTTGAGGTACGGATACTTTTTCTCGAAGGCTTCGTTTATCTTTTGCCAGTGCTCGACATTGCCCGCGCCGTAGACCACCACGGTGGCTTCTTTTTTAGCGGCATCCTCTGTACTGGCTGCAAGAGCAGCGTCGATCGACCCAAACAGGAAACCCAGAAATAGATAGATCGTGATAATCATCAATGCACCTCCGTGTCTCGATTTGCAGCCGCATAACACCCCGTGAGCGAATGCCTATGAACTGCCGCGGAAGCCGAGGCATCCTATTTGCGTGTAATCTCCCGCAGCAGCTTTTTCCAACGATCGTCGGATTTTTCATACTGCTCGATGGTCTTGCCCTTCTCCGGATACCAGCGCTTAAAGCCATAGTCTTTCGTCGAGGTCGCGAAACGAAACTTTTCTTCGAAGATCTTCTGACCTTCCGGGCTGAGCAGGAAATCCGCGAGCAGCAGCGCCGCATGCGGATTATTGCTGGCCGCCGGTAGCGCGACTCCACCGGCATTTGTCGCGTTTAAATCCAAAGGGACCCATTCCGTCGGCGCTCCCTTGGCCTGTCCGGCCAAGACGTGATTGCGGAAAATTGAAACCGACATGGGCATCTCCCCCGTTGCCATCAGCTCGTGAATTGCTCCGCCGGAAATCATGTGCATTTTCATTTCCAAGGGCGCGAGCTGCTTGACGAACTCCTCGCCCTTCGCCTGGATTACCGCACCGAGAAAGCGGACGCCGGTGGAATCGCCGCTCACGCCGAGCTTACCTTTATGTTTAGGATTGACCAAGTCAGCAAAGCTCTTCGGCACATCGGCAGCGCCAACAATATTCTTATTGTATCCCAGGCTAATAATCGACTCGCGATCGGTGGCCCAGAGCACCGTATCCTTGCCAGCCTCCTCCTTGGCATCGGCCCGATACTTGACCAGGTAAGGCGAAAAATAGGGCAAAAGCAGCTTGTTCTCGCGCATCACCATCAGCGTCGGCGGCGTGGTCTCGACCAGGTCGGCGAGGTTGCGCCTCGCCTGGGCTTCGGAAAGGATTCTTCGCGTAAGATCGGTACTACCGGCTCGATAGGTCTCGACTTTAATGCCGGGATACTTCGCCTCGAAAACATTGGCGATATCGCGGTGCGCGGTGAGGCTGGTATACCAAACCAACTTCCCTTCTTTTTTCGCGCCCGCCTTGAGCACCTCTTCCCGATCCGCACCGCGATAGTTGGCGAGATCGGCAATAGATCGCGTCTGCGCTAGGGCCGAGGAAACCAATAACAAGCTCCATAACATCACAACAGATAAAATGTGCATCGTTCCTCCTGTGCTGACAGATAACACGCGAGCCGGCATGACAAGCGCGTCACACAATTCTAAGCCAGCTATTCCAGTACACCGTCGTTCTTGTGCGCCGCAATCTTTGCCTCGCTATATCCCACCACATCGCGTAATACCGCTTCCGTGTCACGGCCCAGAACCGGGAATTCCCATCTGCGGGTTAACCTTGCATTTGTGAAGTGCAGTGGAAAGTTAGGCAGAACCACGCGGCCCAGCCTGGGATTTTCGACGGCGACGATAAAACCACGCTCAGTCAGCTGAGGATCGTTGGTCAGATCCTCGCCGGTTTGCACTACACCGGCGGGAACTCCGCTTTTTTGCAATTGATCCCGGATCTCGAAAGCATCTTTGTCTTTGGTCCATTGACAAATCATCGCGTTGAGCGCATCGCGGTTTCTCAGCCGGTCGGCATTGGTTTTAAAGCGCTGATCCTCTTCAACTCCGGCGCCTAAGATCTTCGCCAGCGCTGACCATTGTTGATCGGTTTCGGCCGCGATCACGCACCAGCGGTCTGCGCCTTTGCATGGATAGCAATCATGCGGCGCGACTGAAAGAGAGGCATTGCCGATGGGCTGCGGATCTCGACCGCTTGCCGCCGCCTCCATCAAATTCGTTCCGATCATGAACGCCGTCGCTTCGGATTGCGCCAAGTCGATGAACGCGCCTTGCTTGTGGCGATCGCGATGAAGCACGCCGGAAATGATGATGATCGCGCACAGCACACCGGACACGTAATCCGGAAACACCGTCTGCGAACCGATCGGCGGATTCGTGTTGCCCGGATGATTCCACATATAGGTGAGCCCGGTGAATGAAGTAATATTCACGCCGACGGTGGAGAAATGGCGCTTTGGCCCGGTGGTGCCAAGTCCGGGCATGCGCAGATTGATGATATCCGGCTTCACTTCGCATAGCTCGCGGTAGCCAAGCCCAATCCTCTCAACGACGTCGACGCTATAGTTGTCGAGCACGGCGTCGGCTTTCGCGACCAGATCATGCAGGACCTTTTTCCCCTTCGGGTGCTTAAGATTAACCGTGAACGAACGTTTATTGCGGTTGAACTCAAGAAAGCGCGGCGAGAGGTTGGGGTCCTCGCCGGTGCCAAAAAAACGAAATGGATCCATCCCGCCTTTGCTCGACTCGACTTTAATGACATCCGCGCCCAGTTCGGCCAGGATCGTCGTGCCATACGGCCCGGCAAGCACGTGATCGAAGCTCACGATGCGCATGCCATCGAGGGGACCGTTACCGCTGTTAGCCGCGGAGCCGGATTTTGGCGCTGGTGTGTTCTTGCTACTATCCCCATGCCTTCCGAGCGTGTCGCCGCTCCCTCTTACATCTCCCCCATCGGGCCCCTCTCTTCTCTCCCCCGCGACGGGGGAGATATAAGAGGGGGAACGCCGGCCGTCGAACGGCGGTACGCTACCCACAGCCGGCCGCGCACCGTCGATGACAACCGGCATCGCCGCCTGTTTTACGTTGCCGAACTGAGCATGTTCAACCGGTGCCATAAACCCCCTGCCCTGCACATGCTCGTCATTTACAAAGCCCATCGGTGTGTTCACCGGCACACAAGGAATCCCTTTCGCTTGCAGCAACTCGGTAATCTCAGCCATCGAATATTGACTCATGAAGGCCTCGACGGCGGGATTGAGCTCATCCGTGTGGGCGCGCCGGTAAAGGTTGTTGAGCCATTCCGGCGCATCGAAAACCGAGTCATGGTCCTTCCAGACGTCGAGAAACAATTTCCAATGCTGGCGCGTCACGTAAAGATAAACGAAGCCGTCGCGACAAGGGAAAATCTTTGCCGGCGCCACCGAGCCATGCTGGCTGCCGGCGCGCCTGAGAATCTGCTGCTCGTTAGCCCAGAGACGAATGATGTGTTCCTGGGTCGCCAGGGTCTCCTGCATCGAGGAGTCGACGTGATCGCCCTGTCCGGTGCGCTCGCGGCGGTAGAGCGCCGCGAGCACCCCCGCGGTGGCAAACAAACTGGCAAAATAATACGCCTGGGTTTCGGGCGGCTTGCACGGCGGCAACGATGGATCGCCGGAGATGTATAAAAAGCCGCTCTCCGCCAGCGCCACTAGATCGTTGCACACGAGATTTTTTTTCGGTCCGGTCTGACCAAATCCCGTGATCGAAGCCATCACGATGCCCGGATTGATGGCCGCTAAACTTTTGTAACCGAGTCCTTTGGCATCCAGTTCGCCCGGCTGAAAGCTTTCCAGCACCACGTCCGCCGTTTCAACCCATTTGCGAAACGCCGCACGGTCCGCTTCCTGCTCGATATCTAGAGCTTTGCTCGCTTTGCCGGCATTTAAGTGGGCGAACGTCGTGCTCAGCTCTTTCCCATTCGAAGATTTAACGAATGGCGCGAGCCTGCGCACCGGATCGCCGCCCGGAGGCTCGATCTTGATCACTTCCATGCCCAAGTCGGCAAGCATGCGACCGCACAGCTGGCCGCTCAAGCCGGTGAGATCGAGGGCTCTATAACCTTTGAGAAATGCTACAGGTAAATCCATAACTCTACTTTCATGCGCCCACATAATGGCTGCGCATGTTGTTTAAAATTTGCGCCGCTCCTTCAACCATCCGCTCAACGATCACCTTGGCCGGAATCGCGCTCTTTTCCCGGCTTAACATGCCCGCGACTTGCCCGCCAGGTACTTGCAGAACCTCGGTCCGATCGGCTGCTTCAGCGGCGCGGCGGATTTCATCCATCGCTGCTCCTTGATAAGGCGTGGGCATGGCCTCAAGCCCGGAGCCCATCCACGCTTTAATGACATCGCTGCGATAATGTCGCGCAAAATGGCCGCTGGTATAAGCGGTGCGCACGAAATCTTCAGAGCTGCCATTTAAAATCTGACTCTTGTACGCCGGATGAATGCCGCATTCCTCGCTCACCAAAAAAGCGGTGCCGCACCAAACGCCGACGGCGCCTAACGCGAGCGCCGCGGCCACACCGCGACCGTCGGCGATGCCACCCGCCGCCACCACCGGCAATGGCTTCACAGCGTCGACGATCTGTGGAATCAAGGGAAAATTACCGATGGTTCCAGTGTGGCCGCCCGCTTCGTAACCTTGCGCGATGATCACATCGGCGCCTTTACGAGCATGGCTGAGCGCGTGTTTCACCGCGCCCGCCAGCGCCATCACCTTGATCCCTTTTTCATGAGCGAGCGGAACAACCTCGGCTGTGTCACCGAGTCCAATAATCAGGATCGGAACTCCTTCTTCGAGAATCACCTTTAACTGTTCGCGCGTCGCGTGGGGAGTTTTGACCCAACTTTTTCTGTCCGGTGGTTGCGCCGTCAAGCCGAGTTTCGGTATCAAGTTGCTCGTAAAAGCGGCATGCTGCGGAAATTTTTCGGCAATTTCCTTTTTCACTTCATCCGGGTCCGGCACCTTCACGTCTTCCATCTTTGGCAGCGTGATATCGACGCCAAATGGCTTATCGGTGAGTGCCCGCACCCGTCGAATACGTTCACGAATCACCTCCGGCCGTATCGAGCTGCCGCCGATGCAGCCTAGTCCGCCCGCATTCGATACCGCCGCCACCAGCTCCGGCGGCGTAGTCATCCCTTCTTTGTCCCAACCCATGCCCGCTTGAATGATGGGCACGCCGATTCCAAGCAGATCGCAGAGTGGTGTGTGCAACATTTCTAAAACCTTTCCTTACAAGGTAGGGGCGCAGCATGCTGCGCCCCTTGTACGGCGAATCACGATCACGGTTATTTCCGATCCTCCGGCTTCACGTAGCCGGTCGTCCCGCCGCCTTTTTGCGAATGGAGATAACCTTCCACGTCGCTCAGCGGATTTGTATAATATCTCATGCGGTGCGAAACCAAATCGTCGGTTTTGAGAGCGGTGAGAAAATCCATGTCTTTTTGCATGTAGGCGGCAATCTTCGCGCTCTCCAGGGTCACTGCATTGCGGCTGCCGAGCTCCTTTGCCAACTGCTCGACGGTCGAAGTCAATTGATCATCGGGCACCGTTTCGGAAATCAATCCAATGCGCTCCGCCTGGGCGGCGCTCAGGTTACGGCCGGTCAATTGAATGTAAAAGGCCTTTTTGAAAGGAATGCCGCTGTGAAATAGCGTCGATGTGGCAACCGCGCCGTAGCTGCCACGGATCACTTCGGGCATGCCGAACTTTGCCGATTCCGCGGCAATACAGAGATCGTGACCGTTGATGAGCGCCAATCCGCCACCCAGACACCAGCCTCGTACCGCGGCGACGGTAACCTGCGGCAAATTGCGCAGTAGACGGACGATTTCATAAGTCGAACCGGCGTGATCCCAGGGTCGTTTGCGCTTCCAGTTCTCACGCAAATCATAGAGATCCAGGCCCGACGAATAGGAATCCCCCGAACCCGCCGTAACGATGCATTTGATTTTGTCATTGCCGCTGAGCTCCTTTAGAGCCGCGATCATTTCCGCCATGAGCCGCTGGCTGAGAGCATTTTTCTTTTCCGGTCGATTAAACGTCAGCCATGCCACTCCAGCTTCTTCGTCCACTTTTTGCAGAATCGTTCTCAACTCCATCATTCACCTCCGTTAGATCGATGTTCATGTTGAGGTTTCAAACAACAGGTACATGGTAATACCGCTTGAACCTGCTCTTCTTTACCCCTGCAGTAGAAACGGCACTACGATATCCGCCAACTCTTCCGGTTTCTCATGCGGGATATGGTGGCCGGCGCCCTCGATGGGCACGATCTGCGCGTTGGGGAAAAGCTTCACGCGCGGGCCACGCACCGATTTCATAAAATCGCTTTCGGTGCCGTAGACAAAAAGAATCGGACATTTCAGTCGGTGGATGAATGCCTCGATCTGGCCTTCCGACATCACTGTCGTCGTGCGGTAACGCAGAATAGGATCATGTTTCCAGCGATATCGCCCACCCTTGAGGCTGGTCCCATGTTGCGCCATGTGCAGGGCCGCGTCGTCAGGGATCAGCGGAAAAGTTTTCTGCAGCGACTTAGCCGCTGACTCCAGCGATTCATGGGGGAAGGGAATCTCGATATAGTTTCTTCCCTTCAACCGTTCGGCGATAATCTCGGGTACTTCATCGTCGGCGCGCGCAAAGGGACCGAGGGATTCAAGCAGTACCATGCGCTTAACCTTTTCTGGGAACGCAGCGGCATAAAGCAAACACATGCTGCCGCCGAGCGAATGGCCGACAATCGTCAGAGGTTCCTTATCGAGATGGCGGAGCAGGCCGGCCAGATCGGCAAGAAAATCTTCATGCTGATAGCCGCGGCTCGTGTTCGGCCATTCGCTGTCGCCGTGTCCCCGAAGATCGATCGCCACGGCGTGCTTGATCGGCAAACCGCGCGCAATCATGGCGGCGATGAAGTGATCCCAGCTGCGCCCCTGATCGCGCACGCCGTGAACGAAGACGTAAGTTTCCTCGTGCGAGTCGCCCCATTCCCAGTAGCGAATTCTTAAGCCGTCGTGAACGAAATAATTTTCCCTCGGTTTTAAATCCATCGATTGTTTCTTGCCGCCCTTTCCATTGTGCTTCAATAATGAGACTGCGGTGCGGAATATAATAAAGTAATGCTTTAGGGTCTCTCTCAGAGATGGTTGAAATCTCCCGCCTTCGCATGAAGGCAAGGGATTTCAACCATCCCGAAAGAGATTAACGGTTAGTCTCTGCTTCCACCATAATCATTTCCTTCAGTTTTACCTTATTCACCTTGCCTATCTCGGTATGCGGCAGCGAAGAGCGAATCTCGACAGATTTGGGAAGCTTATAGCCGGATAGCCGTTCTTTGCAAAAATGTATCAGATCTTCGCCTGTCAAAGTGGATCCCGGTTTGAGCACGACCACCACTTTAACCGCCTCGCCCCATTGAGCATCGGGAACGCCAATCACAGCCGCCTCCAAAATACCGGGATGTCCGTAAATGACGCTTTCGATTTCCAACGGATAAATACTGATGCCGCCGCTCTTAACCATGTCCTTCTTGCGGCCGGCAACGAAAAGATAGCCCTCTTCGTCGAAGTAGCCGAGGTCACCGGTGTAAAACCAACCATCACGGAACGATGCATGGGTCGCTTCCGGATTTTTATAGTAGCCCTGCGTCGCTAGTGGGCTCCGGCAGACAATTTCTCCTACTTGATTGACACCGGCCTGCTTATTGTCATCGTCGACGATCCGCAAATCGACGCACCAGACCGGTCGTCCGGCGGCGTTCGGCTTCGTGTCCATGTCGGCCGGCTTGGAAATCGCCATCTGTCCGGAATCCGTAGAGGCATACGTCCGGTAAATGTTCGGGGTGAGATTCTTCCTGAGGTTGTCTAAAACGGATGGATGAACTTTTCCGCCGGTGATCGCCAGACAGCGCAACGAACTGGTGTCGTACCGAGTGGATTCCAACACGCGCAGCATGCGTTCGCACATCGTCGGTACCGCGCCGATGTATGTCACCCGTTCCCGTTCGATTGCCTTTAATACCTCTTCTGCATCGAAACGCTCGTGCAAGATCATCGTCCCGCCGAAATAAATGATCCCCAGGGTAAACGACCGGCCGGCGTTAAAATAAATCGGCGATGACAGTATTGCCCTGTCGTGCACACCGAGCCCTTTTTCGATGGCGTTATTGATACAATGAAAGACAAAGGTCCGTTGCGTCGACAAACAGCCCTTGGGAAAACCGGTGGTGCCGGAGGTGAGCAGAACCGCGAACGGATCGTCTTCGCCGACCGCTGTTTTGGGCTCTTCAGAACTTTGGCCGTTCAGCAAGCCGCCATAACTCAAATCGGCAATGATAATCGGTTTGAGAAAGCTCAAGTCGTGGGAGATCTGTGCCTTTTCGAATTCATCGAGACAATCCTGCTGCAGAATCAGCGCGCTTGGCTTGAAGAACGATAGCACCGAACCGAGCTCCAGCGCTTTCCACTTGACGTCGAGTGGAATCGCCAGCGCACCGATCTTCGCCGTCGCGAAGGCGATCTCCAGATGCTCGATGCGATTACCCACGGACAATGCCACGCCGTCGCCTTTGCGCACGCCGATGGAGAGCAAGGCGTGCGCCAGTTGATTGACGCGCCCGTTGAGCTCGCCATAGCTGATTTCCCTAAACCGGTCTTTGGCCGCAACTTTAACGGGAAACTTAGAAGCATTGCGACGCAAACCGTCGCCCATCAATAAAAAAGGGGTTTTTGTCGCCATGTGGAATAAGATATCGGGCTATTATTTGCTGGACACGTCTCTCGTCTCATTCGTTCGAAGTTCAAGGTTCAACGTTCAACGTAAGACGCCTCGGATACAAAGAACTACTCCGGAAATTTGCCGCCACACTCTGACTTCGAACATTGAACTTGGAACCTTGAACGATTCTTCATCTTCCCTTCCACACTGGCGGCCGCTTTTCGACGAAGGCCTTGGGACCTTCCTTGGCGTCTTCGGTCTGCAACACCATGTTCTGGAGATCGGACTCGTACCGAAGTCCTTGCTCCAGCGTCATTTCGCTGCCCTTATAAATCGCTTCTTTAATATAACGAACCGCAAGCGGCGCGCCTTTGAGAAACGATTGCGCCATTTTCTCTCCTGCCGGGATCAACTGATCGTATGAAACGAGCTGGTTCACCAAGCCGATGCGGTGACATTCCGCCGCATCATAAAGCTCGCCGGAAAGACAGATTTCCAACGCTTTCGGAATCCCGACCAGCCGCGGCAGGCGTTGGGTCCCTCCCGATCCTGCTAAAAACCCAAGCCGCACTTCGCTTAGCCCGATTCTTGCCCCTTGCGCCGCGATGCGGATGTCACAAGCCAGGCTCATCAGCAGTCCGGTGCCCACGACATAGCCATGAAGTAGCGCCATTGTGGCCTTGTTGATCGCGGCGATAGCCGGCGCCGGAGTTCCCGGAATCGCCGTGTATCGGGCCTGCCGCTGCACCAATGGTGACTCAGCCTGCTCAACCTCCGCGGCATTCTGCCGCGCGCGATCTTTGATATCGCCGCCGACACTAAAAGCGCGTTCTCCGTTTGCCTTGAATATGACGACTTGAACGTTTCGATCCTCCTCGGCCTCACGGCAGTATTCAACAATCGACTTCACCATCTCCCGGTTAACCGCGTTCAACGACTCCGGACGATTCAAAGTAACCCATGCGATTTTGTCTCTAACCTCATATAAAATCTTCTGCTCTTCCATGTTCGACTAGCTCTCCTGTAATACTATCATTCAAATCGCTCAAGGGTTCTAACCTTAACGATTTGAACTTTTGAACCGTTGAACCTTGAACAATTTATCTCCCCTTCCACACCGGGGCGCGTTTCTCGGCGAAGGCGCGCGGACCTTCTTTGCTATCCTCCGTCGTCGCCACCAGCGCGGAGAGATCGGCCTCGAGACGCAGTCCTTCCTCTAAAGGCAGGTCAATGCCGGTTTTGATCGCTTCCTTAATGAACGCCACTGACATAGGCGCGCCTCTTAGGATTCTACTGGCCAAGTCTTCGGCCGCTTTCAGCACATCGCCCGCCGGCACAGCGGCATTGACGAGGCCCAAACGCTCGGCTTCGCTTCCGCTCACATTGTCGCCCGTCAAACAGATCTCAAGCGCCTTGGTCACACCAACCGCGCGAGCCAGCCTTTGCGTGCCGCCGGCGCCGGGAATCAATCCACGCCGTACTTCGGTCAGACCCAACTTGGCATCTTCGGCCGCCACCCGCAGGTCGCAGGCCAAAGCAAATTCCAATCCGCCGCCGACGCAATAGCCGCGAATCGCCGCGATGGTGGGCTTGGTAATCGCCGCCACCGCGCGCGCCTGAGTGTAAATGGTATTGGTCAGCTTTTGATGCCGCCGTTCGATGGGGGAAAAAGAAGTCTCAGCCCGCTCTTTCAAATCCATGCCCGCCGAAAAGGCCTTTTCGCCGGCGCCGGTAAAGATTGCGATCCTGATCCCTTCGTCCTGCTCTACCTGTTTGCAAGCGTCAATGAGCTCCCGAGTCATCTGGCGATTCATCGCATTCAACGAATCGGGACGATTAAAGGTTATCCATGCGATCTGGTTGCGAGTTTCGAACAGTATCGTTTGAAAATCCATGAATCTTTCCTTTATAGAGTCCGCCACCTTCTTGCCTCTTTCCACTTGCTCAACAACGAGAGACCCAAAATCTCATCGGCATCGGCGGTTGAGACCGGCGAGGAGGCCGCGCATGAAATTCATCGAGGTGAGCCCATCAATTCAAACATCGGCAGCTTGATTTCCGGACTGTGTGTTTCTTGAAAAACGACTCTGACCCGGTCGCCCATTTTCACCTTGTCTTTGGAATCTCCCACCAGCCGGCTTTCCACGATCACGCCCTCGTCCAGCATGACGTTGATGTAGCAGATCGGCGCATCTTCTTTGAACGCTGGATTGCGCGGCACTCTCACCCAGGTAAAGCTATGGATCTTGCCGGCACCTTTGGCTTCGACCCAATCCAATGCGCCGCTGAAACAATCGACACACGCGACGCGGGGAAAAAATTGCACTTTGCCGCAGTCCCGGCACTTTTGCAGAACCAGCTTGCCCGCGGCGGCGGCCTGCCAATACGGCGCATCGACCTTGTTGATCTTAGGTAAGCTCTTTTTGAGCGCGCTTGCTTCCGCCATTACTGTCTCCTTTCGATAACGATGGCCGCCGTAGTGCCGAGATTGCGCCCATAGTTGAGCCAGCCGATGCCGGTGACCAGAGCCCGCTCGGCTTGTTTCACCTGGTGGCCTTCGGCTTCGCCGCGCAGTTGGCGCAGCGCTTCGACGATGTGGAGAAATCCACCCGCCAATCCGGCTTGGCCGACGGAAAGCTCGCCTCCGCCGGTGTTCACCGGGAAATCGCCGTTGTAGGTTAGATCGCGAGCGTCGACGAATTTCCCGCCATCGCCTTTTTTACAAAAGCCCAGATCTTCGATCTGGATCATCACGGCAATCGGATAATCGTCATAAATCTCCAGCAAATCGATATCCTCGCGCCGCACCTCGGAAAAGATTCGCTCGCCGACTACCTTTGTGCCGAACGTGGTCTTGTCGGGCTGCATGTCCGCCACCTGATAATGAGAAATTTCAGCATCCGTGACCAGATAAACCAGCTTGTCGGTGATTTTTTTAGCTTTCTCCTCCGAGGCCAAGATCACGCACTCGGCGCCCGAACAGGGCATCACGCAATCGAACAAACGGATCGGGTCGGAGATCATCCGCGACTTGAGATAGTCCTGCATGCTCATCGGCTCGCGGAACAACGCCTGCGGATTGTTGATCGCGTTTGCCCGCTGCGCCACAGCGATCTTGCCGATCTGTTCGAGCGTCGTGCCGTAGTTTTCCATATGCAGCCGCTGGATTAGCGCCATCAAGGAATTCGGCCCGCCATAACCGTAAACGTCGACATAGTTGGCGCGCTGATACTCCAACGGCCTTTGGTGCGCGACGCTTTTATCGAAAGAGTTGCCGCCCACGAGCACGGCGACCTCGAGGTGACCGCACTCGATGGCGTCTGCGGCCCGGCGCACGCTCATGACCCCACCGGCACCGCCGTAATCGCCGTTGAGAACCCAATCGACCTCCAGGCCCAGTTGCTCGGCAACATGCGGTGAGAAATCGGGACTCGCTTGGGTCGTTATGGAAAGGCCGCGGACCTCTTTCTTATGCAAGCGGGCTCGCTCAAGCGCCTGCCTGATGGCATTGGCATAATGGGTTAAAACCGACTCTTCGGATTTTCTCGAATACTCCGTCGAGCCGTAGCTCACCAGACAGACTTTTTTCCGTCGCATTTTGCTCTCCCTCGCTCCTCTCTCGGAAAGGCATGCGCGGTCCTATCCTACTCGCGCCTACCGTCTTACGCCCACCTTCAAAAAACTTTCGCCCGCGGCCCGGTTCATCTCGGCTTCACGTCCGTAGAGTAACCGTAGCATCCGCGTCTCGCGATAAAACCCTTCGAAAGGAAACTCTTTGCAAACGCCGTAGCCGCCGTGAATCTGTATCGCCGTATCGGCGGCTTGAAATGCCATGGTCGCCGCCCTCTTTTTCGCCAGCGCCGCGGCATCGAAAAAAGGCAAACTCTGGTCCGCCCGCCACGCCGCCTCCAATGTCAGCCAGGTGCAGGTGCGCAAATCCACCGATAAATCAGCCAGCATCCATTGAATCGCCTGGCGTCGCGCCAACGTTCTGCCGAAGGTTTCACGCGTGCGCGCGTGCTCGATGGCATCTGCCAGACAACGCATGCCGATACCCAAGCAACGGCCGGCTATGCGCAGCTGTTCGGCGGCGAGAATTTCCCCGGTCTCATACTCATATCCCAGCAAACGCCGTTCCGGAATCTTACAGTTGCGCAAGGTCAACCGCGCCATCATTGCGTCGGTCGTGAGATCGGTCTCATCCTGTAGAGAAAGTCCGGGGGTATTCTTTTCAATCAGGAACAAGCCGATTCGATGGGTTCCCTGTTCTCTGGCTGGAAACAGGAACAGATCAGCGGATGGTTGATAAATCATGATATCGGTACTGCTGAGGACGCAGCCGTCGGACTCCGGGCGGTAACGAGTCGTGATGCCATCGAGAGTGCCGGTCTTGTGAATCTGATCGAAAGCCAGCGACAGTAAAAGCTTATCGCCGGCCAACTCTTGGGCGAATTCACTTTTCGCCAGCAACGCCGGAATACAGGCAGGCTCGAAAGGTAAAATCGTTCGGCCGAACTCCCGGTAAACCAGTACCCGGGCCAAGAAGCCGATTGCCTGCTCCCCTGACGAATCCGGCAACTCAAGTGCCCACAACCCCAGCTGCTGCGCCAGGGAAACAAGTTTTGGGCGCACCTGCGAATCCAGTTCGCGGCGCGGCGGATCGCCCGGCGGCAAGAAAAGATTCTGTTGTCTGAGATAATCGCCTTCGCGTGCGAGCAATTCTCTTTTAACGAATTGCGCCGCCGTGTTCTGAACCAGCTTTTCTTCCTCGGTTAATTTAAGATCCATCGTTCAAGGCTCAGTGACAATTCGTTCAATCTTGCCCTCGATCCGGGGAATCAACGAATCGCGTCGTTTATTGCAGCTCCAGCAAAGCGGCGCCTTCCCGAAACAGCGCCCGCTGGATGATGTGCCGCTGTATTTCCGAAGGACCTTCGACGATTCTTCTGGCGCGCGCGTGGCGAAAGGCGCGCGCCAGCACGTGGTTCTTGCGCAGCATCGCCGGGCCGGCGACATCCAAAGCGAAATCGACGATTTTATGCAACAGCTCCGTCGCGAATAATTTCACGTTGGCCGCTTCGGAACGAACATCCATCTTCTGATCGGCCTTCCACGCGCCGAGATAGGTCAAGGTCCGCAGCGCTTCCAACTCGCCTGAGAAATAGCCGATCCGCTCGACGAACTTGGCCGCCTCTACGGCGTCCCGTCCAAGTAACTCCGCGACCACCCGCAAGACCCGTTGCGACATTCCATGAGCGCGAATGCCGACCTGAAAACGGCGCGCACCGAGCCAAGCCTGATTCAGCGCCCAACCCTTGCCAATCTCGCCGAGAACCTGGGTTTTAGGGACCCGGCAATCTTCGAACAGTAGTTCGCACGGTTCGGTCCCCGCCAGGGTTTCGATACTGCGCGTCACCCGGTAGCCGGGCGTCCCCGTATCGATCAAGAAACAAGTCACGCCTTCCCTGCCCTTAGTCCCGGGAAGGCGCGCAAAGAGCTGCACGAAGTCCGCCACGTCGGCAAAAGTTGGAAACATTTTGCTGCCATTGATGATGAAGTCGTCGCCGTCCGGCACCGCGGTGGTTTGCAGCATCGATGGATCGGCGCCCGAGGCTGGTTCGGTCAAGCCGAACGCCGATGTTTTCTCGCCGCGAATGCACGGCCAGAGAAACCTATCGATCTGGTCTCCTTTGCAGCTGTATAGGATATTGGAGACATGGTTACCGAATTCGAACGGGATCGAGTTTTTTTCCAGCTCTTCGGTGGCGGCGAGCATCGCCACATTGCTCACTTGCAGGCCGCCGTATTCCTTCGGCACGTCGAGGTACCAAAGACCTTGCGCTTCGGCCTTCTTCTCGAGCTCTTCCATAATACCGACGTAGCGCATGATCTCCGGATCGCGACTCAACTTGGCGCGGCTCTTCCAACGGCTGCCCTCGAAAATATCCGGAGCATTGTCGAATTCCGCTTCGAGCGGAATCAGATGTTCGCGCACGAACCCTTCGATGGTTTTGCGCAGCGACTCTTCTTCAGACGATAAGCGAAAATCCACGATAGCATCCTCTAAAGGCGGCCGTTAATGAAACGAGCTTTTCTGCATCGACATTCGTGATTCCAGCACCCCATTACCACACCTAAACAAAAACCAAAAGGTAACGGCGTTCCTGTGCACTTTCTCCCTGCAGCCCTGGCTTTCCTCGGATTTTCCTCTTCATTTCAGCGCGCGTATTCGGCCTGTCGCCTTCTGCCAGGATCGGTTGAGGCTGGCAAAGAACAGTCCCGCAACGATGTATACGACCACGAGAGACCACAAGAGCGGCTCATAGGTTTCCCAGCGATCAAAGATCGCTCCGGCAACGACCGGACCGATGACTCCTCCCCAGGTGTAAAACAAAGTCATATAGCCGCGGATCTGGGCGTAATGCTTACGGCCGAACAAATCTCCGACCACCGCCCAACCCAGCGGGAACGTCGTCTCCACGGCGGCAAAAAAGACCGTAAAAAGGCAAAGCGTCGCGAACGAATCGCCGATGATAGGCAGGAACATCGCGCCGGCGGCGGCGAACAAAATCATTGCAGTCATGCGCGGCTTGTTGGCTTTGTCGGCAAACCAGCCGAGAACAAGCGTAAACGACATACCGAGAAAGGCATAGACGCTGAGCAACAAAGCTGCCTGGGGTTCGCTCAATCCCTTCCACACCATGAGCGGTATGAAGTGAACGCCAATCGCATGGTACGAGCCGTTGCGAATGCCCGCCGCCAGGACCGATCCCCAGAACGCAAACGACCGCAACGCTTCGGCAACGGTGACTTCGACTTCCGCTTTGACCGGCAGCTCGACGCCGTCTTTACCGCGCATCGGACGCGCCGGCTCGTCGCCGTCCGGCAGAAGCCCCATGCTTTCCGGCGACCGGCGGACCGTCAAAGACAGCGGTATGCCGATCGCCAGGAACAAGAATCCCGCAATGGCCGCGCCCCAACGCCAACCCCATGCTTGTACGATCAGGCTCAAGAGCGGCGCGACGAGGACTCCGCCCAATCCGAACGCAGCGCTACTGATCGTGATGGCGCGGGCGCGGTGACGGATAAACCAGGTGTTGATCAACACCATGGGCGCGTGCATAAATCCGCCGGCGTGGGCGAGCGAAATAACGCCAAGATAGACGATCAGAAAAGTCGTGTAGCTGTTGACCTGAGAGAACAGCAGGTAGCCCACGCCCATGAGTACAACCGCGGCAAGCATGATTGGCTTCGGGCCGTGGCGGTTGAGTAAATGACCGACAATCGGTCCTTCGATGGCGCCTTCCGCGCGCGCCAGTGAGAACGCCAGCGAGGTCGCCGTTCGGTTCAGGTTAAGGTCCTGGCTGAGCGGAAGAAAAAATACCGTAAAGCCGAAACTATGAAGTCCCGCGCCGAGCACGCGCAAAGCACAAGCGGCGGCCATCATGCGCCACCCATAGAACAGTCCGGTTAATTTCTTGGGCAAGATAAGAATCCTGTAGCGGTGATTAGCAACCGAATAAGTAGACCATCACATACCACGGACGTCATGCGAAACGAAAGCGAACAGTAGTGCGTGGGGCTTCTAGTTAAAAAAATTCGCGCGGCTATGGGTTCTATGCTTGTGTGACCCTGAAAGCTTTGGCTCGATCACTAACGTGATCAGCGCAATCGGCTTACTGTCATACAAGCTTGTCTCCCAGTTCCCTGGTATTGACAGCCGCCCGTTGCAGTCATAGCGTAGAATTCTCGTACGAGCGCCGGTTCCAGGCTGGAAAGGAGTCCTCATGATAGCAAGAGAAATTATGACTAAACCCGTCATTGCCGTCACTCCCCTCACGCCTGTCAAGAGACTGGCAAAACTTCTTAGCAAGAATCACATCAGCGGGGCGCCGGTATTGGACAAGAACGGCAAGCTGATCGGGATCGTCTCTGAACGAGACCTGCTGTCGAAGAGAGGCTCACAGGTGAAGTCGATTATGAGTGAAAAAGTGGTTCGCGTGGCGGAGGATACTCCCGTCGAGGAGATAGCTTCGCTGATGACCACTCGCAACATCAAGCGATTGCCGGTAATGCGCGGCCAGCAACTGGCGGGAATTGTCAGCCGGGCTGATATCGTCCGAGCCATGGCCATGGGCGAACACGTCGCCCTGTACACGCCGATATACGACCTGTAACGCCGGGTGCTCGCGTGCTCGGCTGAACCGTACGCGCAAAAAGAGACGAACTGAGCCCGTCCCTTTTTGTTTTCCTCTCTCTCGATTTTTTCTTCCACAAGGTTGCAACCTCGCTCGATCTCCGTTAGCTGTATTGAACGGGTGATGAAATCTGTCCAAGTTATAATTGAAAAGCGCCGAGCAGGTTGCGAATTCTTTTCACAAATCGTCTGAACGAGAGGAGATTGAGATGGCAAATGCGCAATGGCCTGGCGAACTGAAAGATGATTTGCGACGGCTACAACAACAATTCGAAGGATTCAATCCTGGCTTTGTGCTTCCTGTGTTGTTGGTTGTCGTGGTTCTTTTGTTTCTATGGTCGAGCTGGTACACGGTTCAACCCGAGGAAACCGCCGTGGTGCAGCGCTTTGGGCGCGTCCATCGCACGACCGGTCCGGGGCTTCATTTCAAGATACCGCTTGGAATTGAAACCGTCAGACGGGTTCCTACGGCCCGGGTCCTAAAAGAAGAGTTCGGCTTTCGGACGGTGACTGCAGGCCGTCAGACGCAGTATGCAGGCGGGGACTATTCCGCCGAGTCGCTGATGTTGACCGGCGACCTCAACGTCATCGACGTTCAATGGATCGTTCAATTCCGCGTCGAAGATCCCGTCCGCTTTCTTTTCAAGGTCCGCGAACAGCAGGATACGTTTCGCGCCGTTTCCGAGGCGGTCATGCGGCGTGTGGTCGGCAACCGCGTGGCAAGTGATGTCCTAACGGTAGGGCGCGTCGGCGTTGCCGGCCGAGTCAAAGAGGAAATCCAGCAGATCCTGTCTGATTACGAAACCGGCATCCGGCTTATCACCGTAGAGCTTCAGGACGTCACGCCTCCAGATCAGGTGAAGCCGGCTTATAACGAGGTCAATGAGGCGCGCCAGGACCTTGAACGTATGGTGAACCAGGCGCAGGAACAGGCAAACAAAGTGATTCCTAGAGCGGCGGGAGAAGCGAAACAGGCGGTTGCAGAAGCTGAGGGTTACGCTACCGAGCGTGTTAACCGAGCTCGCGGCGAAGCTGCCCGTTTTACATCGGTGTTGGCGGAGTACCAACGGGTCCCCGACGTTACCCGGCGGCGCCTTTACCTGGAGGCGATGAGCGAAGTACTTGCCGACGCCAAAACCGTTTATATCGTGGACAGCGAGCAACAGGCATTGATTCCCTGGCTTTCCCTGGATTCAGGGAAGAGCCCGCCACCGATACAAGCTCGCGCGGAGGAGCCCAAATCATGAATACGCCTGTGAAATATGCGTTAGTTATTCTAATGGTGGCTGCTGTTCTGGCGCTGTTCGGGAGCTTTTATGTCGTAGAAGAGGGACAGCAAGCCGTCGTCTTACAATTCGGCCGGCCGGTGGGGGCGGCAGTGAGCGAAGCGGGCCTTCACTTCAAAATCCCTTTTATCCAAGAGGTTCGCCGGTTTGATAAGCGCCTGCTTATCTGGGACGGCGATCCAAATCAGGTACCCACGGCCGGGCGCGAGTTTATCTGGGTCGACGCCACCGCAAGATGGCGCATCGTGGATCCGTTGAAGTTTCTCCAAAGTGTTGCCACGGAGGCTGGGGCTCAGTCGCGGCTCGACGATATCATCGATTCGGTGGTGCGAGACCTGGTCTCCGCCAATACGTTGGTTGAACTCGTTCGCAGTTCGAGTTGGCAGACGCCTAAAGAGGAGGTTCTCGAAGAGGTTTCCAAGGAGGTAGTGGAAGAGCTGAAGAAAGAAATCAACCTCGGACGTGAAGGGCTGACCCGGGCCGTTCTGTCGGTAGTACGCAAGATCACCCCGCAGTACGGCATCGAGGTAGTCGATGTCCGCATCAAACGGCTCAACTATGTGGAAAGCGTGCGGGAAAAGGTTTACGCGCGCATGATCTCCGAGCGAAAGCAACTCGCGGCGCGTTTTAGATCGGAGGGCGAAGGCCGCAGCGCCGAGATCTTAGGCAATATGGAAAAGGAACTGCGTGAGATCCGTTCGCAAGCTTATCGCACGGTGCAGGAAGTGCGCGGCAAAGGAGACGCAACGGCGACCAAGATTTATGGCGATGCGTACGGCCGGGACAAAGAATTTTACGCCTTCTCTCGAACCCTCGAAAGTCTTAAGGCAAGCAAAAACAAGAACTCGACTCTGGTGCTGACCACGGATAGCGACTACTACCGTTATCTCAAGGAGGCCAATCCTTCGACGACTCGGGTTCGAAGGTAACGAAACCGCGGAGCAGATAAACCCATCCTAAGAGAAGCCGTTATGTCGCTACGATTTTTTAACGAGAATCGTAGCGACGCTTCTCGCGCCTTTTTTGGCAGATCGAAATTTTGTTCTTCCCCAACTTAACACCACCATCAATTGCTCTTTACTACTATTTTTCCTTTTCGGTCCGAAGCCGTTCGCCGGCTTGCTGGAGCCAGTAATCGGTTTCCTTGTGTGCCTCCGGATCATTGTATCCAAGAAAATACTGATTTCGTTCTCTGCCGTCTGCACCGGCTTCTTTCGCATTAATTAAATCTTCAACAACCGCCAAATCGCGTGATCCCTGTGCGATACCTCGCACTTGTGTGCCAGCAACTGCGGTCTCTCCGGCAGGTTCGACAAGCGCCCAGCAGATGATGGACCGATTGGAAATCTTTATTTGTTCATTTTCCGATTCCTGGCAATGAACGGCTTTCCAACCTCCCTGTGCCGGAATGATTTGCAGAATCTTCCAATTTTTACAATCGCTCATATATCCTCTTCTGGCGTTAAAACCGTTTTTGTATCGTTTCCAACCATACATTACCGTGATTTATTGGCGAGTTCACCCGCCTCATCGAAATTTGATTGAGTTGAACTCGATTTCCATAGCAGATAGAGAGGCAGGTAGGGATATGCTGCCGCAAGCAAAGTTGTCCACTGCGCCAGCGAGTGTTAGCTATTAAGTCGATTGCCATACTCATTTAACGCCCCAAGGAGGAGTTATGAAGCTCGCACCATCTTTCAAACTGACTCAGGAAGGCGCTGACATCATCGTCAACGCTGCTATCGACAAAGCGAAAGAGCTCAAGCAGATCGTCAGCATCGCTGTCGTCGATAGCGGCGGTCATCTTTTTTCGTTTAAAAGAATGACCCACGGACGGACCCACAACACGATGATCGCCCTTGCCAAAGCACGCTCGGCGGCGCTGACGACGGCTGCAACCGGAAAAAAGAACCGCGAGGGCGGCGAGATACCCGATCACCAGGTCTTAGCGCAAACACTGGCGGTCGGTCCCGGCTGGTTCATCAGTATCGAAGGAGGCATTCCCGTCAATGTCGAAGGGCAATGCATTGCCGGTGTCGGCGTCAGCGGCGCTCCTGCGGCAGTGGACAAACAAATCTGCCAGGCCGGCGTCGATGCGTTCAACAACGCGTAAGCCGGTTTCGACTCTAAACGTTTGGACTTCGGCATTGGTCCGGACCCAAACGCAGAACCGCAAACCTAAACCCAATATGAACTAAACCTTACGAGAACGGATGGTCGCCGCCGCCGCGCGCAAAACGGCGACGGCGACAGAGTGCCTATCGGCATGCGGCTGCCGCTTCTTGGGTTTGCCATCCCATTAGCTGTCATGGCCGGACTCGTTCCGGCCATCCACGCTTTAGCTTCCTCGAACTCCTTCGTCCAGCTTCACCGAATTGATCACCACCGGATCCACCGGGACGTCCTGGTGCATGCCGCTGTTGCTCGTCTTTACCTTTTCAATCTTCTGCACCACGTCCATGCCTTCGATCACCTGGCCGAAGACAGCATATCCGAAGGCATCGGCAGCGGTGCTTCTGTGATCCAGAAAATCGTTGTCCTTTACGTTAATAAAAAACTGAGCCGTAGCACTGTCGACAACGTTCGTTCTGGCCATGGCTACGCTGCCATTCTTGTTCTTGAGTCCGTTCGTCGCTTCGTTCTTGATCGGCGACTGGGTGCCCTTTTGCTTCATCTGCGAGTCCATCCCGCCGCCTTGAATCATAAAACCCGGGATCACCCGGTGGAAGATCAGACCGTCGTAAAATCCGTCGCTCACATAGTCCAAAAAGTTTTTCGTCGTGACCGGCGCTTTATCGGCATCGAGCTCGATGCGGATATTGCCCAGACTCGTCGACATCGTCACCGTCGGGTTCCTTTCCGCCATTCATCGCCTCCTGATTAAGATAATAAGTTGTTAACACCTTTCCCCGCTTTTCGAAACCGGCCGGCGGCTGGAAATGTTATCGAGGGTGCGATATGGGTACAGAAAAGCACATCTTATCCCAGCTCGAAAGGAGCATTTATGCCGAGCGAAAGAAAATTTGAAGGAATCTTAGTGCCGATGCCCTTGGCTTTTAAGAGCGACGGCGCCATCGATCACGCTGCGACCGATGCGATCGTCGACTTTTATCTGGCATCGGGAGTGCACGGATTTTTTCCCTTAGGCACTCATGGACAAGGAATGGTGCTGGAGATCGACGAGCGCAAGAAGGTCGCCGAGCAGATCGTCAAGCGGGTGGCCGGCAAAGTGCCCGTGGCTATGCACATCGGCACCGCCAATACGTATTCCTCCATCGACCTGGCCAAACACGCCGCCGGGCTCGGCGTCGATGCGGTGGCAGTTGTTCCTCCGTACTACTATCCCCACGATGACTACGAAGTGTACGCGCACTACAGGGCCATCGCCAGGTCGGTTCCCGGCGTGCCGCTGTTTATTTACGACAACACCGAGACCACTCATGTCGAGATCACGCCGCCGAAGGCGAACAAAATTATCGAAGCGATCGCGCCGAACACCTTAGCGGGCATCAAAGTCTCGTTTATCGCCTACGATAAGTTGTTGGGCTATGTTTTTCAGCTGCCGAAATACGTCGGGGTTTTTCCCGGCGGAATTTTCTCCCTCTACAGCGGCTATTCCGTCGGCGTGCGCGGCGCCATCCATCCGCCCTCGACTCCATTCCCGGAAGCCTGCGTCAGGATGTATGAAGCGCTTAAAGCCGGCAACCTCCACGAGGCGCAAAAGCAGCATGATCTGCTGGCGGCGGTTCTCCAGGTGGTCGGACGTTATCTGCGCACACACGGCCGCGGCGTTTTTGCCGAACTCATGCGCATGCGCGGTTTGCCCGTCGAACGTTTTCCGCGTTGGGAAACGCCGCCGTTCACCGACAAAGATCGAGCGGATTTAAAAGAAAGCCTGCAAAAAGCGGGATTCAAGCTCTGATCGACGAGAGTTGCCGATCGTGGCCAGTACCGGAAAATCGTTGAATCTGGAAACCGGCAGAAAGCTTTCGGCCCGCGAGGCCGCGGCTTTTACCGACGAGATCAAACATCGCATGTACGCGCGCTGGAATGAGAAGGTCTTCGGCGGCGCGTTCATGCGCGACCTCGAAACCGGCGAGTTGCCCTTTGAAACCATTCGGTTGTTCTGGAAACACTGGTACAGCTATCCGGTCGAGATCAATAACTTTCATCTGATCATTTACCAGCGCCATCAGGGATTCTTTGCGCGTCACCGCGACCTGATTGCGCCCTATGTCGGCAAGATCAGCGACGAATTGGTCAATCCTACCATCCCCGGCCACATTCAAGTGTTGATCAAACAAGGCGAAGCATTCGGTGGAAACCTTACGGCTTAAGCTATTCAAGGTCGGAGCTCGATTTAAGGGTACAGCTCGCCACTTGTGGTTTCATCTCTGCTCAAGCTGGCCCGGACGCGACTGGTTCGTGGAGATCTGGCAAACACTTAAGCGCCTCCCCCAGCCTGCGCTCACTTAACTTCCGCTCTCTGAGATCGCACTTCTGGAATCGTTTTAGACATTCACACCCGACACACGCAGAGGTGTTTTTCCAAACGCGTTTTCCCCACGCAAAACCGCCAAACCAGCAGCTTCTGTCCTATTGACTTGGCCAAACTTGAAAAATTACATTCGGCTTAAAGATTAATGCAACTTTTTTCACCCGAATTGAAAAAGCATGAATAATGCGG
>WHTF01000027.1 GCA_009379725.1 Deltaproteobacteria bacterium
GAGTTGAATGTTAGCGATGAGATCCATAGCAAGGCGCGCTCTACATCATTCCCTTGGATCAGCCACCCAACCAAGGCCCGAGGATCGGTAACGGCACACCCAGACCTGTCACGAAAACCAGAATACAAAAGACCGCAGACCCGCGGCCAACGCGATCGTCGATCCCCCAACGGAAGTGTATGCTCGCGCAAGCGCTGATGATAACGAGCAAAGGCACAGCTACAGCCAGGCCGGCTCCTCGAACGATAAATCCGAATAGAAGGACTGAGCCGAGAATCAGCGCCATCGCCTTGTAGGCGAAGGCCCTATGGCGGTGCTGTCGACGATGCCCGGTGCTGAATCGAACCGGAACCTTTATTTCGGCTCGTATCCAACCGCGAAAATTCCAGAAAAATCAGGAAATTTAGTCTTGACCTCGCTCTTGGGAATCAATATATACGGTGCACGCTCAGCCGCTGGCGAGCGGCTTGGCGAAACCACGAAAAGGAGAGATTATGGCCGAGAAGATAAAAGCACTGATTCGCGAATATCAGGAAGGTAAACTATCGCGGCGTGAGTTCATGCGACAAGCGATCCTTGCCACGGGAAGTCTGGCAGCGGCGAACAGTTTAATCGGCAGTCTTCTGCCGTCCAGTGCCGTTGCCGCCCAGGTGGCGCCCAACGATCCGGAAATCCTCACACACAACGTCCAGTACGACGGCAAAGCCGGGCCGGTTTTTGCCTATCTCGCCCGTCCGGTTAAAGCCGGCAAATATCCAGCAGTCATTGTCGTTCACGAGAATGCGGGACTGAACGATCATATTCGCGATGTCGCGCGCCGCTTCGTCAAAGAAGGATATGTAGCTTTGGCCCCGGATTATCTTTCGCGCCAGGGCGGCACGCCCAAGGCCAATCCCAAAGGCGGCGGATTATCGAAAATCCGTGAGCTGGTGCCCTGGCAAAACGTCGCGGAAGATACCCAAGCCAGCGTTCAATATTTGCGTGTTCTTCCCGACGTCCGCGGCGATCGGGTCGGCATGGTCGGATTTTGCTGGGGCGGCGAAGTCACTTTTGCGACAGCCACTCAACTTCCAAGCCTCAGGGCAGCAGTCGTCTACTACGGCCGCAGCCCGGAACCGCTCGATCGTGTGCAAAACATCAAGACGCCGATCATGGCTCACTACGGCGAAAAGGATACCGTTGCCGGGGTTAATAAAGGCATTCCGGATACCGAAGCCGCCATGAAGAAGCACAATAAGACATACGACTATAAAATCTATCCAGGGGCGCAGCATGCCTTTAACAACGACACCAATTCGCAGCGGTACAACGCATCGGCGGCGCGGGAAGCCTGGGGTCGAACCCAGGAGTTTTTCAAGAAACATTTAAAAGGCTGATCGGCCGAGGTGAAGCTGGTCGTGGGAGCAAGCCCATTCTTCAACCAGGGCTTGCCCCCCGCTGGCTCTGCTTAAAGAAAGTCAGCCCACTCAAAATTTCTTAGCGAACAGGGTCATAAAGTTAACCGGCATGAAAAAGCTGCTTCCGCTACTTTCGCTGTTCTGGCTTTGCCTTTTGGGCGAGCTTTGGGCCGCGCCGCTTCGCTTATCGTATTCCGTAGTGGGCCCCACGGTCGCAGGCATCTGGATGGCCCACGAGACCGGGCTTTTCAAAAAACACGGCTTGGACGTTCAGCTGGTCTACATCCCTTCCAGTGGCACGAACATCCAAGCGCTTCTCGGCGGCAGTCTTGACTTGAGCGCTCCCGGTATCAGCGGCGTTGTCCTGGCAGCGGCGCGTGGCGCCCCCGTGCTGACGATCGGTGCGATGACCAATCGCCCGCCGATGACTTTGTACGTCCAACCCGAAATCACGCGGACGGATCAACTCAAAGGACAGACCCTGGGGATCACCCGTTTCAACTCGACAGCCCACACCGTTACCACACTTATTTTACGCAAATTGGGCTTGACACAATTGGCCACGATGCGTCCTTTGGGAGGCACACCGGAGATTCAAGCCGCGTTCGAGCAAAAGCAGATTGCCGGAATGGTGACCTCGGTCAAACCAAGAGCGGCGGCGCGCGCTCTGCTGAACGCAGCGGACCTCGATATTCCTTTCGCCATGAACGTCATGGCGCTCACCCGGGAGTTCTTCCAAAAGAATCCCGATACCGTTGAACGTGTGATGAAAGCCTACATCGAAGCCGTCGGCGCGATGAATCACGACAAGGAAACGACACTCAAGGTACTGGCGAAATATTTCAAACGGAATGATCCAACTTTTCTCGCTGAAACCTACGGCATCGTCACCCAGTTCACCGAGAAGATACCGCGGGTCGATGCCCGCAATGTGGCTACCGTCCTGGAGTTCGAACCCGTCAAAGGCGTCGACGCCGAAACCCTTACCCCCAAAGTCATCGATAACAGCGTTGTCGACAAACTTGTCAAAGAAGGTTTTGTCGAAAAGGTTTTCGGTAAATCCGTGCGCTAGGGCTGCGCGATCTCAAGATTAAGCCATGGAATTCAGACGGGAGAATTCAAAAGTTCGTGGTTTTCGACTTTGGATTCTGAACTCCTGGCTTCTGTTTTCCCAAGACTCGAGTGCTCCATGAGTTCAGTGCTTCAATAATATATGTCGTGGTCGAATGTAACAAAGCAGAAGATGTTCTTAGCCGGGTAGGAGTTCGAGCATGGCAGTCTTGGAAATCGACTTAGCTTGCGGCGATTACGACATTGTCCGGCCTTTACGCGACGGCACGGTTCGGGCGGAGGGGATGGAGATTAATTTCGTCACCCTCAACAAACCGCCGGAAGTTCACTGGCGCATGGGCATTCATAGTGAATTTGATGCCGCGGAAATGTCCTTCGGCAGTTTTGTCGCCGGCAAAGCACGCGACGACTTTCCTTTCGTCGGCATTCCCGCTTTCGTTTACCGAAAATTCCGGCATTCCTGCGCATACGTTAACGTCCGGGCCGGCATCGACACCCCGGAGGATCTGAAAGGAAAACGAGTCGGCGTGCCGGAATGGCAGATGACCGCCACCGTTTGGCTGCGCGGCTTCTTGCAAGACGATTACGGCGTGCGACCGCAAGACGTTTCATGGTTGAGGGGCGGGCTCGAATCGCCCGGCCGCAAAGAAAAGGTGCCCTTGCAGCTGCCCACTGAGATCAGAGTCGAAGCAATACCGGAGAGCAAGAACCTATCCGCCATGCTGGTTGCCGGCGAGGTGGATGCCTTGATCACCGCGCAGGTACCGGCGCCCTACGTGCAGCGCCTGCCCGAAATACGGCGACTATTTGCCGACCCTCGGGAAGCCGAACGAAATCATTTTCAACGAACCGGAATATTTCCAATCATGCACGTGATGGTGATTCGCGAAGCATTGTATAAGCGCCATCCGTGGGTTGCGCAAAGTCTCTACAAAGCGCTGCTTGAAGCCAAGAATCACTGCATCGAAAATCTATACAAGAACGACGGGCTCCATTCCGTTCTACCCTGGGCCAGCCACTACGTCCAGGATACCAGAGATCTGATGGGTCATGACTATTGGCCCTATGGCGTTGAGGCCAACCGTAAAACGTTGGAAGTTTTTATTCGCTATTGCCGCGAGCAGGGAATTAGCAACCGAAGTATCACGCTGGATGAACTTTTTGCCAGAGAAACGCTGAATACTTTCCGCGTATAGCTTGCCGGCTAACCAGCCGCCGCTTTAACCTGGCGGCGGCCGGGCATGCAGCACCGGCTCGGTATAGCCGTTATCGACTTCCCTTCCCTTGAAGACCAATTCCATTGCCGCCTGAAAGGCGATGCTTTTGTCAAAATCCGGCGCCATGTTGCGATAGTTCAGGTCGCCCTGATTTTGCCGGTCAACGACTTGCGCCATTCGCTCGAAGGTCTTCCTAATCTGCTGCTCGCTGACGATTCCGTGATGGAGCCATTTGGCAAGGTGTTGGCTCGATATCCGTAAGGTTGCGCGATCTTCCATGAGGGCAACATTATTAATGTCCGGCACTTTCGAACAGCCGACTCCCTGTTCCACCGAGCGAACTACATAACCGAGGATCCCTTGGGCGTTGTTATCCAACTCCTTGTCAATCTCCTCAGCGGTTAAAGTGCGGTCCAATATCGGCGGCGTTAAAATGTCGTCTAATTTGGCGCGGCTTCTGCGGGCGAGCTCCGATTGCCGGTGAGCCACGTTCACCTGATGATAGTGCAAAGCATGAAGCGTGGCCGCGGTCGGCGACGGCACCCATGCCGTATTCGCGCCGGCTTCAGGATGCGCCACCCTGGTTTCGACCATTTTGCGCATTTCATCCGGCATCGTCCACATCCCTTTGCCAATCTGAGCTTTGCCGACCAAACCTGTCGCAATACCGAGACGCCGTTATGAATCATCCGCTGAACCGACAAGCGATTGTCCGCTGTGGGAGTGACGTAGTGCACCAGAGCGGTCTTATAACGATGGAGAAAAAAGAAATGCAACAACGTCATCAACCGCTTGGAGCGCAATCGCCGCACGGTATTTTGATCCTTGACGGCGAGGAATTTTCTCCCTTCCCGGTCTTTGTCGACCCTGAACGTAATCTCGGCGATTTTATCGCGGCCTTCATTAAAAACGTTCAACATCATTTCTTCGGAACCCGCCCATCGTTCTTTCAACTCGACGCTCAACTCGCCGTCGTCCTCCGCACCCTGATGGCCCCAGTGCTGGCCCCACATACGCAGCCATTTTTCCAGCACGTTGGTGGGTACTTCGATAGCTTGCCGATGCTGCGCCTCGGTGGATTTTCCACCCATCGACGAAGTTGTCAGCGACGGGCCGCGTGCCGCCCTGCGAAACCGATCCGCCCAAGGCCCGCCGACGAAAGTTTGCGGGTACTGCGCCGGGTCGTTCGCCAACCTCAAAGCCCGCTGGAGATGGCATTTTTGACCGATGCTCTTTCTCGAACTTTGAACAGGACCGATTTGCCAGCGCCTTCGGCGGAATAGCTAAGGAAAAATCGAGACAGCGTTGATCTCGAAGTGATTTTCCCGCACGGCACGCGTTCTGCTTTTTAGCCGAGCAAGTTGATGCGAGAGTCACCATCGGATCAGAGAGCAGTGGTAAAGCACCGGCAGCCGAACTCACGATCAATAATTTAAATGTTCATGAAGCACGATAAAGGAGGAGCTGATATGAAATCCGTTGAAAACCATTTAGAGAATCCGAGTTTTTGGCAGCTCGTTTTTTTCCAGAGCAAGGTTAACGGCGCGCCGTATGACGGCGAGCAACTGCCTGGCCGTATCTGGGACTGGCCGAAAGATACCTATTTGCAACGCCGGCTCCGGGAAACCAAATGGTATCAGACTACAAATAAAGTTAATTTGCATTAGTTTGCCGCTTCCCGCGCTGCCTCCTTCACACACCTTGGACGGGAAGACGGCACCGCTGGACTAACCGGTCCAGCGCAAAGGACCAGGCTCGCAAGAGCCTGGTCCTTTTTATTTGCATTAGAACGCCTGTGCTTCGCGATCCAGTTCCCCAATTGCACTTTCCACTCCTGTTCCTTGCGAGAGCCCGTCACTTTGTAGTATGACCGGCACTGTTGCGGCGTGAGTAGATTTGGCGATCATTGCGCAGCTAAATTGAGGTAAAGAATGCAACCAGTCCAACTTTTCTGCTGGCATTTCATGGCTTATCCGTATCTGGACAGAGATTTTGACCAGACCCATGATACCGGCTGGGTCACGGTGCCCAACAGCTTATGGGACAACAACAAAGCGCGCGGGCTCTACCAGGAGTATATCGACCAGCTCGCATACGCGGACGAACTTGATTTTGACGGCATGGTGCTCAATGAGCACCATCAAAATATTTACGGGCTGATGCCCTCGCCCAACATGATCGCCGCCGCTCTCACCCAACGATCGACGCGCGGCAAGATCGTCGTGCTCGGCAATCTTCTGCCGCTGCACATGAATCCCCTGCGGGTCGCCGAGGAATACGCCATGCTCGATCAAATGAGCAATGGCCGATTGATCGCGGGCTTCGCGCCCGGCGGCGGCCCCGAGACTTTTAACTACGACGTACCGTCGGCCAATACCCGCGAGAAATTCTGGGAAGCGGCGGATTTGATCGTGCGCTCCTGGAGCGAGGACGGCCCCTTCGCCCATGAAGGGCGCTACTTTCCACTGCGCTATGTGAACCCCTGGCCCAAACCGCTGCAAAAGCCGTATCCGCCCATCTGGATCCCCGGTTCGCGTAGCCCGTCGACTTTGACCGAGGTGGCCAAACGCGGCTATTGCTATTTTCTTTCGTCACGCAGTCATGGCGGCGAAACCCACCGGGCGCAGCAGGAATTCGCCGCCGTGCTGGAAAAACACGGCGACAAGTACCATCCGTTCCGTTTTGGTATTTTGATGTCGACTTACGTCGCCGAGACCGATCAGCAAGCGCGCGAGGAATGCGAAGAAGGGGTCTGGTATTTTTTGAAGAACTGCCTCAAGGGTCACCTACGCCGTGAAGGGCGGCAGCTCACCTACGGCCCCGGCGTTCCATACATCCCTGCCGCGGCCTGGCGCGAATATCTAAAAGGCTACCAACCGGGCCGCAAACTTTTGGGCGACGTAGAAAATTGGGAAGAGCTCGACGCCTCGCAGTCGATCATCGTCGGCAGCCCGGAGACCGTCACGCGGCGCATCAAAAGTCTCATCGAGAAAGCCAAGGCCGGCAATCTGCTGATTCAATTTCAGTTCGGCAACATGCCCAATCATCTGGCGCGCAAGAGCATGAAGCTGTTCGCCGAAAAGGTCGCGCCAGCGTTGCGCCATGAATCTTTGGCACAGTTCACTAAAGAATATCCCGGCCTCAATCTCGAACAACCGACGGAGGCAATCCATTGAGCGGACAAATCGTCGAGGTCAATAGACGTAACGTTCAGGTTTTGGAAACCGGCAGCGGCCATCCGCTGCTCTATCTTCACGGCTTCGCCGACGTCCACTCAGTCAAAGAAAACTGGCTGCCATTCCACGAAAGATTAGCCGGGCACGCCCGCGTGATCGCCCCGGCCCATCCCGGCTGCGCGCAGACCGATGAAAACAAGGATATCGACACGGTCGAAGACGTGGTTTTTCACTATCTCGAAGTGCTCGACGCCTTGAAGCTGACGCAGTTCGATCTCGTCGGCAGTTGCGTCGGCGGCTGGATTGCCGCCGAGCTCGGCGTGCGTCATCCGGAAAAAATTCGCAAGCTGATTTTGATCGGCGCCGCCGGCCTGTTCGTCCAAGGCGCCCTGATCGGCGACGTTTTTATGAACGCCCAACCCGAGTACGGCTCGAGCTATGCGTCTTTGCGAGAAATGCTTTTTGCGAGCGCAAATCAACCTAACGCACTCGACATGTTTCCCGACGGCAAAGGCGAACTTGAAGACGAAGTCCGCCGTTACCAGATGCTGCGCTTCGGTTCGCGCATCGGCTTCAAACCGCCCTACTTCTACAACCATTCGTTGCGCAACCGCCTCCATCGCATCACCATACCGGCGCTGGTGATCTGGGGCGAGCACGACCATATGGTGCCATTGTCTCATGGAGAGACCTACGCCAGGTCAATGCCTCAAGCACAATCCGTCAGAGTGATCCCTAAATCCGGCCATAGCGTGCATGTCGAGAATCCCGATGTGACGGCGCAAGTGGTTTTGGACTTTTTGGCGAGCTGAGCCGACGCAAATGACACGGAGCTAAGAGCGAGGAACAAGTAAAAACCGTTTGTCCATAATCCCCTTGCGCGTTGTCCTTGGCTCTTTGCAACCTACACGGAGGTACATCATGAAAGATCGCGTTGTCATCGTCACCGGTGGAGCCAAAGGTATCGGCCGCCATGCGGCGCAGACATTAGCACGGGACGGCGCCAAATTAGCGCTGGCGGATACAGATGTGGAGCGCTTGCACAAGACGCTCGGCGAGATCCAAAGTGCCGGCGCGGATGCCATTGCCATTCCGACCGATGTGCGCGACGAAAAAGATGTGCGCAGGATGGTCCACGAAGTCGTCAACCGCTTCGGCCGCATCGACGCGTTAATCAACGACGCAGGAATCGTGCCCCATTTCAATTGGGGAATTCCGCGCTGGCCGCGCGCCCGCTTCATGAGCAAGGACTTCTGGGACAGCGTTATTCAAACCAATCTTGGCGGCACCTTTCTCTGTACAAAGTATGTCGTTCCTTTCATGGAGACGCGCCGTTCCGGCAATATTATCAACCTGTGGGGCGGCGGCAGAGCTGAGAACCACGGCGCCGCCGCCTATGTCGTCAGCAAGGACGCGATCCGCACCTTTACTCGATTCGTCGCCGAAGAAGAGCGCGAATGGAACGTCTGCGTAATTGCCTTCAGCCCCAAACAAGCCATCGCCACCGAAGACGCTCCCGAAGAAGCGCGCAAGCGTTTGCCCGGACCTGACGTGCTCGGAAACGGCTTTGTGCTTGCGGCACAAGCCGACATGGAGCTCACCGGAAAAACCGTCGAATACCAGAACGGCAAGCTGGTTGCGGTAATTTAAAAATCATCCATGAATGAGAGCCGGTCACGGTTTTAAGCGTATCTCCTCCCGCTTTCCACCCACGATTCTTGCCGGGCGTTGTCTATGCCAATGAATTGCGACAGAATATGTTTTGCATCGGCGGCGCCACTGGGACACTCTCTCTGCGAAGTCACAGAATTTATCCGCCTGAAGAAAGAATCTCCGATTCAAAGACGACAACTCGCGCCAGCAAAGGCGCTGACCGGCGAGGAACGGCGCCGGATCAATCCCAACAACGGGCTGGTCAAGCTTTTCGAGCGCAATATGGATGTGCTCGTATCGCGCTTCTTATATCCTCATCTCTCCGCGATTTGGAATCCCTACACATGGCTGATCAGGAGACGCTTCGCGCTCGCCGAGACAACGGTTTCACCCACCGGCTGGCCGCGCGAGCTTCCCCCTCTACGCGTACTATTGCTATCGGATATCCATTGCGGCATTTTTCTCAAGCCCGACACACTGGCGCACATAGTCCACTCTTTGATGAAACTCGCTCCTGAACTGGTGGTCGTGAGCGGTGATATCGTTACCGGCCATTCGCGGGAAGTACAGCCATTCCTCCACGCGCTGGCGCCGCTTGCGGGCGCGCGTCTGGGCGCGTGGTTTTGCTTCGGCAACCACGACTATTTTGGCGGCGACCCTGACGAAATTCGGAAAAGCCTCAATGCCATTGGCATTACAACCCTCATGAACGAATCGATTAGGATCGCACACGGGTCGAGCACCTTCGTGCTTGGCGGCATTGACGATCTTATCCTAGGCAAACCCGACTGGCCGCGCTTGATGTCACAATTCGGCGCACCCCATATCCTTTTGGCGCATAACCCCGATCACTTCTACGAAGCTGAAGCACGAGGCGTGCACCTCACCCTCTCCGGACACACGCATGGCGGTCAAATCCGTCTTCCCAAAGGTCCGCCGATCATCCGCCAGAGCCGTTTCTGTCTGGATGAAGGAATTTATATTTTCCATTCTTCGCTGCTGGTAGTTTCGCGTGGTCTGGGAAGCATCGTGCTACCGTGGCGCTGGGGCGCCGACCCGGAGGCAGTGATGATCGAGATTGTTGCGGCCCAATAAATTTGGCCGCCGGAACCGTTTGGCGCAACGCGCGGTAGCGAAATTCAGTTTAATTCTTCGGCGTCGCGCCTGGCGCGACTTATTGACGGGTTCTAAGAGCGCTTCATGGCTCTGCCCGACCACTGGATTGATCTAGCGCTAACGCTTTCCCGCCCATAGCTGATCCATGAAGCCGCTTTTTTCCATATCATTGAGATAGCGTGTATCTATCATCTCCTGAGGCTTGACCGTTTTAGCACGGGGATCAGTGGGCGCGATTTCCTCCAGGGTCGATTGGAGACCCTCGAGCTTGATCGCTAATCTCGGCTCCAAGGCTTTGATCTCCACGTTGTAACTCGCATCCAAGAGCTTGCGGTCATCGATGCGGAGGTACTTACCCAAAATTTTATAGGTGTATTCCTTGTCCGTGTGCATGATCTTGGCGGCCTCGGCCATGGCGCGCATTAAGCGACCGATCACTGGGCCGCGCTTGGCGATGAGTGACCGGCGCGTCGTTAAAGTGGTCGCGGCATACGCGATGCGCAGATCCGGACCATAGATCACATAGTGATAGCCTAGCTTCAATGCTTGCGCGTCGGTCGGCACAGTCAAAACCGCGGCATCGATACCTTGCGCGATTAATGCCGCGAGAGTCTCAGGCGCGCCCCCGGTCTGGATAAAGCTCACCTCGCGAGCGTCTATTTTAGAATGGCGTAGCGCCTGCACTGCGAAGTAATGGGGGTTGCTGCCGATGCGCGAGACGCCGATGCGTTTCCCTTTGAGTTGTTCGGGTGTCTTGATGTCGGGCTTGGCGACGATGCTGTGCGTCAGAATGCTTTTGATCCCGCCGATAAACACTGGGTCCTTGTTGCCCTGCACGAAGGGTCGAGTAATGCTGGCCGCGCCGATCACGGCCACCTCGCTGTCGCCCGACAGAATCGCCGCCACAGAGGGAGGGCCGGGCGTCACGAACACCAACGGCACCTCGAGATCATATTTTTTGAAGAGCCCGGCCTCCTCGGCGATCCATGGATATGACTGCGACATGACCCGCGCAGTATAGATTGCAAGCAGCTTATCCGTCGAGTGTGCTTGCCCTGCACATACGAGAGACAGCATCAACAGCGGAACAGTTTTCTTTAAAAACCCTTTGAGCATAACCATTCTCCTCTAGACGCGCTGAGTTTTGAGCATGGCGAATCGTTCCAACCATTTACAACAAAGCCGGATCGGATACCAAGTGTTTTCCAGCCAAAGGTTTTCTTTCCCTTGGTTTTTACGTCCGCTTGATGCCTGCCCGGGCAAATTCGTCTCGTCGCTCCACCGTCGCTTTGAGCATATCAACAGGAAGGCTCTTGGCGCCGCCAAGCATTTCGGCGAAGACCGCCATCTGCGCCGCCTCTTCGACGATCAAGTTGGCGCGCGCCGCGGCCGCGGGGTCCGCGCCGAAGGCGAGCACGCCGTGATTTTCCAGCAACACCGCTTTGGTGTTCCTCGTGCCTTTCAAAGCCACGGCGATGTTATCCACCGACGCCGCCGAGCCACGCGGCCCGTAATGGGCCAGCGGCACGCCGTCGGTCATATCCGCGCGTACCAACGCTTCATACGAACAGGCGATGGACCGGCCCGCCAGCGCGAAACTGGTGGCAAAGGTGGAATGAGTGTGGACTACGGCGCCGGTCTCGGGGCGTTGCTTGTAAACCACTGCGTGCATGTGGACGATTTCTGCGCTAGTCGGATTGATTTCACCTTCGAGCAGCCGGCCGTCGAGATCGAGCAGCGCCAGGTTCTCGGGTTTCAGACTATCGAAAGAGCTGGTGGCGGTGAGCAGGATAGTATCGGTGTTGGGCACACGCACGCTGAAGTTGCCGTGGTGGCTCATCGAGATCGCGCCCATACGAACGAGCATATTCGCGCCGTCGACGACCGCTTGCCGCAATGAAAGATGATTGATGGTCATAAATCCTCCTGCGTAGTGGCACCCATGAGGGCGCTGCGCTTTACTTGTTTGGAATTACCGTAGTTCGTTTCAGAAACGATCGCTGAACACGACCGCTCTTCGTTAGAGACAAACCCGAGAAGACATTGCCGGTATTTGTTCGACCTCTCAGTCACGATCCTCCTCCACCAGGCCTTGAACCAAGCCTGCCTCGCGCAGAACACGACGGCAGAAATCCACTTGCGCAGAGAGAACATAAAATCCGATGCCTTCGTGTTTTACCGGAAGAATGCCGAGCAGACGGCTCTGATACGGTTCGATGTCGACCGCGTAGTCAATGGCCTTGGCCGACAATATTTGCTCCACCCGTTTACCCTCGCTCAGGCGCCCGACGACATAGACCATTGTCACTTCTTTGTCGTCGAATGTTTCCGGTTTGACTAAGGCCATGAATGACGGCCGGTTATTTTTGATCCAAAAAACTAAGCCGCTCCGCCATCGGTGTTCGCGGAAAGACATACCCGCAAACGCGGCAGGTGCGAATCTGCTCGTTGTCGTTAAACTCCTGGTAGACCGCGGAAACCTGGCTGGGGATATCACCCTGATTCACCAAACGACTGAGCAGCCGTTCGTCGCAATTCTCGCAGAACCAGGCAAATTCCTCTTTCTCTTCTTGCCGGCGGATTCGTTCTATGACCAGGCCCCAGGTGTTTTCGAATCGCCGCGGCGAATGCGGCAAGCCGCCGGGGCACAGGAAGATCTCTCCTTCTTTGATCCTTTCAACCTGCCGTCGCTCCCCTTCCGGCTTGAGATGCAACTCCATGTCCCCTTCGATCTGGTAAAAGAACTCGTCACCGGGCTCGATGTGGAAATCGAGGCGCGTATTCGGCCCGCGCAGGATCATCACCAGAAAATCTTTGTGATGAACGAGCAGCTTGTTCGTCCTAAACGGTGGATTGAAGAGGTGCGCGTTCTCTTCAACCCAATTTCTTAGATGAAACGTCGAGAGTAGTTCCATGACTGGACCTCGGCGGCTGGTAGTCTTACTTCTTCAGTTTAGCGCTTTCCCGCGCCACCCCATCAGTGACTGCCCACCAGATGCCAAGACCCTTGCGCAACGCCTTGAGTACACGGACTTGCAAGTCATGGGTAGTGGCGAATTCTTCCACAAGCTCGTAACCGATGTTGCTGTGTTCGGTATCGGCTTCGCCATGTTCGGCGAAGAATTCGATATCGTGCGGTTTAAGGCCGTAGTGGTCGCGGAATGATTTGAAGAACTTCCCGCCGGTCAGGTGATTGGAGAATTCGTTGCAGCAATTGGTCGACGCGACCTGTTCGAGAATATGATGGCTGCGCAGGGCGATGTCGAGCCAGCCAACCCGGGCTAACACCGTTGTCGGTAGAAAGTCTTCTTCAATTTCACATCGTTCGAGTTCCTTACCCGGAATCCCAATGCTCTCGCCGAAGCGAAGAAACAGCGCGCGGTGGCCCAACACCGCACGCGGCGACCCTTCGAAATAGGTGTAACCCACCTCGGAATGGATGATGTCGACGAACTTTTTATGAATCTCGGGGTCGTGGATGCCGGACAGTTGGCAGCGCACCAATTTCGCGGTGTTGATGGCCACGTTGTATGCAAAGATTCCCCACGCCTCCTTTGCCCAAACCTTGATGGCCTCCAACGGCAGCTTGCCTTCATAAAGATCCAGATAGAATGGATGGTGCAAGCGCGCGTGGCGGTTTTTCACTTCATTCACCAATACATCGGAGAACTCTTTCGCCGGCAAAATTTTTCCGCCTAACAAAGCTTCAACTGACATGATTCACCTCAATGTTTCTCCATTATTTTTTATACAGCTGCGCCACCAAACCGCTGTCTTCCAGTTCCTTGAGGAAGCGCGGTTCGATAAATCGTTTCGGGTCGGCACCCTTCGCCTTAGGATTGGTCTTGGCGAGATCCGCCAAAATCGTTTCAACGCCCTTGATGTTCGGATACGGCACCCGCGCCATGTATTTAATCGCGTACGTGTTGTAAGCCTCTTCCAAGGCGACGCGATCGTTGAGCTTCGTAAACTTGGCGATGGATCGGATGCTCGCCTCTTTCTGCGTCTTGTAATAGTGGATGCCTTCCACCAGGGCGCGCACGAAGCGGCGTACCAGGTTTTCTTTTCTTTGCATCGTCTGCCGGGTCGTCGCCAGTGAAGTGCCGAGGTAATCCAGCCCCAGATCGCCGAGAGATCCAAGCTCGATCAAGCCCGCTTGCCGGGCTTTGACTGTAAAGGGCGGTTGCAGGAGAGTGGCATCCACCATCCCGGAATGCACCGCGGCGAATCGTGACGGTTGGGTTCCTACAGATAAAAAGGTTATGTTCTTGTCCGCGTCCATGCCCCATTTTTTGAACGCGACCCGCACGCCGTAATCGTCGGTTGCGCCGGGCCTGGCGATGCCGAACTTCTTCCCCTTCAGATCGGCCGGCTTGCGGATGTTCGGCCGCGCAATGAAAGTGTGCTCCATGGTGTTGATATAAGTCATCAACACTACCGTATCGGCGCCTTCAAGGTTCGAGGCCACGGCGGCCGGTCCGGCGAAAATCGTCAGATCGAGCTCCCCCGAAACCAGCGCGGCGATATTGGGCGGTGCGCCTGAGACAAAAAGGATCTGGGTGTCGAGATCGTATTTCTTAAAGAACCCGGCGTCTCGGGTGACGAACAATACCGCCTGGGAGCCACTGATGGCGCTGTGTGAAATATAAACTTTGTCCGCCGGCCAGGCTCTAGACGGGCCGCCAATGTGCGCGGCCACGAGGGCAAGCAGTAAAATAACCTTCTTCAACGTTTGCCTCCGTTTCTGCGCTTTGCCTTCTCACGATCATCGTGTTGGAACTTATTCGCGTTGCAGGCGAGCTCGACGCGATTGCCATCCGGGTCGAGAAAACTGATAGAGCGATTGCCGGCGACCTCCAAGGTTTCCGGACCGCTGACGATGGGGATCTTCCGTTTTTTCAGCACCGGGTAAATATCCTCGATTGTTTTGTTCGAGCCAACGTAAATGCAGAAATGATGCAGTTTGGGCACGCCCTTGTCGCTGACCGCCTTCGTTCCCTTGGGCAGTTGCATGAGCGCGATGTCATGATGCTCCCGTCCGTAACTCAGAAACGTCATCTTTGTCCGCAAATTGCGAGCGGAAACCTTCAGCCCGAGAACCGTGCGGTAAAAACGCTCGGACTTCTTCAAGTCGGCGACGTTCAAAACAATGTGGCCTAAGGCGCCATCCTGAACCGGCATAGTGAGGTCATATTAAGCCCGCTCAAATCTGTCAAGGCTCATGCCCGGCACGGTTCAAGTTGACAAGGCTTTTATGAATGCGCGATACAGAGTGAAGTCACTGCAGTGGCGAGTAAAAATAGACCCAATATGCGACGCTTTGATTTGATCGAACCGAAATCTCTACAGGAGGCCTGCGTCATCATCGGCGATGATCCCGAAGCCAAACTGATTGCCGGCGGCACGGCGCTCTTGGCGATCATCAAGCAGGGCCTTTATCTGCCCCAGACACCGCTGGAGTAGCCCGTTGAAGCGTTTGCCATGAAACTCACTTTCTCGACGACCATAAATAGGGTGTGCCAAGAGGTCCAGGTCAGCGCACACCGAACGCTTTTGGAGTTTTTGCGCGATGATCTCAAACTTAAAAGAACGGTTGAAGGTTGAAATGTCGGCGTCTGCGGCTCCTGCACGGTGCTGATAGATGGCAAACCCGTCAGTTCCTGCCTCACGCTCGTGAGCAACATCGAGGACAAACAAGTCACGACCGTCGAGGGTCTCGCTCAAGACGGCGAACTCGATCCGGTACAGCAGGCTTTTCTAAAGCATCAAGCCTTCCAATGCGGTTTCTGCACGACCGGCATGATCATGGCGGTCAAAGGACTGCTCAACGCATATCCTCATCCATCGGAAGAGCAAGCAAAAGATTATCTCTCCGGCAATCTGTGCCGGTGCGGCACCTATGTCGAGGTTCTGGCTGCGGTGAAGGAACTGGGCGAATAACTGAAAATGTTATTGACCGGCCATTGTCTTGGAAGACATTGGGATGAGTTCGCGCATTATTCTTCAAGACCTACACGGTAGAATACCCCTTTGTCGCGAAATGACCGCCGAGGAATTCGTTGTCGATAGCGACGAAAGACCATCTCGGCAGGACCGCAACCTGAGGGACGTTATATCGTGACCTGATACTTCCCGTCGCCGTCTTGGACGATTTTCCCGTTCTGATGAAGTTGCCCAACGGCACTCGCAATCGACCGATACTCCGTGGTTGGAAATAGTTCTAACAGGTCGGCAAAGAAGCTGTGAGATTTTTCCAGAGCGGCTAAAATTTTTTGCGATATTGTCTCTAAACTTTCGCTCGGCTTTGCTTTCGCTCCACCGTTTACAGATTCGGTCACGTCACCGAGATAGTTCTTCAGCTCAACCTTGCCCTGGTTGTAATAGACGATGCGCTGATAGCGGCTCGCCGGCACGTTCTCTGGAATTGTTGCATCGATACCCATCTTGGCAGTGGTGGGGATTTTGCCGGCCGCCGGTGGCGGCAACGATGGATCGAGCGGTTTGGAACGGGCGTTGGAAACGATCAGCACGTCGCGATCGGCCTGCACGCGGGTGGCGACGGCCCACTCCACGTCGGTGGCGTCGAAAACGTCGATGTCGTCATCGACAATAGTTACATGTTTGATATCCGCGATGGAGAGCAAAGCCATAATGGCATTTTTACCGTCGCCGGGCGATTTTCTTATCGCCGCAACGATATGCCAGTGGCAACAACCGCCGGGCGTCACGTTGACGGCCGTGGCTTGAACACCGGCTTCATGGAGTACGCGCCAGGCCGCGGCCTCATAAATCGGCGCGCTCATCCAGATATTTTCCCAGGGCATGTGCAGCGCATAATAGATCGGATCCTTGCGCTGCAGGATCGCTTTAATGCGCACGCGTGGATTGAGATGAATGCCGCCCATCAGACGATTGAACTCGCAAAAAGGACCCTCAGGGTGAATCCAGCCTTCGGGAAGAATTTCCCCTTCCAAAACGATTTCGGCGTCGGCGATACACGGCACCGGAATCGTTTCTCCGTCGGCCAGTGGCAGCGGCTCGCCGCGAAGCCCGCCCGCAAAGGTGAGCTCATTGACGCCGAGATTGGCTTTAAAGGTCGCAGCGACTAACTCATAAGGATGGGTGCCGATGGAGATGGATATCGGTAGCGGCCTATTTTGTTGCAACGCGCGCTCGGCGAATTTGCGCAAATTATTGGGTGTTACAATGTCGATGCCGGTAATATTCTTTTCTTTGAGCATCAAGCGATAAATGCCCGCGTTCATTCCGAATTCAGGATCCTCCCCAATCACGATCCCTCCGGTAATCATCGGCCCGCCATCCATTACGGAGAAAACCGGCACCGGCAGGTCGAAGAGATCGACGTCCTTGCCCGCGCGAATGGCATTCTTCACCGGCGCGTCTTTAACACGCTGGGGTTCGATCGGATGATCCATGGCCGCGCGCAGTTTTGCTTCAATCTTGTCGTAGGGAACACCCATCGCCAGGGCCAAGCGATTGCGCGATTGCAACAGCCCCGAGGCCACCGGCATCGAGTAACCGCGCACATTGGTAAACAAGATCGCCTGCTCCGACTGCGGCACCAGCGCCGCGATATCCCGGGCATCGATGGGTTTGGCAATCTCGATCAGCTCGTTATTGTTCTTCAACGCATCGAGGTAACTTCTAAACGTGGCAACCATCGATCACTCCTTTCAGTTCGGCACGGTCAACCAACCATAGTAAAAATTTTGTGTCAATCGATGCCGCCGGTTTCGAATTTGCCGGAGCCTATGCTATGAAAGGCGAGAAGGAGAATCGGAACCATGGCTTCATTTGGATTAACTTTGGCGAACCGCGGCGTGATCATCGGCGCCGTCACCGTTCCCGAGCTCTTCGACATGGCCAGACGCGGCGAAGATTCAGGCGCATTCGATGCCGTTTGGGTGGGCGACAGTCTGCTGGCCAAACCACGATTGGAATCGATCGCTCTCTTGTCCGCCCTCGCCGTCGTCACCAAAAAAGTCCGGCTGGCCGTCGGCTGCATGGCAACGTTTCCGCAACGCCATCCTGCGTTACTCGCCCAGCAATGGGCCAGCCTGGATGTCATCTCGGAAGGGCGCGCTTGGCTCGCGGTTTGTTTAGGCGGTCCCAACGAGCAGAGCCCGGCGCAGGCGCTTGAACACCGGGTCATGGGTATTAAGGATACTGAACGAGTCGGGCGGCTAGAGGAAGGAATCACGATCCTGCGCAAGCTCTTCCACGAAGAGAAGGCATCGCACAAAGGACGCTTCTACGAATTCGAAGGAGTCACCATTGAACCTCGCCCGGTACAAAATCCGCTGCCGATTTGGATCGCCAGCAACCCCACCGGACTGACCTGGAAAGACGGCGCCAGCGCGCCGTCGCCTGCAGTGGAGCGCGGCTTACGCCGGGTGGCGAAATTCGCCGACGGTTGGATGACCAACAAAGTGACGCCCGAAGAATTTAAATCGCAATGGACGCGCATCCTCGAAATGGCCAAAGAAGAAGGCCGCGATCCGGCGAAAATCGGCAGCTCGCTCTATCACAACATCAATATCAAAGAAGACCGCAAAGTCGCCCTCGAAGAAAGCAAAGCTTTTCTGGATAAGTACTACACTTCAAATTTCAGCATGAAGTTCGTCGAAGGTTTTACCACCGCGGGGACGGCGCAACAATGTATCGAAGAACTTAAAGCGTATTTTAACGCCGGCATAGAGCACATTACTCTAAGAATGACTTCGTGGAATCAGGGTGGCCAAATGAAGCGGTTCTTGGAAGAAGTCGCGCCGTCGTTTTAAGGCATGATTTCGCTGGGTTCATAAACATGCTTCAAGGTATCGATCATATTGTCATCGTCGTGAAAGACCTCCAGGCGGCGGCCGACGACTACCGTCAGTTGGGCTTTAACGTCGTCTCCGGCGGTCGACATCCGGTAGGCAGTCACAACGCGCTGATCTCCTTTGCCGACGGGTCTTATCTCGAAATCATCGCCTTTTATCGCGACGCGATCGATCATCGCTGGTGGGAGCCATTGCAAAAAGGTGAACGGTTGGTCGATTATTGCATGCAGACCGGCGACCTTTCAGGCGACACTCAAAAGTTTCGCAAAGCCGGCGTCGCGATCAACGATCCGGTGCCGTGGTCGCGAACCCGACCGGATGGTTTTGAATTGAAATGGATTCTTTCACTGGCCACAGGCTCGCACCGAGGAGTAGCGCCTTTTTTAATCCAGGACGTGACGCCGCGACAGGAACGTATTCCCCAGCAGTTCGAACACAAAAACGGCGCCGCCGGAATCGATACCGTCACCATCGCCGTCGGTGAGCTCAGTCAAATCGGGCGCTGGTACAACGCCGTGCTCGGCAAGAAAGGCGAGCCGATCGCGCGGCGAGAACTTGGAGCGGAAGGTTTACGTTTTCCCGTTGGCTGCCAAAATATCGAGTTCCTGATGCCATCGGATCCTTCCAGTCCGCTGATTAACTGGATGCGGACCTACGGACCATCGCCCTACGCTGCCACCCTGAGAAGCAGTAGTTTCGCGCCTAAGATTTTGGATCAGCGCTTGCTACACGGCGTCGACCTGCGGTTAGAAGGTTCCAAATAGCCCGTTCGTACAATCGACCCACTGTCGTTATTAAGATCGTAGCGCCAAACATCATTTTCACGGAGAATTACTGATGACGATGCAAGAAAAACTCGCCCTGGCTTGCGGCATCCTTGCCATGCAAGGCCACAACGATCTGATCTATGGTCATGTTTCGGCGCTGAGCGAAACGCCGGGGCAATACTGGATCAAGGGGTCCGGCATTGGCTTGGAAGAAGTTACCGAAGACGATCTCGTTCTGATCGACTTCGAAGGCAACAAGATCGCCGGCAAACGCAAACGGCACAATGAGTTTCCGATCCATAGCGAGGTGTACCGAACCAATCCTGAAATCCGTTGCGTGATCCATACCCACCCGGTTTATTCGACGATCATCGCTTCGTCGGAGCATCGCCTTCTGCCGATCACCAACATGAGCTGCGCCTTTTATCCGCCGGCGCTGAAGAAGTTCGAGGAATCTTCCGATCTCATCGTGACTGCCGAACAGGGAATCGCCGTCGCTAAACTATTGGGAGAACACAAAATCGTGCTGCTGCGCAACCACGGCATCGTCGTGGCGGCCAATTCCATTGAGGAGGCTTGTGTCCGTGGAGTGCTTCTCGAACACAGCGCCAAGACCCAGGTCGCCGCCGCGTCGATGGGCGCTTTCTCATGGGCCACCGACGCCGAGGCCCTGCTCAAGCGCAAACGCTTTTATCACCCCGACGCGGTGCAAAATCTTTGGGAGTATTTCGGCAGGCAGCTCCGGCAACATCAAGGCAAATAACCCTTCAACCGCGGCTCAAAGTCATCGTTCAACCGCGGCTCTTCGAGCCGCTATTCAAAAGTTCAATAGTTCAAGGTAAGAGGGCGTTTGAAGCGCCGTGGCCACTTCTAATAACCAACTCTGACGTTGAACTTTTGAACCATTGAACCTTGAACAAATTACTTACTTCTGACGTTGAACTTTTGAACCGTTGAACCTTTGAACAAAGTAATTACCGGTGCAGCGCCACGAACGCGAAAACTTTCGCGGCATTGAAGACATCGTTTAGCGAAACTAGATCCTGGTCGGTATGCTGGAAACGATTATTTCGCGCGCCATAGTTGATCGCCTGGATACCGCGAAAATTGAACAGGCCGGTATCGTTGGCGGCGGTGGAGAAGCTGTACTGCGGCTCATAGTTTAAAACCGTGCGTATCCCGTGCTCCAGCGCGCGCACCACCTCGGCCTCCTTCCCCACTTCGCTCGGATACATGAAATCCTTTGCCTGAACTTCGACCTCGAATGGTTCGATGGCGCCAATGGCTTCAACCATCTGCTGCACAGCTCTGTTCGGATCGTCGCCGGGAAGAAGACGCCGGTCAAACATAATACGGCATTCGTTTTGGATCGTGTGTGTGGCCTTGGGAAAACTTTCGATGGCATTGGGTGCGAGACTCACTTTTCCGAGCGAAGGGTGCGTTTTGGTCTCCGGATAAGGCATCAACGGTTTGAGTTTTTCCAACACCTTATATGCGCCGTCAATGGCGTTGATTCCCTCCCACGGCCGGCTGCTATGCGCCTGTTTGCCGCGCACCGTCACAAGCACATCGATCCGGCCCTTGTTGCCGAGTTGAATCTCCGGCGGTCCATCGATAATACACCAATCCGCTTCCACCCGACCGTGATCCAGGACATAAGCCAGCGCATCGTGCCGCCCGGTCTCGCCGGCGGTGCTGACGACAAAGTAGAGATCCGACGGCAGTTGCACCTTACCGGCGCCGATGAAACGGATCGCAGCCAGCATTGCCGCAAGACTCCCCTTTTGCTCACAAGCTCCTCTGCCCCACACGCACTCACCGTGCAGTTTATACGGTTCACCATCGATGATTTCGCCGGAATAGGGATTCTGCATCGTGCTCGGCGCGGCGCACATCGCGTAACCAACCAGCATCAGCCGGTCTGTTTGGGTCCTTCCTTTGATGTGGAGAATAAGATTGCCCATGCCGTCGAGAGACGGGTGAAGGCCGGCTTTCTCGATTTCCGGTTTGATCACCTCTCGGATGAGAGCAATGACCTGCGGCTCCTGCTCAAGTAATACGGTCTGCGGACTCGGGTGCTGAACCAGCTTTACCAGGAGACGTTTGACCTCGTCATAGTCGAGATTTTTTTCGATCAGCTTTCGAGCTATTTGGGCGTCCATAACACCGGGAATTCCGCTGCTCTGTATTATGTGGCCTCGTAATGGGTACCGGTTCTCCCGATCCGGCGGGCAATCACAATAAGAACAGCACAAATGATACTGACGATCATCGCCAGCGAACACATCGGCCCGAAATACCCGTCGGTATAAAAATTATAGAGCAAAGGGCCGATGGGTTCAGCTCCGGGCGAATAAAGAAACACTGAAGTACTAAACTCGCGAAGATAAATAGTCGCCAATATGATCCAACCGGCGATGAAGCCGGGCCTCATTAACGGCAGAAGGATCCGGCGAAACGTTGCAAGAAAGCCGGCTCCAGAGGCTTTGGAAGCATCCTCCATATCGTCATGGATCTGAACTATCGTGCTGGTCATAGTGCGCAATCCATACGGCAAAAAACGGGTGATATAACCGATCATCAATATCCATAGAGTGCCATAGATGGGCAGCGGTATGTAAACGTAGGTCCAAACCAAACCTATCGCCAGGGCTGATCCCGGAAAAGCCCACGGAATAAACGTCAGGGCTTCGATAATTCCACGACCCGCCACTTTTGTCTTGGTCGTGATGTAGGAAGTGAGTCCCGCCAACAGCATGCATAATGTGGCTCCTACCACCGCCAGGAACACACTATGCTGAATGGCTTGGTAGGTCCGACTGTCAGTCAGATTGAAAAGGTAATGTTCAAAGGTCAGCAAACTCCATGTCTTCGGTCCGGGTATGTGAACGTAACTCACCAGCGAAGTGTAAAGCAGAACCCCGAAGGGCAGAACAAACACCAGGATCAAAATGAGCGCGGCGAAAGCAAACGCGGCGTAGCGCCACTTCCCCAGATCGATGACGTTGGGGCGATAGCCTCGTCCCGTTACCGTGACATATCGCTCCGAACTCTTCGTCAGGCGCCGGTAAAGATAAACGAATACCATCGTAATGAGAAGCAGGGACACCGCGTAGGTAGCCGCCAAATTATAATTCGGCGGAAACGCGCCGAGCGTCTCCCGGTAGAGCTTTGTCGTAAAGACTTCAATGCGGGCCGGCAACGCGATGACGGCCGGAGTGTCAAAGCTTTCGATCGCACGCACGAAGTTAAGGGTTGCGGCGGCGAGCAATGCCGGTCTTATGATCGGAAACGTGATCCGCCAAACAACTTGAAGGTTCCCGGAACCTGCCACTCTGGCGGACTCTTCGAGAGAAGGGTCCATGGAGTAAAGACCGGCGGAAATAATCAAAAACGCTAATGGCGTGGTGATCAACGCCTCGACGAAGATCATTCCCCACATCGAGTAAATATTGAAAGGCGCTGATTCCAAGCCGAATATTTGCATCAGCGCCAGGTTAAGCAAGCCCACCCGGGGATTGAGTAGAAGGACCCAGGAAACTCCCAGCATGAGCGGCGGCAGGATGTTAGGGATAATCGCCGTCAGCTCGATGAATTTCCTGAAAGGAGCATTGGTGCGAACCGCGACCCAGGCCAGGGCGGTTGCGAGGATCGTCGCCAATAAGGCGGACCCGCCGGCGAATACAAATGAATTCACCAGCAACGTAAACGTCGCGGGGTCCGAGTATGCCGTAATATAATTTACCAGAGTGAACTGACCGGGGACTCCGATGGGTTCGCTCATGAAGCTGCCATAGAGCAGCATCAACGTCGGGGAAAGGCTGAGATAGGCTATCAGCACCGCCGTTGCGAAAATGACCAATCGGAGAGGGTCGTAGCGAATCAACTGCATCGGCCATTCGCGAACTCGTGCAAACAATGCTGTATGATTCATGGCGCACTAATCAAAGGAGAATCGATAAACAAATAGAGGGCTGGTCCGCCGAACCTACTCGAGAACCAGCCCTCCGCTTATTTTATACTAATTGAAACGCCAAACGGTTCTATCTAAAAAAACAGTTTATGATATTCACCCATGATCTTTTTGAATTCCTTCTCATCCGGAGTGTCCATGAATATCGATCGCTCGGCAACCGTTTGCGCGTCGTGGATATCCGGATTGATCCCAGGATAAAGGACGAATTCACCTTCTTGCGCTATCGCCTTTTGACCCTCGGGCGAGGTGACGTATTCGATGTACAGTTTCGCGGCATTCGGATTATTCGCTTTGGCGCTCAGGTTGGCATAGTTGGGATCGGCCAAAAATTTATCGATCATCACGTAATCGATGGGCCCTTTGTATTGTTTGACGTATTTGACGTAGGTGATACCGAGCTTGGCCTCTCCCCGGACAAGCACATTGGCCACTGGAGCCAAAGATTCGACCATGTGGGGCCGCTGATTCGCCAGGCCTTTAACAAACGGCTGCGCTTTTTCTCCGATGAGCTTGTCTAAATTAGCAAGGAATTGCGCAGTCGTGGTATGCCGGGACGGGTCGGGCATGCTGATCTGCCCCTTCCACTTGGCATTCAAGAGATCGTTGAAGCTCTTGGGCGTGTCTCCTTTTTTGACCAGCTCCGTATTGTACAGAATACTGATGGGCAAAAACCTCCAAGGCGTCATCACGCCTTGTTTATCCTTAAATTTGTCGGGAAACTTTTCCGAGGAAGGCGAAATGAATTTGCCGAACATGTTATTGTTTCTCATGATCAGCTGAACTCCCCGGTTGCCTTCCACGACGTCAAAGCCGGGGCGGCCAGCGCGCCATTCGGTGAGGGCTCGGTCCATAACCTTGGTCGAGGACGCGCGCCAGTACTCGACCTTAATGCCGTATTTCTTTTCAAACCCATTGTTGATCGCGCCCATCGATTTCGGTGGCACGGAACCGTAAACGACGACCTTACCCTCTTTTTTGGCCGCCTCTATGTTGACCTGTTGAGCGACCGCGCTGCCGGAAAGAATTAAGCCTGCCAAAGCCATTGCGCCGAACGTCCAGTACTGGTTTATCTTATTCACAATCCCTCCTTTTTTGCATAAACTCGAAGTCCGATTATACCTATATATCCACCTGGTCGAAGTCAAGCTCTTCCCGCACAACACTGGCCTGCCCAACAGCTCAAGAAAAACACCGAACATTGGGAACCAGAGCTGCACAATGACAGATGTAGTGAGTTCCTATGAATTAGACGACGACGGCGTAAAATCCATCAAGCCGGTCTATTTCGGTTGATACTTTTAAACGGAGAGCAGATCTATTGTTAAAACTTTAAAGGGGGAGCTGTTCAGTCATTGTTCACTTCGCGCATCATTCGCACGACTTTTTTCCGCGCCTCCTGAGTACCCATAGGGAGAAGTACGGGCAAGTTCAGACCGGCGCTGACGAATGCGGCCAACTGCTCGCAGCACTCGTCGGCGGTGCCGGCCACCGAATGCGCATAAACAACCTCGTCGCTGATATACTTTTTTGCCGCCTCCCAATCCCGCCTGCCCACAGCCGCAGCCAAACCTTCCTGGTCGACTTTGCCACCGCCGAGGCGGATGTTATCCGCGTGATGCGTGTTACGGAAGATATAGGCGAGAAAGTGCTTATTGGCTTCAATGGCTTCGCGCCGATCGTCAGAAACCGCGGCGGTAATGAAACCGGCGACATCGATCCGATCAAGCGACTTTCCGGCTTTTTCGGCGCCGGTTTTAATATCGCCAACACACCGGGTTATATATCCCGGCGAACAGCCGCCCGAAAGCAAGACACCGTCACCGATTTCGCCACCGAGCTGCAGCATCCGCGAGCGCACCGCGGTGATATACATCGGCACCGGCGCCGACGGTATAAACGCCATCTTGGCGCCGTTTATCTGCAGCATCTCCCCTTGGAAATTAACCGTGTCTCCCTTCAATAGACCTCGAAGGAGCTCGACGTACTCACGCATCGTCTGCAACGGTCGAGGCGATTCGATCCCCGCTTCCTTCAGGGCCGCAGCATTGCCCGTGCCGGGACTGGCAATCACCCTTCCCGGCGCAAACTCTTCCATGGTCGCAATCGACATTGCGGAGATGATCGGCCGGCGCGAGTAGGGACTCATGGGCGCGGCGGCAACTTTGATGTTATCCGTCGCAGCCAGCAGAGCCATGGACGCCGTGAGAGAATCTCTGAAACAGAGATGATCGGACATCCAGAGCGACTCCATGCCGGTCTTGTCCGCAAGCCGGGCAAGCTCGATCATTTCCTGAATCGAATAGAAGCCATCGAAGCAAAGTCCCAAGCGCATAACCCCGCCTTTCTAAAAACCGTCTTGCAGGATGCTCATCAAATCATCCGCTCGCGCCTTTGCCAGCCCCAGTTTATTCAGCGTAAGACCTTCGGTGCGGTAGTCAATACCGTTAGCCACCGACGCGAGGGTAATCAGCGAATCCATCACCGGCGTATGCACTTCCAGCAATCTGCCGATCGCCGCCATGGGCACCAGCCCGTAGCCGACGTCTTCGTGGATATAACGATGATCGAGTGCCGCCGGCGCTTTGATTGTGAAGTTCGGCTCGCTTTCGTTGATTGCGCGGAAAATAGAACCACTGGCCCTCGCCTCTTCCGAGGTCAGCCCGGCCTGGTGAAAGATATCGACAAAGCGCAGCGGCTCCAGGCCTAGACGGGTTGCGATTTCCAGCCGCTCCCGGTCTACCGCCTCGATCCAGGCGGCGATCGCCGGAGTTATTCCTTGCCGGTAATACAAGAAATCACCGCCGGTCTTTTCGATCCAACCGGCGTTTCCCAGTATCCCAGCCGGATGCATGATCGCGTTGATGTTTGAGAAGCCGGTTTCCAAGACGTTGTCCGTGGCAACTAGATTCGGATAGATTTCTTGAATTTCGTTTACCATACCGGCGGTATCTCGTCCGGGAAACGCGGCGCAGCGAAGATGAGTGGTCCGGCGATAAATTTCGACGCAAGCCGGTTGTGGCATACGGCATATGTAAGTCAATGTCACGGTTTCGGCTAACTTGATTTTTGTTGTAGCGCCGCACTTTCGCAGCGTGTTAGCGAAATGGAGCGAGCCTCCCGTGTGGCCGGGGTTCAAGAGAATGCGTTGGCCATCGATTAAGTGCGCTGCCATGCTTTGTGCCAGATATTCGTGGGCCACCGCGGGCGCGGCAACAACGATCAAATCGACGCCATCGATGACGGGAATAATATGGGAGCTGTGAAAATAAGGAGCGGCGAACTTTTCCTCGCCGTTTTCGATCAGCGTGATGCCGCCCCGTTTAATGATCGGCAAGAGCGTCGCATCCGAACGAGAAAACACGCGGACCTGATAACCGCGTAGCGTCAAGTCAGCCGCCGCCGCGCATCCGCCATTACCGGCGCCCAGAACTGCGATTTTACGAATTGACATTAGAATCGAATGTAGGGGCGCAATTCATTGCGCCCTGCGAATCTATAAAAGGCTGTAGTGTTTTAGTTTATCTTCGTCGAGCTCGATGCCAAGCCCGGGTTTCGACGACACGATAATATCACCGTTGTCGAATGCGAACGGTTCCGCGATGATATCATCCTGGTAATAAATACCGGCAATGCCCTTCTTGGCCTTTTCCTTGGGCGAGGAGACCGGCACGACGCAGCCTAAAGTCACAACACCCGTCGACGCGGCCAAATGAATATTGGCCGCATTGCCGACTCCGGTCTCCACTGAGCCGTTGACATTGCACGGCAGTCCGGCCGCTTCAGCAATGGCGGCGATTTTCTTGGCTTTGAACATTCCTCCCGGCTTGGTTGTATAAATGGAAACGATATCGGCCGCTCTTTTGCTGATGATTTCCAAAACATCCTGTGGCGTCCACGCGCTTTCATCGGCCATGATCGGCGTATCGACCCGACGCGCAACTTCCGCCATCTGATCGATGCCTTCGACCGGCTGCTCCATGTAGAGAAGATCGTATTCTTCCATCGCCTTGGTTATTTTGACTGCGGCTTTGGCGGTCGGATAGCCCTGGTTGGCATCGACGCAGATATTCAAGTCAGGCCCAATGGCCTTTCTAATTTGTTTGACCAGCTCCACATCGCGTTTCTGATCGACGCCGCACTTGAGCTTGATCGTCTTGACCCCTTCGGTCTTCGCTTGAATCGCTTCGTCCACAGCTTTGTCGATTTCCATCAGTCCAAGACTATGCGCGATACTCACGCGCTCGCGGAAACAACCGCCTAATAGCTGGTATGCCGGCACGTTCAAAGCCTTGCCCGCCACGTCATAGAGCGCAGCGTCGATGGCCGCTTTACAGTACGGGTAGCCCTTGACTGCCTTATCCATCGCCGCATGAATCGTTTCGAACCTGCGCGGGTCCTGGTCTTTCAATGCCGGCGCCAGAATATCATTGATAATATGGACAGCGATCTGCGGCGTTTCGCCAAAGTACTTGCCATGATCGCCGCCCCAGTCTTTCAATACCGGCGCTTCACCCAGTCCCACCCAACCCTCGTCGGTATGCAACTTTACAATGACGTAAACACCGATGGGCGTCGTCAAACTGGCCCACTGGTGGACCCTGCGCGTCGGCAAGCGAATCGGGATGGTTTCTATAGTCGTAATTTTCATCTCAGCTCAACCTACTTTTAGCAGCGTATCCGCCGGCGTGTAATTGGAGAGCAATTCGCAACCTTTGTCGGTCACGCAGAACATGTCCTTGTTCTGCATGCCGAACCGCCCCGGAATGTAAACCAGCGGTTCGAAGGCGCCGACCATGCCGGCTTCGACAATCTCATCGCCATAGCGGCCCATGTACGGTTCTTCATGGAGATGCAGGCCGATGCCGTGGGCGACAAAACTAATCGGCTCTAAACCCAATTCGCCGAACTTTTTCAAAAACGTCTGATAAATCTCCTGGCAACGAGCGCCCGGCTTGATCATATCCATAACCAGATATTTGCATTCGATCAGATTCGCCCAGATCTGTTTCTGTTCGGCGGTGGCCTGCCCGACGACAGCGGTACGGCACACTCCGGTAAGATAGCCGTTTTTCTGGCCAAAAATTTCCATACGAATGAGATCGCCGTTTTGCAGCTTGCGATCGGTCGGCCCGACATTGGGGAATTGACTGCGCTCGCCTGAGGCGATGATCATGAGCCTGTAGCTTTCCGCGCCGCCGCCAAATAACGAAGTCAACAAATGCCCCGCCAGCTCCATCTCGCTCATTCCGCCCTTGGCCTGCATCAACGTGTCGCCGATGGCTTTATCCGTAAGCTTACTGAGAGCGCGCAGTAACGCCAGTTCGTTGGCGGTTTTGATTTGCCGCGCCTTATTGAAGATACCGTCCGCCGCTATCCAACCAACGTCAGGCAAGGCCTGTTGCAGCGAGGCGAAGTCCCTAACCGGCAAATATTCCAGCTCGATGCCGATTTTGGCCGTACCGAGGTGGAGATCCTTCAGAGCCTCGGCAAGTTTTTCCATCGGATCATCGGTAAACTCCCGATAGACATGCAGATCGTCGATACCCGCATGCGCTTTCACCGTGGTGGATTCCATATCGATGGCGACCATCGATATCCGTCCGTCGGCAGTGAGGATACAGATCGCATGGCGCCAGCGCATCAGCGACTGCGAAGGCACGACGAAGCCGGAGACATAGGTTACATTTTCGGGAGAGATGGCAATGATGGCGTCCAGCGCTTCCCTGGTAATGCGCTGCTTCAGGCGGGCGATTATTTCTTGATCCATTTATGAAAATTACCTATTTCACATCTGGTGTGAATCTTGGACCCAGCCCCTACTTGGCATGTAATGCGATGGGTATATACTTATTCCTATGAAAGCCAAACACGGGCCGAACAACAAACCTACCGAATCGCTTCCACCTATGATGGCTAGATACGAAGTTCACGCTTGCTGTAACGTTTGTTCCGGTGTGCATAGTATGCGCCTGGTCATGAATTTGAAAGAGGGACCGGCCGACAAGCAGAGCATCGGCGACGCCTATGCAGGACGAAGCATACCTTCCGAGTTATGCAATTTGCACCGCAATTTTGTCCTTTGTTCCAAGACCGGAAACACTTTCGTCCAGAAAGATCATGATAAAATTTACTTGGTTCCTGTTTGAACGCGCACGATGTCAGCTAGATCCGGCGCTCTCGCCAGCGACAGGCCGCCAGCTTCAACCCAATTGCCTCTCCTCGAGTGTCGTCATTGCGCATCGCTTTGAGCTTGCCTCATCGTGAGGCGCCGCCCGAGCGCCTGAGTTGGAACGTCGATTCGATCACGTTTCGCAAGTTACCCTCGGTGGTCACACCGTGATACTGATTCACCGGAGTGCCGTAGCGATCGAAAAACAACAGCGTCGTTTCACCCATGCCCGTACTGGCCGCAAACGCTTGGCCGTCAGCCGTGCTCAAATCCGCCGTGACAAAAGCAACTCTGTCCTCAAATTCCGGTCTGAGCGTGTCGACGACACGCTTTAATTGCAGGCAAGGCGGTCAGCCGGGATTCAGCACTTGAACCACCGTTGGATGGCGGCCGATGGCGTCGAAGCCTCGATAAGACAACGGCCGTCGCACGGGTTCGTTGTGCGCCGCGACATTGGGTGACTTGCCGGCCGCCGGCTTGTTCACGTTGGCGCCGGTTTCTCTCGCCGGCAGCGGGCTACCGCTTCCCATATCGGTTATTGGTGAATTAGCGCCGGGAAAGCCTTGGAGATCGTTTGGTGAGCTAACCATCGAGGATGAAAATAATTCGTCGACATTGTCCTCGAGTTCCGAATAAATATATCCGGCGATCATCAGGAACGCGCCGCCGGCCGCGAAGGCAATCTTATGTCTGCGCCACCCGCCTTCCTGTGTGCCGGGCCGCGGGCGCGCCGGCCGGATGCCGATTTTTTCGAGCGTCTCTGTGAGTTGGCCGACGTCGAAATCCCAGCGCGGGTCACTCAGTTCATGCGCCTGGCGCCGGGCAAGACTCTCCAATCCCGGCGGCAGCTCCTCAGCCTTAGGCATCGACGCGCCGCCCACCAGAACCGGGACCACTCGTACATTGCGCTGCAGCGCCACGGCGATCTCTAATCGAACAAAATCATCGGGATCGTCCAGACGCCTGCGGCCTTGTCCATCGGTAACTTTAAGCCAGTTAGGACCGATGATCGCCAGCAGCACCGCACATTGACTGACCGCTTGGTTAATCGCCTCGACGAAATCAACACCCGCTTCGATGGCTTCGACATCGCGAAATATCTGCTTGTCGCCGAAACGAATTTTGAGCTTGTCGGTTAATCGACCCGCGTCGCCGCGCGCATCGTCGCGCCGGTAGCTGACAAAAATGCGGGAACCCGTCTCTGCCTGACCCCATAACCCTTGAATACTGGCGAACGGATGAGCATTCATACAAACACGCCTCCGATACTCGTACTTACCGATATTTTGCAGACACAGCCACGAACATAATTACGCTTTTCGACGGCTAACAGAAACCGGCAAAATGATCTATGGAAATTTTTTTGTCCGCGATGGCCTTGCCGACTCGTTGAAGATCCGCGATGTATTCGATGGAGTCGAGCTGCTGGACATTCTTCGGTTCGATGTCGTTCAGGTCGAGAGAGTCCAAACCCATTCGCGTCAGTTCGGCATTGTAGCGAACATAAGTAAACAGTCTGGGTTGAATAGGGCCCCTCTTGCCAATCATGTCGCCGGCTTCCCTGTCGAGGGGATCGCCGGACAGACATTTACCGAAAACTCTGCAGAGAAAATCTTGCTCGTTGAGCGCGGCCGCCATCAAGGCGGACGGAATCGAGCTGGCATTGTACAGCACGTTCATTTCCTCCGGTTGCAAGTCGGCGTTGGCATCCGGGCTCGTCCCCGTCCCGACTGAAACTAACAGCAGGAGGTTCTCGCCCGCCGGCCAATTGAGATTGAACGGCTCGACGGTCGCCATGAGAAAAGCCTGGAACGCGGGATTATTGTACATGGTGATACCGCCATCGACGAATATGAATTCCTTCTCCCCGACCTTGACCATTTCGGGCGGGAAATAAGTCGGCGCCGCCGTGCTGGCGCGAACCAATTGCCACAGAGGCAGATTCAGGTTGCAGTCAGGCCGCGCGCAATCGTTGTATTTCGCCGCCGGATTGTTGGATATCGGCCACGGGGAATCCGTCGAAGCATTGCGCAAAACCATCATCAGAAGGGCGCCTAGTTTATCGCTTCCCAGAGTCGTTTCGGCGCCAAATTCCTGGCGCAGCCGCGCGGACAGCTTCTGATCTTCAAACTTGTGCCGATAGTAACGGTTTAACAAGGATGCCTTATCGAACATCTCTTTGCCGTTTTGCAGATAAAAATCGCGAATGCGATCGACGGTCATACCCCAGGCAAGACATGCGGCAATGATCGCGCCGGTACTGGTACCGGCGAAAAAGTCGAAATAATCGGCGAGCACGAAGTCTTTTCCGCGCGCCGACTTAGCGCGCAACAATGCTTCGATCTTCGCCAGAATCTCCACCGTCAGCATGCCGCGAATCCCGCCGCCGTCCAGGGCTAAAATCTTTTTCGGTCCATTGATTTTGATTTTGTCTGCCAAGCTCATTGCCGGTACTCCTCGCTACCAAAGACTGGTTGTGTCGACCACGTAAACCCGTCCTGAGTATTTCTTCACGGTCTCGTACATGTGCTGGGTTCCCCCCGGACCATCGGCGCCCTTGCGATTCCACAGACACATGAAGCGCACCTTTTCAGGCCCCCAAGCAAGCGCCGTATAAAGCTGCCAAAGATTTGCGCGCGCGAAAGCATGCGAGCCTTTGGACAGGGGGCCAAGTTCTTCCGGCATCACCAGCGTTCTGGTGTTTGGGTTCGCCTTGACTTTAAAATACCGTTCGGTCCACTTGCCCGGAGCGAACGAAACCGATTTCTGCAAAAATGTCGGCTCGTCGAAAGCTAAACGCACCTCGATCTTTAGTCCCCGCGCCACGCAGGCCTCCGCGAATAGCAGGTCGCCGCCGCATGCGCCGCCGCAGAGAGCGAGATCTTCGGGCCCGGCATCCAGCTCGTCCAGCTTCGCCGCAATCGCGGCCGCGGCAATCTCCTCCTTTTCCGGTGGAAATCGCGGCTCAGGCCGATCCGGTGCATCGATCATATGCCCGCTAAACAGAAAAACTTGTCGCGGCGTCCATGTTTTATCCGGCGGGTTGAGCCGGTTAAGCGCGCGATCGAGTACAGCCAATCCGGTTTCGACCTCATCAGGACGAAACCCCAGGTCTCTCAGTAGCACCAGTTGTTGGCGCGACGATTGAAGTTTGAACCCATCCTTGTCGGCTACCGCAACCGCGTTTTTATACGCCGTGTCCACCGCCTGCTTGACGCCCACTAAGACTTCCAAATCGGCTAAAGTGATACGGGCCCAGTAATCTTTGGGATCTTTTTCCAAGGCGCCGCGGATCGCCCAACGAACACCGCCTTCCATCTCCATGCGCACGTCGGCCATTACGTCATGCGCCGAGAGATGGGCCAAGAGATGCAACAGAGTCACGGCATTGATTCCGGAATAGTAATGGGTGGGAGCTTTGCGGAAGCCGGTTGCGTAGGCGTTGATCGCCTCCCTGAGCGTGCCGATTTCGGCCTCGGCCTCGACCTTCATTTCATCAGACGTTCTTCCGTTCTGTCTCCAGCAATCGACCCAGGCGTCTTTTTCCACGCGCCCGCGCATCGCCCAACTTTCAGCATCATCGGGAAACTCTTTGACCAGATCTTCGATGCACTCTCTGGCATAATCGTGCTTTTTCAACCGCCCCAACAGCAATCCCTTTTGCCGGCGGCTCTCCAGGTCTTTCGGCCGGATCGCCAGCGCGTTTTCATATTGCGCCAGGGCCAATTTGAATTGTCCAACAGAGCGCAATGCTTGGCCGGCTTTCTGGAGCGCCTCGATATGAAACACCCGGGTCGGCGCCTCGTCGGCCAGCACCACAATATCGCCGGGGCGATTTTTTCTTCTGGCAATTTCAATTCGATCCAACCATGCTTCATACTGTTCCCAGAATTCCTTGGCTTCCTCGACCCGCAAAGACTTCCAATCGGGCTCGTCCAGATAACGGAGCAGATGGTAAACCGGACTCACCTTTCGGCCATACCAAGCAGCGATCGTCGCCTTGGCGACCTCACCGAGCTGTTGTCTGTCGTCCTCCAGATACTGGGGGTCGGGAACGGCCGGAGCCGGTGGGTTTTCCGTGACGTGATATCTAACCGAGCGTTCGGTCAGAACGTCAAACGGCGCTTGACCGCGCCGGCAAGTGATCTGAACCACACCGCGCTTGCGGAGCGCGTGGCGCACGCCAAGCTCATACCAGACATTGGGATTGTCGATCGACAAATCGGCGACAACGAGATCTGCAAGCAGCAGTTCCTGGAACATGTCGGTGCGGATATTGCCGGCGCGCAGCTCTTCGTCGGCACGGAACACTTCAAAACCCGCACCTTCCAGAGCCGGCTTGATGAGATCACAAAACACGGCATTGAAGTCGATCTCTTCCTTGACGCCAAACGGCATCGCGACAAACGCGTGGTGGGCCATGTCATTTCACCTCATCCGTGCTACCGATCTTCGACATGAACTAAAAATCTCGATACAAGAAAAAGCGCAGCACGTGTTTATAGAAGGTAAATAATCTCAGAAAGGGAAAATAGATTTCTCCCGAGCATGCCGGCCGAGTATAACGTTTTTGCAACGGAAATGCCCGCATAAAAACCAGGAAACAGAGCCTGTTGTTCCGGCCGCAGCCGGAAGGGTCACAATTGAGTTATTCTGTAGTTTTCTTTATGTCATGCTGAGGCAAAGCCGAGGATCTGCTTTATTCAGCAGCCGTGCGGCGGATGTCGGCCAAGCACGGCGGAGCCGGAGGGGTTATCGTAAATTTTTCTTCGGTAGCGGCGCGTCTCGGTTCTCCGGACGAATACGTGGACTATGCTGCCGCGAAAGCTGCAATCGACACGTTGACCATAGGACTTGCGAAGGAGGTCGCTGTCGACGGTATCCGGGTAAACGCCGTACGCCCTGGAGTCATCTACACCGATATCCATGCCAGCGGCGGCGAGCCGAATCGCGTTGAAAGAGTCAAGGAATTCGTGCCCATGAAACGGGGCGGGCAGCCTGAAGAAGTCGCAAGGGCAATACTCTGGTTGTTGTCGGATGAAGCCTCTTATTCAACGGGAACGATTATAGACGTCGCCGGCGGACGATAGTTGGGTCACGATGTATCGAGCTCATGGTTTTTACGTTGCTAAACTGTTGAACGGCGCGATTTTGGATTACGCTTAGTAGGGTCTCCAGGGCGAGCAAGAAGGGTCATATACGAGGCGCGCGAAGTTCGACGAACGGAGGCGTACGTAATCAGTACGTCGAAGAGAGTCGGGCGAGCACAACGAAGTAGATGAGCCTTATCGCTCGCCCTGCTCACGCCCAGTAGGTGGTGCGGTCCACGGGGATATGCTGCAATACTTCACCGGGAACAAACTCTTCTAACTTGATCCGAGCCATCGCCTCATCGGGACATCTGGACACCGGCGAGAATGGCCGATCCAGCGGACGAGTGGCGTCGACGATCATCGCCGAAGTTTTGCGCGGGTTGTCCAGCGATGGATCGATGAGACTGGCGCGCATGATCTCGCCGATGATCGACACTTGCCGATGCGGCTGGACCCGCGTCGCCAGCGCCCAAAGAATCTCCGTCGGGTTATAGACATCGATGTCCTCGTCGAAGACGAAAACATTTTTGCACCAATCCCAAGTCAAGGCGGCCGCCGCCGCCCGCCCTGGATCTCCTTCCGACATCTTCTTCATGGAAATAAAGACATTCAACAGCGCGTGCCGCCCGCTGGTACAGACAGCCTGAACGCTCGGCACCGCCTCGCGGCAACGGCGCAGATACGCGCCTTCGCGCGCCAGATCCATCCAGGGCTTGTCGCCTTCCGGGGTGATAATCGACATGTGCATGGCGTCGCGCCGGCGCGTAATGGCGCGCACTTCGTAGTGGGCCGATTGCTGGAAACCCTGCAGGCCTAAATAACCGTTGACCTCGCCGAACGGTCCTTCGACCATGCGTTTACCCGGCAGCAACGCGCCTTCAATAACGATTTCCGCGTCCGCCGGAACCAGCAATCGTTCACCCCAGGTCTCGGACGGAGTGAGACGAAGCGGCTCTTGCAGGTAACCGCCGATGATCTCGTACTCGCTGATCTCGAAAGGGCCGCCGTAACAGGCGCCCATCTGATAAGCCGGATGATGGCCGATCACCGTGGCCACGGGACATTCTTCATGGGCTTCTTCGTAACCGCGAAAGATCCGCCACATATGCTGCAACGTCATCAGAAAGCCGGTATGACTGCGATCCTTGACCTCCATGCGATGGTACGAAACATTATAAACTTCGCTGTTGCGATCTCTAGCGACACTGGACATGTCGATGTACGGGCCGCCATCCATCTCATGATGGCGCATCAACGGCAGTTGATAAAGATCGACTTCGTCGCCCTTCTGAATAATTTCTTTTACCGGAGCGGCGCTTTTGTTAACGAGTATCGGCGCGATTCGTCCGGCTTCCCGCCGCAGGACCTCGCGGGCCATTTCCGCGCGATCCATCTGCTTGGGTACCCCCAACACGACCTGCACTTTTTTCCGTGTGTTTTCCGTGCCGATGGCCAGTCTGATCCCGTTCGGCTGCCCATGCCCATTAAGCGGCGCGTCGAATATCAAAACAGGAAACTTCTTCAGCGCGCCGAGATGCTTGACGATGGCCGTGACGTCGTAATTCGACGGATCGACCACCTTCGAAATCGTCACGACTTCGCCGGGATAGGCCCGGCGCATATCATTCAAAAACGTTCTGAGGTTTTTCGGCATGGAAAGCTCTTTTCGTTCAAAGGTTCAACCGTCAACTGCTGGTTTTAACCTCACCAGTTCATCCACGGCCGGCTGCGCCAACCAGAACGGTCAAACGTAATGTAAACAATTCCTAATTTGACTCTCTCCATGTTTGAAAGAATTTAAATTCCTAATTACTTAGCAGCAATATCATGCGACTTCGCCCAGGCAAGCGCTTGTTCTAAGCGGTCGTTCCCCCAGAACATTTCCTTACCCACGAGGAAAGATGGAGCGCCGAAAATACCCAGACTCCTGGCGTGTTCGGTTTGCGCGCGCAGCTTTGCTTTGCTTTCCGCAGACTGCGCCTGCTTCAACAAGCGGGAACCCTGGAGACCGAGTCCTCTGAGACAGGCAAGCACTACATCGGGATCGGATATTTCTCGATCCTCGGCGAAATTGGCGTGGAAAACCGCTTTCGAAAACTCGTTGACCCACGGCTCGGAAGCAAACCAGCAAGCTACCCGCGCAGCCAGCACGCCGTTGCGCGGAAATCTTGATGGACGGACAAACGGGATCGAAAGCGCATTACAAATGCGCTCCAGGTCTCGCCACATATACTTCCCTTTCGCAGGATAAATATTAAACGGCGAATCGCTCCAGCCCTGCTCCCCAAAAATCGGTCCTAATAAGAACGGCTTCCAGTCAATCGCCACGCCGGTTGCCTCGGCGAGCTTCTCAATGCGCATCGCGGCCGGATACGTGTACGTGCTTGCAAATTCAAACCAAAATTCAAGACGAGGCATGTTCAAGAGTATTCAGTCGTCGCTCCGAGCCGTACGGTGAAACGATCGTCAGGCCCGATAAGTACCACTAGGCAGTGCGGCCCATGTCAAAGACAATCTCCCGTGAAATTTTCCCCTCTCGCATCTCAAAGATGTGAACCAGCCGCATTTCAATCTTGCTGCCGGCGGGAAAATGCCAGTAGCCATCCTTAACAACCTCGAACGTGACGATGCTGTCATCGACTACGCGATCTTCAGTAGCGAAACGCTGAAGAAACTGAAACTTCACGTCGCGCATGGAGGCAAACAATTGCCGGTAGTTCTTGGCGACAGCTTCCTTTCCGGAGAAGGATCGATTAAGG
>WHTF01000028.1:0-20181 GCA_009379725.1 Deltaproteobacteria bacterium
GGTCATCCGCGTCTCCTTAGTGCTGACCTGTGATCAGAACATTCGTCTAGCCTGGCCAGCATATTCGAAGTTTTAAGATTAAGAAAAGGGTATCTCAATATTGAGTTGAGATTGTAGACTTAGGCAAGTCTGACACCGCTTCCCTGCCCGCGTCGCCGCGCCGGCGATAAACGGATGCGGGTCGCAGTCGCTGCCGTTCGTAAATGTTTTCACGACTGACGAACTCAGCAAACGTAAAGATGCGATCGTTTAGCACCTCCGGCTGCTTGACGAGCCGCCCACAGTGGATATTCATCTTCGTGACGAACCTTGCCAAATTCGAGAAGGTCAAAGCCAAGCTCTAACCCAAGACATTGCTCGCGAATTCGTTTTTGATATTTCAGCGAGCGCACGGGGCGCTCTACCGCCACAAAACGAATCTCGACGCGCTGGTTCAGGGGGGGCGGCGATTGGATTAAGCATTGTGAGGGAGTGACCTTGGTAATTGACATCTTCGAGCCGACAAATCACTGCCGCTGCGGCACCTCACGTTTTTTAATGCGTGCGCGCCTACTATAATCAACTGGATCGACAGCCGGCGGACCTTTACGAGGATCTGGCGATGGCTTATTGGACTGTTTAGACGTGATGAGCCTCCAGCTCGGCGTCCGCCGCCAAGCCACGAGACAAGGCTAGCCCGTTGTAAGTGAATAGCTCGTGCTGCGGCCACCTTCGGGATTACGAATGAGGACGCCGTGCTCGACGAGAGCGAGAATATCCCGATGCGCCGTGTCCTGCGAACACTTCGCCAGCGCAGCGTATTTGGAGGTCGTGAGTTTGCCCTCGAACCGGTCGAGCAGGCGGTTGATCACAAGTCGCTGCCGCTCGTTTAACTGAACATCCTTGATACGCTCCCAGAAACGCGCCTTTGCAAGCACGGTGCCCAGCGTCGTCTGTGCCGCGTCGATGGCACGGCCGAGGCAGCCGAGAAACCAATCCATCCACGACGTGATGTCTGTCGTTCCTTTCTGCGTCCGTTCGAGGATGTCGTAATAGGCGTTCCGTTCCTGGCGGATTTGCGCGGACATGCTGTAGAACCGCTGCAGACTGTTTTCCGACCTGGCGAGAGCCATGTCCGCGATAGCGCGCGCGATACGGCCGTTACCGTCACCGAAGGGGTGGATGGTGACGAACCAGAGATGGGCAAGGCCGGCCTTGAGCACAGGGTCCATGGCTTCGCCGCTTTCGAACCATTTGAGAAAGGCTTTCATCTCGCGCGGCAGACGACCCGCCTTCGGCGCTTCGAAATGCACGCGCTCCTTGCCGACAGGACCCGAGACGACCTCCATCGGACCGGTGCTGTCGTTGCGCCATGCGCCAGTCCGGATTTTCGTCATGCCGCTGCGTCCCGTGGGAAACAACGACGCATGCCAGTCGAACAGCCGTTGTTCGGTCAAGGGCCGGTCGTAATGGCGTGTCGCATCGAGCGTCATCTCGACGACGCCCTCGACGTGCCGATCTGCGGCCTTCAGTGCGCCGATGTCCATCCCAAGGCGCCGGGCAATCGACGAGCGGACCTGCTCAGCGTCAAGCTTCTCGCCTTCGATCTCGCTGCTTTTGAGAACATCGGCGATCAGGGTCTGAAGGACAGCCTCCTGCTGGAGGTTGAATCCCAGAGCTTCCATACGACCGATCAGCCGGCCTTGCCGGTGACGCACGGAGGCCAGCGGCTGGGTAAGCTTCTCCGCGTTCCAGTGAAACCGGGGCCAGTCCTTCAGCTCATGGATATACATTCTCCGCACCCTTGCGGAGATTATAGCCGGTAATCTCCGCAAGAGGCAAGGGCAATCTCCGCTCAAGATGCGGAGATAAGCAGCATAATCTCCGCATGGAGCCAGATGTGGTCCAAGGATTATCGAAGAGCGCGGAATGTCAGGTCGTAAGAATCGTTTCCAGGTTCATCCAGAATTCCGCCGACGTTTTGAAAAACGTTCCCAGCCGGATCGCCGTGTTCCCTGTGATGCCTCTTTCATCCTTCAGAATCGCCGTGATCCGGTTGGATTCGGATACTATATTGTCCGGCCCTGTTTCCCGATAACTTTTCCAATCTATTTCCGGGGCTCGCGGCGAGTTCGCCGGGAACGCATTCGTCGGCTCCGGCGGAAATACGGACGCCTTGAAAGCTTTCAGTTATAGCGCTCCTAGTCAGGCAAATCCTCGAGTTTGGTAAACCCTTTTTTTTCTCCTTCTTTGTGAGCGCGGTCCATCAGTTGCCAGAACTCCTTATTTTGCGCGAGCACCATGCTTTCAATGTCCGTGTCCTCGGTGACGGGGAAAAGTACCGCGCAAGGACGACCATTTTTGGTTATCACGACCGATCGTTCCGAAGGTAATTCGTTAACGATCTTACTCAAATTTGCTTTAACTTCGCGGAGACTTTCGATTTTCATAGCTTAAACTCCTTCCCTTCGATCAAAAGGACATTCACCTAAAAAGCGCAGGCGGTTCCAAACGTTCTAGACGCTCAACCGCTGCGCTCTGTTATAGTCGTTAGATGGCGACTTTGCCATTCTTCCAAACATAGATCGGTCTGCTGGCTGACTCAGGTATCTTGGCCCCAGGCAAACGGAAAGCCGTGTTCGTGATGCGAGGGCGAACTCTCCTGCACGAGTCATGGCGCCGCAAGCCCGGTGTCGGCAACCGGGGAGCGCACGGCTTTCACCCGTGGCGCGGGGAAAACCTTGAGGAAAGCGAGCGGCGACGCCGTGACCGTGACAATCGCCACCAAAACGATCGCGGCATTCACCGATTCGTCGATGATGCCCAACTTCTCGCCGATTGCCGCAGCGGCGATGATCAACGACAGCCGCGGACACATCAGAATACCGGCCGCCAGAGCCTCGCGCCATGTGTGATTGAGCCGAAAGATCAATGCCGGGATCACCTTTACCGCGATGGCGGCAATGAGGAGCAGAGGCACGGAGAGAAGAGCCCCGGTCGAGGACAGCAATGCCGGCAAATTAAAATCGACCCCGACCATAATGAAAAAAATCGGGATGAAAAATCCAAAGCCGATGGCTTCGAGCTGGCTGGATAGCTCTCTGTCCTCGGGCGTGCGTAATAGCGCCACGATGGCTCCGGCCAAAAAGGCGCCGACGATGATCTCGATTCCGAGCTTTTCGGCGAGCACGACAAAAATCAACAGAGTGGAGAAGGCAGCGCGGACCTTGATTTGCGCCGTCGCGTGGCTGAGCTCCTCGATGACTCTTTGCAACGCCTCAATACGGCTTAAGAACGATCCGAATCTCGCGGCAAAGAAAAAAGCGACGAACAACAGAAAGACCAGCAGAATCTCGGCAGTCAGCCCGCGCGAAATGACCGCGACCAGGACGCTGATCAAAAACATGGTGACGAAATCGGCAATGACGGCGGCCAGTAAAATCGTCTGTCCAAACAGGGTCTGGTTCAGCCCGGCTTCCTTGAGGATCGGCACCACCACTCCCAACGCGGTCGTCGAGAGAATCAATCCCATCATCCAGGGATCGGTAGTGGCTCCGATCCACTTCAAACCCCAGGCGAACGCGCCGGCCAGTAGTAAGGTTGCTCCAAAATTGAAGACAGCCAGAGGCAGAGGACGCCAACGCGGCTGCTGCCGCGCCTGATCGGGACCGGTCCCGCGCAAGCTGCGAAAATCGATCTCCATGCCGGAAAGAAACATAAGGAGGACGAAACCCAACTCTTTTAGGAGGTTGAGCGCGCCGTTTTCAGGCACAACCCAACCGAATCCGCTTCCGCCGACGATCATACCCGCGACTATTTCGCCGACGACGATCGGTATCGCGAGCCGCTCGCGCACGGACGAGAGAAGCAGTGGTACCAGGAACGCCAGCATGACCACAATGAGCAGCGGTGCAAACGAGTGCGCTTCATTCATGAAAATCTCGTAACCTTTCGTCAACGGAATTCAGCCGGAAACTAATATGGGGTTTTTTTTCGATGTGCAAGCGTCGGCAAACGCACTCTGGATTATGCCGAACTTGCGCCACTGGAAGCCGAACTCGCACCCTCTAACGCAAGTCCCGAGCGCGCGACCGCAGCCGCAGTGAGCCGCTTTACGTCTTGCTCTCCCGTTTGACTCCAATTTAGCCACGCTATAAGTTATCTTCAAAAATTCGCTAGACTTGCGCGTTTTCATCGCTAAGTCGCAAATTCATTGAAGCAGAGAACAAGAAGGAGGATTTATGGATCACGCACCCGAATCAAAATGGCAGGAACCCACTGATAACAAGACCAGGGCTGGTCTCGGCAAGTTTCTCCGCCCCAATACGCCCTATGACAACTTTATGGAATCCCAGGAAATTCCTATTTATCGCGACATCGGCGTGCGCCGGGTCCAGGATTTACCGCGCAAGCCCTGGAAACGCATGGGCGGTAGCGGCACGTTCATTCAGTTGCTCGGCACCGAGGGCCTTTGGGGTTGCTATGTAGTCGAAGTACCGGGTGCTGGAGCGTTGAACCCCGAAAAACATCTATATGAAGAGCAATTCCTCGTCGTCGAAGGCCGCGGCACAACCGAGGTCTGGGCCGACGGAAATGGCAAGAAACTTACATTCGAATGGCAGAAAGGCTCTTTGTTCGCGATTCCGATGAACGCCAATCATCGTATCGTTAATGCCACGTCAAGTCCTGCGCTGCTTTTGGCCGGAACCACGGCGCCCAACATCATGAACAACTTCGGTAACGAGGATTTCATTTTCAATTGCCCCTATCAATTCAAAGACCGGTTCGATCCGAGCGACGATTACTACAAATATAAAGAAGACATCACGCCCGATCCGGTGCGCGGTCTGGCAATGCGTCAAACCAACATCATTCCCGACGTGATGGCCTGCGAACTTCCCCTCGATAATCGCCGCTCGCCCGGCTACCGGCGCATCGAGCCGCATATGGTAGGGCAACAGTTTTACTACTGGATCGGACAACACGAAACCGGGCGCTACTCCAAAGCCCACGCGCACGGTTCGGCGGCGGTGCTCATTTGTCTCAGCGGTAAAGGCTACACCTACACCTGGCCGTCCACTCTCGGCACCAAGCCGTGGGAATCCGGCAAGACGGAATTGATCAGGCGGCAGGATTACGAGCCCGTCGGCATGGTCAGCGCCGCGCCCATGAGCGGCAACTGGTTTCATGCCCATTTCGGCGCCAGTAAAGAGCCGCTGCGCCTGACAGCATGGTTCGGTCCCAACGCGCCCGGCCGCGAGCGCGGCAGACCCGGCGAAAAAGCCATCGACTACGGCGCCATCGACATGAAAGACGGCGGCACGGCGATTCCGTACAATGAAGAAGATCCGTACCTGCGTAAGGAATTCGAGGAGACGCTGACCAGTGTCGGCGCCAAATCGCGCATGGAACCCGATCTTTACAAGAACTCCTATTGAGACGTAGCTTTTGAGTTGCGGGCAACTAACCCGCAACTCAAAATCCAGACCTTAAGCAACCACGCTCAAATCAAAGCTTTTCAAAACCAACTCAGGACTTTTACTTAATGGACAGCACCCTATCTAAGCCCTCGTTTTCCAACGCCAACCGCCACATGCAGGAGGAAGAAGAGCTGCGGCTCACAAGTGTCGGCGTCGATATCGGTTCATCGACGACGCACCTGGTCTTTTCCCGGCTCGAGCTCCGGCTCGAAGGCACCCGGTACCGGGTGACCCATCGCGAAGTTTTGAAGGAATCGGAAATTCTGCTGACTCCTTACGTCGACGAGACGAGGATTGACGTCGAAGCATTGGAAGCGTTCATCAACCAGCAATACAAAAAAGCCGAGATTCGTCGCGAAGAGGTTGACACCGGCGCGTTGATCTTGACCGGCGTCGCGGTAAGGCGGCGCAATGCGCGCGCGATCGCCGAATTGTTCGCGCAGGAAGCCGGGAAATTCGTCGCGGTCAGCGCCGGTGACGGCCTCGAAGCCACCATGGCCGCCCACGGCTCCGGCGCAGTAGCTCACTCCGCCAAGACGGGCGGTGTCGTCTTGAACATCGATGTTGGCGGCGGCACCAGTAAATTTGCGATCTGCAACAACGGCAAAGTCCAAGAAGTCTCGGCCATCGATATCGGCGCGCGCCTGCTGGCTTTTGATGAGGCCGGCGCCGTAGTTCGCATCGAAGAAGCGGGACGCAAGCACGCTGGGTGGGCGGGATTCGAGGTTGCGTTGGGCCAAACCATTCCTCAGGAAAACTTGCGCGTAATGGTTTCCGGCATGATGGACAAGCTGTTTGCGATGCTAAAACCCGATCCTGTTTCCGAAGAAATCAAAAGGCTGCTGCGTTTACCGCCGCTGACGTATCGCGGCGAAATCGATTGCATCATGTTCTCGGGCGGGGTGTCGGAATTTATCTATAATCGCGCAAAAACAAGCTTCGGCGATCTGGGACCGCTGATCGCCGAAGAGATTCACCGCCGCATGCCGGAAATAGGACTGCTGGTCATGGAGCCAACGGCGCGAATACGGGCAACGGTTATCGGCGCATCGCAGTACACGATCCAGGTCAGCGGCAATACGATATTTATTTCGCCGGAGGATGTTGTACCGGTGCGCAATATTCCGGTAGTCGCGCCTGAAGTCGATTTCGACGGCGACGATATCGACCCAGCCGGTGTCACCCTCGCCGTGCAAAGCGCGCTGCGGCGATTGGACCTGCTCACCGGCAGGCAGCCGGTAGCCATCTCCTTTCGATGGCGCGGCTCGGCCACGTTTGCGCGGCTAAAGTCTTTTTGCACAGGCGTAAAAAATGGACTGCGAGAAGTACTAGACAAGGGGCACCCACTGACCCTCGTCAACGATGGCGATATCGGCGGCATCGTCGGTTTGCATTTTCAAGAAGAGCTACAGATCCAAAACCCCATCATCTCCATCGACGGCATCGCGCTCAATGATTTCGATTACATCGATATCGGCGCATTGATCCCTTCCTCGGGGTCGGTGCCCGTGGTGATCAAATCACTGATCTTCCCGGCATCGCCGCAATAGTAATATAAAAAATGGTTCTAAACGTTCAAAAAGTTTAAGTCGTTCGGCCGAGCCAAAAGATGAAATGTAAAGAAACCTAACGCGCGATTTACGCCACTAATTACCTAAAGAGCATTTGCCAGGTCCCCGCTTCGAATCTAAGCGTGTTTTCCTTGACATTGATCTCTCTTCAGAATAGAAAAACCCCAGTAGTACACAACATGGTTAAATACCGCGCACGCAGATGTCCTCACTGTAGCTACTTTGTGGCTTACTCGGTGTCAAAGCCGCTTCCCAATACCAAAGAAGTCGGCATCGCAAGTTTTTGTTTGAATTGCAACTATCGGTTGCCCATACACACCATCTTGCATGGCATCAGACGAGCCACATCCCACTTCCGGCGAGCACCGCTAAAACTGGCAAACAACTTTCAGCCGGATCGCCATGACGGCCTTCCCGGTCGTGAGACTAACCCACACGATTCGCAAAGCGGCAACAGAATGTTTTCCCCCGAGGACCATAGCGGCCATTTGCGTACCATTGGGCAACAGCTTCAACAACAGAGAATCGAGACTTTCAATCTTCAATGTACCGCGGACGGGTATTCGATTTGGAGCCATGACGATAACCCGGCCCAGCCAAGACGCTCCTCTCTCATCTTTGGCGGCGGTCCTCTGGAGAAATGGTGGGGAGTCAAGTCACGCGATGGCTACGCTGCGGCTGCCGTGCGGCCCTCCCGGCGCCTGGATTATTCTCTCCAAGAACTGGTGCACATGGAGAGCCGCGCGAGATTCAACCGGGGTCAGATGAGTGGTTGCGCCGATGGCCACAGCTTATCGCAGTTGCTCAGAACCATCGGCTCATTGGTCTATCAGAGAAATTATCGATTGTTGGGCGTTTCTTGGCGAGACCTATCGGTCTGCATCGTCGTTGAAACCGCGCAAGGCAAGCGAGAAATAGACGTTTTTCGACCGGACAATTTATATGACATTTGGGTGAGAATGTATCTTAGACGCGACAACCGCGCGTTGTCGGACGTGCCTCACTAAATGCCGGCGTGGTTCAACCCGCCCACACACAGCATTCAACAGCCTTACTCATCCCCGCCCCCCATGTTCGGCTGCCATAGAAAAAACAGTTGCTTGTCGACCGGCGTCTTGAAACATCAACGGAAAAGATCTTGATCGCGGATTACTCTTTGAAGGCAAGACTTTTCTTCTTATCTTGCGCCACGCGGACGGCGCGCAGGATATCGGCATAACCGGCGCAGCGGCAAAGGTTACCCGCTAGATATTCGCGGATTTCTTCGTCCGAGGGTTCGGGAGTCTCATCAAGAAGCGCCTTTACCGACAGAATGAAACCGGGCGTACAGTACGCACATTGCAAAGCGCGCTGACTTACGAAAGCCTCCTGAATGTAATGAAGCTCTGCGCCATCGCCTAGCCCTTCCAGAGTTACGATATCATGGCCTGTCGTACGTGCGGCAAGCAAGAAACAAGAGCTGGCCGGGCGGCCGTCGAGCAACACGGTACAGCTGCCGCAAGCGCCGACGCCGCAGCTCTCGCGCACGCTCCATAACTTCAGACGATCGCGCAATACTTCCAACAGCGTATCGGCGTCATCGATCACAATAACCTCATCCTTGTTGTTGACTCTCAGAGTGATCTCGCGCTTCATGAGGTTGTCGATCCTATTGAAACCGCCGTGCCCTCTTTATCGGTTAACGCGCGCAGTATTTTTTCGGCGGTAATCGGTAAATCGCAAATGCGCACGCCGACGGCGTCCTCGATCGCGTTGGCGATTGCCGGCGCTACGGTGAGCGCGCCGGTCTCCCCCGCTCCTTTTGCACCGAAAGGTCCGTCCTCGTGCGGCACCTGGACAACAATGGGCCGCACGGATTCCGGCATATCCTTGAAAGAAGCGATCTGGTAGTCGAGCAGCGAGCCATTGACGAGCTGGCCCTCGTCAAAAACCATCTCCTCGAAGAGCGTCAAACCAAGATGGGTCAGCGCGGCGCCAAGAAGCTGCTGCTCGCAGTGTCGCGGATTGATCGACGTCCCGGTATCGCCCACGCTGACAAGCTGCAAAACTTTGACCTGCCCGGTTTCGGTGTCAACCTCGACTTCGGCCGCGGTCGCCGAAGGAAACCAATATTCCGTGCACTTCTCCGACTGGCCGGTTTCCGGATCCATGTGACTCGCCGCCGGTTGGCAAACGGCTTCCGCGGCCAGTGTCGTCCCGAGGCTGCCGAATTTAGCCAGAAAAATTTCGCCGACCGTCATGCCGCGCTCTTCCATACCGCGCACAAAGATACGCCCTTTTCCGGCGACCAGATCATCAGCAGCGACCTCCAGCCTTGCGGCCACGACTTCGCACAACTCTGCTTTGATTTTCGCCGCGGCGCTGCGCGCGGCATTGCCCATATGGTAGGTCGAACGGCTTCCAGCCGTAATCGTGTCGTAGGGAGTAGCGTCCGTATCCGGCTGAACGATATGGACCTGCTCCAATGAAATACCCAATTCCTCGGCGACGATCTGCCCCATCGTCGTCTCCGAACCCTGGCCCATCTCCACTGTACTGCTGAGCACGTTCGCAGTGCCGTCGGCATTTAGAATCACGATGGCGCCTGAAATGGATGGCGTGAGCACCGCCTTGACACCGGCAGCAATGCCTTTACCGCGTGACTTCGTGCCGCTTGGAGCTGCTCTGGGTTTTGACCACTCAATGGCTTGCGCCGCCTCGCGGATAGCTTCTTTGATGCCAAATGACCGCACGATCGTTCCCGTCGCGAATGGCTCGCCCTCATCCAGAGCAGGCTTCAAACGAAACTCCACGGGGTCCGCGCCTATGGCCCGCGCGATCATGTCGGTCTGTGAGTCGTATGCCCAGATGACTTGCGGCACGCCAAAGCCGCGAAACGCGCCCGCCGGCACACGATTCGTATAAACGCAGTAAGAATCAATGCAAACGTTGGGGATACGATAAGGTCCGGCCGAAGTGTAGCCTGATTTGTGGCCGATGCGCGGCCCGATTTCCGCGTAAGCTCCGGTATCCCAGTAGACTTCGCACTTGCGCGCGGTGACGGTGCCATCCTTGATCGCGGTTTGGATGCGGGTAACCACCTTGTGTTTGGTGATCGTCAAAAACTCTTCTTCACGCGTCAGAGCATAACGAACCGGCTTTTTTGTGATCAGCGCGAGAATGGTCACCAACGGTTCCAACTTAGCATAGAGCTTGGCGCCATAGCCGCCGCCGAGATACGGCACGCGCACGCGAATGCGATTCATAGGAATGCCAAAGGTGGCGGAAAGCTCCGTACGCACATAGGACGGCGACTGACTGGCGGTCCAGACGTTGAGGCGCTCGTGCTCATCGAGATATACCAACGTCACGTGCGGCTCCATCGGCACATGCTGCGCCGCCGGCGAGCTAAATGTATCCTCGAAAACCCTGTCGGCTTCCGCAAAAGCTCTTTCAACGTCGCCGGTGCGAAGTTTGAAGTGGTAGCAAATATTGGATTGCCGGCCGGCCTGCACGTGAGCGAGATCGGCGAAAGCTTTGGCCGGTCTGTGTTGCTCGTGCACAAGCGCCGATTCCGGCGTCACGGCCTCGAGCACGTCGAAAACCGCCGGCAGCGGCTCGTAATCAACTTCAACAAGCTGCAGCGCGTCTTCCGCAAGGCGCTTATCGACAGCCGCCACCGCCACCACGGGATCGCCGGCGTAGCATACCTTTTCAACCGCTAGGATCGGCTGGTCACGAAACGCCGGACCGAAGTGCGCATCCACAGCCGGCATTTTCGCGATCTCCGCGCCGGTCAGCACGACCGCCACACCCGCCAGCGCCTCGGCCCTCGATTTATCGATATGCCGGATCCGCGCATGCGGATACGGACTGCGCAAGACGGCGACGTGGAGCATGCCCGGCATCTCAATGTTACCGACATGCAGCGCCCGTCCGGTTACTTTGGGGTTGGCGTCGGTACGGTAAACGGATTGACCTACGATTGCGAGATTCGCCATTAAATCATCCTTCAATCAGCTGGCTGTCCAACTGGGCGATGGCCCGCCTTATAAAAACCTGCGTCATTTGCCGCTTGTACCATTCCGAGCCGCGCAAATCCGAGAACGGCGAGATTTGCTCATCGACAACTGCCAATATTTGTTGCATTACGTCTTCATCGAGAAGTTGGTCTTTTACGAATGTTAATCCGTTCACGAGCACCGGCGTCGCGGCCACTCCACCGAGCGCAAGTCTAAGCTCTTTACAGCGGCCATTCTCCCGGGTCACCATCGCCGCAACACCCAAGCATGGCCAGTCGTTGGCCGACATCGCGCTGTAGCGCAAATAAACCGCTTTACTCTTCGCCGGCATAGAAGGAATCTTCACATCGACGAGCAGTTCGCCTGGCTCCAGCGCCGTTTCATACATACCGCGAAAAAAATCCTTCAGAGGTATCTTTCGCGCACCGTTGGGCCCCATGGCGCTGATCTCAGCGCCGAGAATCAGTAACGCCGGCGGCGGATCGAGCCGGTAATCCGCGTGTGCAAGATTGCCGCCTACCGATGCGGTTTGCCTGACCCGGACATTGCCGACCCTACTGAAAGCCTCCGCAACAACCGGCAAGGCTTCTCGAATCACTGGCGAGAGTTCGACACTGCGATGGGTCGCCAGCGCGCCGATGCGCACTCCTTCGGGCTCTTTGGAAATTTGGTTCAAGCCGGGGATCGACTGCAAATCGACAAGATAGCGATACTGCAGCGCCCGCTGCTTCATCAAAATGATCAGCGTGGTGCCCCCGCCGATGGCCCGAGCGTCCTCGCCATGCTGGACAAGAAGCGTGATGGCCTCGGCTAGAGAGCGGGGCTGCAACAAATCGAAGGAACGAATGGTCATAGGGGTTGTTCCCGCAACTAACCCGCTTGGGCGCCGGAAGTCAAGTTCATATTATGTTTCAACTTGCCTGTTCGGTTTTGAGAGGGTCAACTCGAAACTCAGCTTGCATCTATGTTCATACTGTTGACAGAATGAACGAACTTTGAAAAGAATCCGGCAAACAAGGAGGCATCAATTATGTCTACCAAAATCCGACACATCGCCATCCATACGGATGATCACTTCCGCATGGCGAACTTCTACAAGACTGTCTTCGGCATGAAGAAGATTACCGCCGGGATGACTGACCAGAATGGCAATTATGATCAAGAACGCGGCCATTTGAGCGACGGCGTAATTGGCCTGGCTTTGCTGCAGCGCCAGCCCGGATTCAGCGCCGGGCTCGATCACTTTGGCTTTGAAGTCGAAGACGTGCAAAAGGTGCGGGGCCGGCTCGAACAGCATTATCCTGACGTTTTCGTCGCCCAGAGCCAAGGGCATGTTCCTTTTGCCGGCCTAAGATCTCATGATCCGGACGGTAACCAGTTCGATCTGTCGCAGAAAAACATGGCCAACGTTCGGGAAGGCTATCTCCAAGATGGCTGGGAGCAGCCGCGTTGGATCAATCACATCGCAATTCGCAGCTCTCGCCCGGCGCATCTGGCCGAGTATTACCAGAAAGTTTTCGACTTAAAGCCGATCGAAGGCCTGTCAGGTGACGGCAGCTATTATGTGACCGACGGCAAAGTGACGATCGCGTTACGCCCCTGGAACATGGTGACGCATCGCGGACTGATGGCCGGCCTGGATCACTTCGGCTTCAAGGTCGACAACCTTGAACAAACGAAAAAAGATATTGAAGCGCTGGCCACGTCAGCCCCTGCGTCGGCAGCTCGAAGAATCACCATCGGCCGCGACGGTGAGACCAGACAGAAAAATCTCGAAGGCTGCGGACTCTGTAAACACCCGCTGGCGGATCCGGACGGGGTATTGCTGGATCTGACGGACTGAAGAAGCATCGATGCTATAGATGAAGCTGCCTGCGGACTCGGTCATCAGCGAAAGAAAGCTCCGCGACTACCTTTTGAGCCGGAGGACCGAGGATGACAAATCCGGGTTTCTTTTCCTCGCAGGGTATCAGGGGAGAACTGGCATCAGATGGAAGTTGATATACGACACTGCTGACCGTGGTGACTTCTCTCAAACAGATTATCGAAGACTACAACCCCGACGCGCCTCTAAGCGAAGCCTCTACCCCGCCGTCCTCCTGGTACACGGACCTGCGCATTCTTGAATTGGAACAACGGACGGTTTTTGCAAATTCCTGGCACATGGCCGGCCGCGCGGGCCAAGTTCGCGAGCCGGGACAATACGTCACAAGCGCCATAGGCGGCGAGCCCATCGTTGTTGTGCGCGGAAATGACGGCGCACTACGCGGGTTCTTTAATGTTTGCCGGCATCACGCTGCCGCCGTTTTGACTCAAGAGGAAGGGCGGGCCGAGCAACTGCGCTGCCCCTATCATGGCTGGACATATAATCTCGAAGGCGCGCTCATCGGCACGCCGGATTTCGCCGGCGTCTCGAACTTTGACCGCTCCGCCAATGGCTTGGCGCCGATTCAAACCGCACAACTGCAAGGCTGGATATTTGTTAAGCCGGACGCTGGCGGCCATTCGCTTGAGGAGTTTCTCGGCAGTGATCTTCTTGAGCGATTCGGACGATTGAACCTTGAACAACTCTGTTGGTTTGAACGCCGTTCTTACATGCTCGATTGTAACTGGAAGGTCTTTATCGATAACTATCTCGATGGCGGTTATCACGTTCCACATATTCACGGCGGGCTTAGCGGCGTTCTCAGCAACAGCGAGTACGCCATTGAGACCGGCGATCGATTCTGCCTCCAATCGAGCCCGATCCTGAGCAATAAAGCCGATACCCGGACCGCAGAATTCCGCCAGGGTAACCGCGCCCTTTACTACTGGATATACCCCAATTTTATGATCAACTGGTATGAAGGGGTCATGGACACGAACTTAGTCGTGCCGCGCGGCGTCAATAAAACCGAAGTCATCTTCGACTACTACTTCACGGAAGTCTCGGAACAAAGCCGGCAGAAACATCTTGCAAGCATCGCCGTCAGCGAGCAGATTCAGAACGAAGACGTCGCGATCTGCGAATCGGTGCAACGCGGCCTGGAGTCGCGCTCGTATTCAACCGGCCGGTTATCGGTCCGCCGCGAAGCGGGGGAACATCTGTTTCACAAGTTGTTGCACGCTGATTTGAAGACAGGCCTCATGAACGCGAAATCCTTCGAGTAATGATTCTAAACTCTGGGACGTCGAGGAGATCTCCAGGAATATTGCGAGTCCGCCGCTTCCTCCAAAAGAACCCGGGATCTAGTGCTTAATTGCATAATTAATAGATAGGAGTAAAGTCTTGGGCAAGGAGGTCGTTAATGCCCAAGCAAGCACAGACACTGAGTTGTTCGGATCAGGACCGAAAGGTCCTGGAGGAGTGGGCGCGGAGCCGGACACAGGAGGCGCGTTTGGTGGAGCGAGCAAGAATTATCGTTCAATGTTTGCAAGGAAACTCGGTGAGCGAAATTGCCCGGAGCTTGAAGGTACGTCCAAATACCGTCATTGATTGGCGGCGGCGTTTCGAAAGAGAAGGGTTGGCGGGTTTGACCGACCGTGCGCGTTCGGGCAAGCCGCCGCGCTACGACGCGGACTTTCGCAAGAAGGTATTGGCCGTATTGGAGCAACTGCCGCCAAAGGGACAAGCCGTATGGGACGGCCCAGCCATCGCCCGGCATCTGAAAACATCGGTACATGCCGTCTGGCGTGTTCTGCGCAAGGAAGGCGTCTGCTTGAGCCGGCAACGCAGTTGGTGCGTGAGTACCGATCCGGAATTCTCGGTGAAAGCTGCCGACATCGTCGGGCTTTATTTGAATCCACCCGAAAAGGCGCTGGTCATATCGGTGGATGAGAAACCCAGCATTCAGGCGTTGGAGCGTGGCACCGGTTACGTGGAAACTGACAGTGGCAAAATCGTGCGCGGTTTCAAGAGCACCTACAAACGCCACGGCACATTGAATCTTTTTGCCGCCTTGGAAGTCGCCACCGGTGCAATCCACACTCAAATCACCCGGCAAAAGCGCCGGCTGGAGTTCCTGGCCTTCATGGATCAAGTGATGGCCGAGATGCCCGAGGACCAAGAAATTCACGTGATCCTGGACAATTACTGTATCCACAAAAGGAATGATCCCTGGTTGTCTGCACACCCCAATGTTTTCTTCCATTTCACTCCGACTTCGGCTAGTTGGCTCAACCAAGTTGAAATTTGGTTTGGTATTCTTTCGCGCAAGGCTCTCAAAGGTGGAAGCTTTCGCAACGTCGAAGAATTGCGTCATGCCATCGAGGCCTTTGTCGCAGTCTATGGACCCACTGCCAAACCTTTTGTCTGGCGCAAGAGAGAAGTTAAAGGATCTCAACTCAGAAACACTATCGTTAACTTACGCAATTAAGCACTAGCGGCAATCGGCATGCCCACAGCCGCAGTTTCCCGAACCGGAAGCGCCGGCATTTGCGCAATGATCGCTGCAGAAGAGTTCGCCGTCTTTCGAAACCCCTTTTCCCTGCTCTACTTCGCATTCACAGCCGGAATGCGCGCAGTTCTGGTCCGCCATCCGAATCACCTCCTTTCTTTCCTACTTTCCGGATTCAGCGATATCTTGTTCTTTTTGCCGCGGTCAGTTTCTCTCACTTGAGAAATTGTTACGCAGAGATCATGCCAGCATTAGCCTGTGTAACATTCAGACCATCCTTGCAGAGCTGGGAATATTTCGCGCCGCGCACCTGCTGTTGTTTTAATTTTAGGACAGCGATCTGTGTCCCTCTCACACAATGTCTAGTGTGGTCTCTTAAATTCGGTAAATGATCCAACTGTCATTCGACTGAAGGCGACGGATCTCAACCGTCCCCGAGCGAGATATTGATATCATCTCACTGCAACACTGACCTTATGAAGCCGTTCCTGATTGAACTCCTTACACATGGGTTGCTTTCAGAGTTTTTTTTGCGATGATTCTCCTATGCGGTTAAAGCCGACATTCAAACCCGCGGGCACATTTAGGCGCGGAATTGCATCCCTGCTTCTGGTCGCCGTCGGCGCATTGTTTGTGCACCAATGGATGAACGATGTGCTGGACCATTCCGCTCTGCAAGTCTTCACGACAACACTGACTAAACTCCCAGGATCGATAAAGCCGAGACCCGACATCGGATTGCCTGCCGCGCTGCATAGCGCCCCGGCTAAGCCCAACTTCACCGTTTTGTTTTTCGTGCTCGGCTTCGCTCTCAAACAAAACCTGCGAGTCTGGCCTGTCTTATCAGCCAACCTAGCACGTTCCCCGCCAAGCCTTCACTTCTTTTGATTGAGTTTTTCGCGGCAATAATCGCGGCGAATTCTTTCGCTCTGTATTAAGTAGCGTTCTCGAAAAACTCCACCGCAAGGTTCTCCGCTTGCGCGTAATTGAATCGGTTGCGCCTATAGCGCCCTAGCCCGCATTATTCATGCTTTTTCAATTCGGGTGAAAAAAGTTGCATTAATCTTTAAGTCGCGTTTGCGCGCGGAGAAGAATTACAACGACAACCGGGAGGAATGCCATGTCAGAGTTCACACCGATCCGCACCGTTGACGGCTATCTGCCGATCGAAGATCACGGTTTGATCGGTGATGGCACGACCGCGGCGCTGGTCGGCCGCGACGGGGCGATTTCCTGGATGTGTGTACCCCGATTCGATTCCGCGCCACTGTTCTGCCGTATTCTCGATGCAAAGCGCGGCGGCGCTTTCACGGTGGCTCCGGAGGAATTGATAGAAGCGCGGCAATTCTACGAGCCGGACAGCGCGGTGCTCGTGACTGAGATGCGCTGCGCCACCGGGTTGGTGCGGCTCACCGATAGCCTTGTTCTGCGCTCCGGGGCCGACCTGACGGAAAATACCCAGGCCGGCCGCGGCGAGTTACTGCGCCTGATAACGGTTGTTCACGGCAACGTGCGTTTGCGCGTCAAGATCGCGCCGCGCGGCGGCGCCTCCGCCGAGCCCGGCAGTGGCGGGCTACGAATCCACTGCGCCGCGGCGCCCGAGCTTGAATTGAGCCTCTTTTCTTCATCGCCACTAGAGAGCCTAAGCGCTATTGTTGAATTGAAGGCCGATGATCGAGCTCATTTCCTACTACGTTGGGAAGGCGCCGGCCAACGTTACCGACCTATCGTCCCAGAGACACTGCTGGAAAGCACACTCGAATCGTGGCGCCGCTGGATGGAACACGTACAGTATAAAGGTCCGCAGCAGACCGCCGTCCGCCGTTCGGCGATCACGCTCAAACTGCTGGACTATTTCGAGAACGGCGCCATGGTAGCGGCGCCCACCTCTTCCTTGCCCGAAGCGATCGGCGGCACGCGCAACTGGGACTACCGGTATACCTGGGTGCGTGACGCCGCCTTCTCGGTTTATGCTCTGCGCCGCATCGGCCTGGTTCGTGAAGCCGATGGTTTTTTAGGATGGGTTCTCGATGCGGTGGAGAAAGAGCAGCGGCCGCGAGTGCTTTACGATCTCGACGGCAGGCAACCGCCAGCGGAGCGTAGCGATCCCGAACTAGAGGGTTACCGCCGCTCTGCTCCGGTGAGGTGGGGCAACGCCGCCGCGGATCAATTACAGCACGACGTCTATGGCGAAATCCTCGACTGTGCTTACCAATGGGCGGCACACGGAAATGTCATAGACGAAAGACTGTGGACGCGGTTGCAGCATCTTATAGAGGCAGCCTCGAGAGAATGGGATACGCCCGATCACGGCATCTGGGAGGTGAGAACATCGGGCCGCCCGTTCACCTATTCAGCAGCGCTCTGCCAGGTGGCGCTCGATCGGGGCGCGCGCCTTGCCGAAAAATTTAACTTGCCGGGTAACTACAACGCCTGGCGCAAGGCGGCGCAACAAATCAAGCAAGCTATTTTGCAAAAAGCCTGGGATCCGAAGCTTGAGGCGCTCACCGAGCATCTCGGCGGCGGCGGCTTGGACGCCAGCGTTCTCTCCTTGCCGCTGCGCAGGGTCATCGCTGCCGACGATCCGCGAATGATTGCGACCACAACAGCGATTCAGGACCGGTTGGGCGCCGGCAACGGTCTGCTTTATCGCTATCTTCCGGAAGAATCACCCGACGGCATTGCCGGACACGAAGGAGCATTTATGCTGTGCAGCTTCTGGCTGGTAGACAATCTGGCGCACCAAGGCCGCCTGGAAGCCGCACGGGAACTCTACGATTCTCTCTGCGCGCGCGCCGGAGATCTGGGCCTGCTGCCCGAGGAAATCGACCCCGGCAGCGGTTCGTTTCTCGGTAATTACCCGCAGGCCTTCAGTCATATCGGCGTGATTTCCAGCGGCGTGAACCTGGCGCGGCTGATCAAGAAGACGGAAGCCAAATGATTCGCTCCTTTGTCATCTTCGGGGCATCCGGCGATCTGGCGATCTGCGTTTGTGACGGTTCTTGTTAATGACAAATTAACCGGCGCGCAATCTTCCGGACAAAGAAAGGTGCATAAGCGAGCACGAGAGGAACGGCGGAAGGCTCGGTTGGAACATCCTCGGCCGTTACGATGAACCGAAACACCCTCATAGGAGTGGGGCTTTTCAATATTCCTCGTCTGTCGGACCCTACGGTGAGTTGCCCCAGATTGATATTCTTGCCGTCCGGTGCCTGTGACCAGACTACATAGACTTTCTTCGGCGGTTGTAGATTCTCCGAAGGAGCCAAGTGCTGGATGTCCAGATCTACGACCGCGTTCCGGTTTTGGTCCCAAATAATTTTAGCCTCGCCGACAGCAGCCGGAACATCCGGTTCATTTCGCAGCGCAACACTCTGCGCGCAGCCAACCGCAAGTAGTGCCACTAGTACAAGCAATCTGGAATTCAAAACGTTTTTTGAAGCAACGCGTTGTCATTGCTCATCCTCCTATGCAAATAGACTTACCGACTCGCTTAATTCTCACGTGCGATAAAGCAATGGTTGGCGGCAGCAGAGAATGGTTTGTCGCCGCGTTACACCCTAGCGAATCAAAATCGAAAAATCGCGGCTAGCCCTGTTTGTGTCGGCATCCGCTCCTTGGGGACGACGACGATCTGGCCGCCCTTTCTCAGCACCAATTCTGCCACATCGTCGAGCAAGTCGTCGACTTCCGGATGGTCCAGGGTGTCCAGCTCGATTCCGCCGGCAGCATTGATTCGGCCCGCGACCTGGCGTTCGGATTCGATCAGCAGCGTAGAAACGCGGCCAGCTATGGCTGCAGCAACGACCTGATCCAGTTCTTCGGCGCCAAGTGCTTTTGATCTTGCCGCGCCAAATTCCTCTACCAGCGCGGCCAGCCTTTCAAGATAGTTGGGCTCAACAAGGTTCCACGCACGCTCCCGGAGTGCATCATTCGGCAATGCATCAGGATTTATTTCAATTCCCTTTTCCATTAAGAACGGGTTGTGGCTCACTTGGCGAAATAGCGAGTGGTGTTCCGGCAGAGCAGCTAAAATCAAGGGGAGACCCGACGGCCGCGAGTGATGCTCCAGGACCGCTCTGTCGACAGCCCGGAAGAATCGTTCTGTGTCGATGTCAATTTCATCTTTCTTGGAACCGTGCCCATGGCGCATCGCCGGCCCGCCGGCACCCATACCGTACGAGGCCACGGTTTGATGCGGCTCAGTTAATTCCTCGCCCAATGCTTGCGTAATAGTTTGCGGCACGTTTGGCGCCAGCTCGATGGCGTCTAGCGCATCACGGTTTCCCTCCAATAATTTGACCTCTTGTCGATTCAAAGCAAGCACTTGGTACCGGTCGGCGGACTGGAAAATGCGCAGCAGCGGCTTGACATGAAAGCTGTCGGCGACGACAAAAAGCTCGGGCACCGGGCGCTGAAGCCGATACACTCGGTAGATGCCAGCAGCGCTGAGTACCGCCAATCCGTCAAGTGCGCGGTTCCAGAATTCCCCATCCTCTGTCAAACTTTGGAACGGCTGCAGCAGCGACTGAATTTCACGTGAGGGATATTTCTGGCCAAGCGATTGTTCAAGCCCTTTCACTAAGTTACGGAAGCGGATCGGATCTTTTTGATTTTCGGGGTAGTGCCGGTGCGTCGGCTGATAGAGCGACAAGCACGGAGGCTCCTGCACTTGGAGCAGTTCAGATAAATATACGTTTACCAAGGTCATCGTCTCTCCTCTCATGTTGGTTTGATGTAAGTATAACTAGGGTCTCAGCGAAAGCTATATGCA
>WHTF01000028.1:20278-36374 GCA_009379725.1 Deltaproteobacteria bacterium
AGAGATGGAGAATGGAACGATGACTGTGAAGCTTGGTTCGACCCAAGCCAACTTTAATTCTCAGTACCAACTTTCAGTTCTGCTCTCCTTGTGACAATAGGCTTGCTGTAGATACGAGCGTTCTGCGGGAGCGTGCTGTGTGCGTCGCAGAGTATACTTAAGATAGTACCCAAGAAAGGAATTTTTTGAGGCTTTTTCAGTAGCCTGGTAGACTCGCCTCTTTGCTTTGGCTAAAGTCGAAAGAGTTTTGTTCACGCGAGGAGTAGAATCATGGGACTGGTTTCGGCGGTGCTGTCCGGCTTTGTACTTGCGCTGATTGCACCTTGGATATATCGGATAGCGCGCGGCGCGACCGGGTGGCTGCTCGCGATTTTTCCTTTGGCCTTGTTCGCCTACTTCTTGAGCTATATTGGCGCCGTCGCCGCAGGGGACGTCGTGCGCGTTTCTTACCCTTGGGTTCCGAGCCTTGGCATCAACCTGTCTTTCTATCTCGACGGCTTGAGTCTTCTTTTTGCATTTCTCATTACCGGCATCGGCGCGCTGGTGCTGATTTACACCGGCGGTTATCTCAAGGACCATTCTCACCTCGGCCGGTTCTACGGTTTTATCCTCTTCTTCATGGCGTCCATGCTGGGCGTGGTCTTGGCGGACAACACCATGGGTCTATTCTTGTTTTGGGAATTGACCAGCGTCAGCTCGTTTCTTCTCATCGGCTTCGAACACGAAAAAGAATCATCACGCGCAGCGGCATTGCAGGCCCTGCTGGTCACCGCTTTAGGCGGTATGGCTTTATTGGGTGGTTTCCTGTTGCTCAACCAGGCAGTCGGGAGTTGGGAGATTTCCGAGTTGGTACGCCAAGGCGACGCTATTCGCACGCACTCCCTCTACATTCCGATCGTTCTGCTGGTCCTCGCCGGCGCGTTTACCAAATCGGCACAATTTCCTTTTCACTTCTGGCTTCCCAGCGCCATGGAGGCGCCCACGCCGGTGAGCGCGTACCTGCACTCCGCGACCATGGTCAAAGCAGGTGTTTACCTGCTGGCGCGGATGACTCCCGCGCTGGCGGAAACCGCGCTTTGGACCGGTACCGTAACCGCTGTCGGCGCCGTCACCATGGTTTTTGGCGCCGCGATCGCGTTTCGCCAGAGCGATCTTAAACTTATTCTGGCGTACTCAACCGTCAGCGCACTCGGAATCATGATGATGCTCTTGGGTGTCGGCACTGCCGGAGCCGTTCAGGCCATGGTGGTTTTTTTGTTCGGACACGCACTCTACAAAGGGGCATTGTTTATGCTCGCCGGCGCAATCGACCATGAAGCCGGCACACGCGACGTAAATCGCCTCGCAGGCCTTCGCAGCGCCATGCCGGTGAGCGCCGCAGCGGGGTTGCTGGCGGCTCTCTCGATGGCGGCGGTGCCGGCATTGTTTGGTTTCTACGGAAAGGAATTGTTCTACGAAAGTCTTGCCGAGGACTATCTCATGCCGGTGCTGCTGTTCGCATCTGTCCTCACCAGCATGATTTTCGTTGCCGTCGCGGTTCTCGCCGGTATCAAGCCATTCATCGGCGAGACAACCTCCTCTGCCAAACAGCCCCACGAAGCGCCGATCAGTCTCTGGCTCGGACCTGTGACACTCGCCGCCACCGGTTTGGTCTTAGGGCTCTGGCCATCGATGGTCGACAAATCCGCTCTGCTCCCGGCAATTCACGCGGTGCTCTGGAGACCGGTTTTTTTGGAGCTGGCGCTCTGGCACGGGCTCAATCCAATTTTTCTCTTGAGTATGGCGACCTTGGCGAGCGGATCAGGCCTGTTTATTTTTCGCAGCCGGCTGCTTCGACTGTTTAGTTGGCTCGATGCGCTGCGCGACTGCGGACCTAGAAATGGGTACAGCCTGGCGCTGGCGGGCCTCAATGCCGCCGCTCAAGCGCAAACACGGGTCTTGCAAAGCGGTTATCTGCGTTACTATCTGTTGATCGTCGTTGCTACCGCGACGGTCTTGTCCGGCTATAAGCTGCTCCAGGACATAGAATCACTGAGTTTCGGCCGGCTGTTCGATGTTACCTTCTATGAGGCGGCGCCGGCGCTGCTCATCCTGCTGGCCGCTTTCATGGCGACGCGGGTCAGGTCGCGCCTGGCCGCCATCGCGGCTCTGGGTGTGGTCGGCTTCAGCGTTGCGCTGGTCTTTGTCCTGTTCAGCGCTCCTGACCTCGCCATGACCCAGTTCTCAATCGAAACGTTGACGGTTATTCTGTTCGTCCTGGTATTTTATCATTTGCCACGTTTCGCCATTCTATCCAGCGCTTGGACGCGCGCGCGCGACACCTTCGTGGCTTTGACGGCGGGCGGGCTGATCACGGCCATCATGCTCAAAGCAAGCGGCGTTGAGCTGCATCCGAAGATATCGACCTATTACATCGAGAATAGCGTGCCGCTGGCTCATGGACATAACATCGTTAACGTCATCCTGGTGGAGTTTCGCGGTCTGGATACACTCGGTGAAATTACCGTTCTGGCGATCGCCGCAGTCGGCGTTTATGCGCTCCTAAAGTTTTGGCCCGGCAAAACGGAGACCCGGTGACCTCGCTCATTTTATCTACCGCCACGCGCTTTTTGTTGCCGCTTTTTTTGCTGTTTTCGATTTTTATCCTTTTCCGGGGTCATAACCAGCCGGGCGGCGGTTTCGTCGGCGGATTGATCGCAGCAGCCGCCTTTGCCCTGCACGCGATCGCTTATGACGTGAAACGAACCCGCCGCCTGCTGGGTATCGATCCACGCAACTTAAGCGCCTTGGGATTGCTCGTCGCCATGGGCAGCGGCATGATTTCGCTGTTCCTCGGAGAACCATTCATGACCGGACAATGGCTAACCCTCAGCTTTTGGCCGGTGGGGCAACTGGAAATCGGCACGCCGTTGTTCTTCGACGTCGGTGTCTATCTCGTCGTTATCGGCATAACCCTGACCATCATCCTGTCGCTGGCGGAGGAATAAGTTTTTGGAGACTTTACTGGCATTCGTCGTCGGCGGCCTCTATGCCGCCGGTCTTTACATGATGCTGCGCCGAAGCGTTTTAAAGCTGATCATCGGCTTGGGCCTTTTCGGTCACGCGGCCAATCTGTTGATTTTCACCATGGGCGGATTGACGCGCGCCCAACCACCGATCCTTTTCGGACTTCCCGCCGATGCCGCTGCCGGCGTCGCCGATCCGCTGCCGCAGGCGCTGATTCTCACCGCCATCGTCATCGGCTTTGGCGTCCAAGCCTTTGCACTGGTCTTGATCCGCCGCGCGGTACAGGCCGTGGGAACCGACGACCTCGATCAAATGAAAGCGACCGACACGTGAAAATCCAGCTCATCTTGCCGCTGTTGATTCCGCTCACGACTGCGATCCTATCGCTGCTGGCGTGGAACTGGTCGACGGGCCGGCGCGCGATCAGCGTCGCCGGCGCATTCCTCCTGCTCGCCGACGCCGCCTGGCTGCTCGCCACCGTATGGGACGACGGCATTCAAGTGATGGCGATGGGCAACTGGCCTGCGCCGTTCGGAATCGTTTTCGTCGCCGATCTGTTTAGCGCGATGATGGTGGTCATCGCCGGCGTCATGGGTTTTGCCGTGGCCATTTATTCTCTAGTGACCATGGATCGAGGACGGGAGTCGTTCGGCTATTATGCCTTGCTGCACTTCTTGCTGCTCGGCGTGTGCGGCGCATTTTTGACCGGAGATCTTTTCAATCTCTATGTCTGGTTCGAGGTGATGCTCATGGCATCCTTCGTGTTGCTTGCACTGGGCGGGGAGCGACCGCAGATGGAAGGCGCCATCAAATACGTGACGCTCAATCTCATCTCTTCGGCCCTATTCCTTGCGGCGGTGGGCCTTTTGTACGGTGTCGCGGGAACGTTGAACATGGCGGATCTGGCACAAAAGCTCAGAGCGCCCGATGACGCGAACCTGGTGACAACCATAGCCATGCTGTTTCTCGTGGCTTTCGGCATTAAGGCCGGAATCTTTCCGCTGTTTTTCTGGCTGCCGGCGTCCTACCACACCCCGCCTGTGGCGGTTTCGGCGATTTTTGCCGCGCTCCTCACCAAGGTCGGCGTCTACGCGCTGATTCGCGTCTTCACTTTACTGTTTGTCCAGGACATCGGTTATACGCACACAGTTATTCTCATCCTTGCCGGACTCACCATGGTGACCGGAGTGTTGGGAGCGATAGCGCAGAATGAGTTTCGCCGAATTCTTGCTTTTCACATTATCAGTCAAATCGGTTATATGATCATGGGTCTGGGAATCTTCACTCAAGCGGCGCTAGCCGGCTCCATTTTTTACACCCTCCATCACATCATCGTGAAGACCAATCTTTTTCTCGTCAGTGGCGTCGCTCACTTTGTGCACGGCACTTACGATCTAAAAAAACTCGGCGGTCTTTACAAAAACTTCCCAGGCTTGTCGTTCCTGTTTCTCATCCCGGCGTTGTCTCTGGCCGGGGTACCGCCCCTTTCCGGCTTCTTTGGCAAATTGACCCTGGCCCAGGCCGGCATAGCAAGCGAGCAGTACGTCATCGTCGCCACCGCTTTAGCCGTGGGCTTGTTAACCTTGTTTTCGATGACAAAAATCTGGCTCGAAGCGTTTTGGAAAGCACCACCGCAGCTTCCAACGGAAGCTTGCGATGCAAAAGCTCTCGGCTCGCGCGCGGCGTACTATCTGCTGCTGTCGCCGATCATTTTGCTGGCGCTTTTGACCCTTATCTTTGGATTTGCCGCGGAAGCGATTCTGGTCGTGTCATTGCGCGCCGCCGAACAACTCATGAATCCGGCTGAATACATCCGGGCCGTGCTAGGAAAGACCTCTTGAACATGTTCATCTCGAACATTTTACTGGCCCTGACATGGGCGGCCATTAGCGGCGAGTTCACCTTACACAACGTGCTACTCGGTTTCATCGTCGGCTTGGGGATACTGCTCATGGCACAGCGTGTCACCGGCCGGTCGAGATATTTTACCAAAGTGCGCCAGGTCATCGGCTTTATAGGCTTTTATTTGTGGGAATTGATCATAGCGAACTTGCGCGTGGCTTACGAAGTGATGACGCCCGGCTATCGCATCCGGCCGGGCGTCATCGCGATTCCTCTGGACGCAAGCACCGACATGGAAATCGCCATGCTGGCTAATTTAATAACGCTTACGCCCGGAACGCTAAGTCTCGACGTTTCAACCGACAGGCAAGTTCTGTACATTCACGCCCTTTACGTCGATGATATAGAAGCGGTTCGCCGCAACATTAAAGAAGGTATGGAACGGCGTGTACTGGAGGTTTTGCGATGATGTTTTCTACTTTCGAGTCTTTGGCCGGCGGGATTGCTCTCGCTCTGTTGAGCAGCGCCCTTTTTGTCGCATTCTTTCGGCTTGCGCGCGGCCCGAGCCTTCCCGACCGTGTCGTCGCGCTCGATCTCATATCGACGATTTCGGTGGCGATCATTGCCGTGTACACCATTATCACCGATACACCGGTACTCCTGGACGTTGCCATCGTCCTGGCGTTGATCGCCTTTCTCGGTACTGTTGCCTTCGCCAGATACTTGGAGAAGGGAGTGTCTTGATGAAAGAAGTCATTACTTCATTGTTGATGTTGGGCGGCGCAGCCTTTGCCTTTTTGGCGGCGGTCGGCATTCTCCGTTTGCCGGACTTATTTTCACGAATGCAGGCGGCCACTAAATGCTCGGCCTTTGGTGTCACCTGTGTCATGCTGGCCGTATCCGTGCATTTTGCCGAGCTCGGCATCGTTACCCGGGCCATTATGACCATCATCTTTGTTTTCCTGACCGCTCCGGTGGCGGCGCATATGATTGGGCGCGCGGCGTATTTTATCGGCGTGCCGCTCTGGGAGCACACCGTCACCGACGAACTCAAGGGCCGTTATGACATGCGCACGCATGCTTTGAACGCAAGCGACCATCCACCTAGCCCAAACGCTACGATTAAGCCATAGTGATGGCGATCGATCGATAAACAGCAGGTGAGCTGGTTATCGCGGCAATCTCGCATGAACATATCTTCTGACTACTGATTGGAATTTTTGGTTCGCAGGTTGGAGTTCTGCTCGAGCCAGGAATCGATAATTTTCCGTTTGAACCGCCACTGGTTGCCGACTTTGAATCCTGGCAGCTTTTTCTGATTTACCAGCCGATAGACGGTGAACTTGTCCACCTTCAAATATTTTGCCACTTGTTCTATTGTTAACAGATTTTCCGGCATAAGCGCTAACACGGTGGGCGGCGTATAAGATAGAAACACTGCCGTTTCTCCTACGCGCCTCCTTGGGGTTGCCCTTCAACCGATACGATTTCACCGGCTTCCATCAATTGCTTAAAGCGCCGTAGATCCTGTTCAACGACCTGTTCCGGTTCTTGACCGAGGAGTTTAGCCACACCGACGCCGATTTTTCCTGCCGGCGGCCGGTATTCTAAGGTTACTTTCACCTTTGTACCGTGACTGCTCGGTTCGAAACGCACCGAGCCCGCATGATCGATATCAGCGCCTTCTTCCGTACGCCAGGCGATAAGCTCGTTCGGCACCTCGTTAATGATCTCGGCGTCCCACGAGAGCTCCGCGCCTGCGATGGATCGTATCACCCAGTGCGAACGCTTTTCGCCGGCGCTTTGCACGGCAATAAGTTGGCTCATAAACCGCGGTAGGTTTTCGAAGTCGCGCCAATACCGGAATAACTCTTCCGGCGACTTGTTAATGAGCAGGGATTTTTCGACTTTGATGCCTCGTCCATGCGGCACGCTGACGCCAGGCCGCGGCCGCGCCGCCGATGTATCGATACCCAGAGCTCTATAGAGAAAACTATGGCCGGTCACACCACGGTAAAGAAGCGCGCCGCCTCCAACAGAGAGCACGAGCCCGTCGCGAGATCCGCGCTTTAATCCCAAAGCCATTAGCCCACCACCCAGAAGGACCGACACCCATCTTTCAGTGTCAGCGACATTAACCGAACGAGCACCGCGACGACTTTGATCGATAGAGCGCGCTGATTTGCTACTTGCAGTTGCTGTTTGGGTTTCCATATGTATTTGCCTTCCCGCAGTTTAGGTCAGTTTGGAAATCGATAGAGTAAATAAGAATAAGGAGAGCCGAACGAATAAAGCTGGTCGTCATTTGGTGGAGCAAACAATATGCCAGCAGCAGGTTTTTTCGATTGCGCTATGATATCAATGAGGTTCGAGTTCTCAACTGGTTTTAAGACGGCATGAATTTGTAATTCTGTTTGGAAATGGGACTTGTAATCCGAAATATAGGACACAAATTAATTATCATTGACATCACCACTTCGCTTGATAAGCTCGGGGTCTTGTCGACCCAGGTATTCATGCAAGAAGGCCACGTAATTAAATTTTAATTCGTTCTGCCGGACTCAACCCGAGATGTTTATTCTGGTGAAGCTGGTTGCACAGTGCATCAACCTCCAGGGAGGTCACTATGAAAGACGCAGCCAATCTTAAAATCCTTCTGGTTGACGATCACCAGGTGGCCTGCAAGTCCACGGGTACCTTGCTGGAAATGGCGGGCCATGAAGTTCGCACTGCGTTCAATGGCCGGGCGGCGTTGGAAATAGCGCATAACTTCTCAGCCGATGTCGTGATACTGGATATCGGGCTGCCGGACATAACGGGCTACGAGCTATTAAGCCAGCTCAAACAGCTCAAGCAACTGGAAAGAGCGAAGTTTATCGCGCTTACGGGATATGAAGAAGAAATTGCCCGGCGCAACGATGTGGGAGTCGATTTCCATCATTTTCTCAGAAAGCCCGTGGACACCTCTCAGCTCAAGACCCTCCTGGAAAACATTTAATTTCATCATCGCTGCGCATGAGATGCGAAATGAATATCGCGCATCGGCCTTTCAACAACGACGCGAGGGGCTATCCTTACCGCGTCAAATCTCGCAACCTGCGGTAGGCGGCGACGGTGACAATACCGTAGAGCGCAGGCTGTAGCAGCGAAGCAGTTATCTGTTCGGCACGTTGCTCGGTAACGGGCGGCGTGATACCGAGCGCAGGCAACCAGCCCAAATATCCTGCAGCCCAGACGCCGAGGCCGAGCGCCGCCCCTTCAAGCAGCGAATTTCCCGTTATCGGTCGCAGCGCGGCATAGAGCGCGCCGGGAGTCGAGCCGTACCCCATGTGCACCGAGCGCGCCGCCGCACTCTCAACCGTCTCCGGCACCTGCTGCCGGATTCCCTGCGGCAGGACGGATTCCGCCGCTTCAACCATGAACTTGCCGGGAATCACGGTCCATCGGTTTGAGTTCAGGTCATCGTTTTTCTTTGCGCCAGCGGGGACTCGTCAATTCAACGCGTCAGATAGGGCCATCGACGTAAAGAGGGCCTTCGAACGCCAAAAGTGCAGGCGCGTCTCGATTACGGTTATGGGATTGCCGCTTACCAATTTCACTATTCGGACCAGCTTACGAGTGGGATGTAGCGAAGTAAAATCGTAAAATCTGGCTTTGGGTAGGCGCGCGATCACAAAAAAGTCCGTGAGCTCAATAGTGCCGGCTGTTTCATCATTCCAACGTGCGGATCTCTATCGAAACGGAGCGACTGCGATAACGCGGATCGAAGCATAAGCAGGGTCTGCCATACTGATAAAGATAAGGGCGAAACGCCGATCAGCGTGACTTGCCCCGCGCGCCAGACAACTGAAACCACAAGCTCGCTGAAATGAAAGCGCAGCGCGGTCGAGGCGTCAAGATCCAAGTCGACATGGTGAGGGAGATGAAAGCGCCATAACCAGGTCAGGCGATGCATGAGAACGTGCCACAGGTACAGCGTGTAATCCAGCAGGAGAACCGCAAGAGGAACCTCGAGCCAGACCGCAGCGGAAAGCGGCGGAGAACTCCCCATCGATGCCGGCCGGCGCGCATGGCAAGGAGCGCGATTACGGGCCGCTCGGTGAGCTGGAGCGCAACCGCGCTTGCGGCCGCGACTCCAAGATTGCGCGCATTGCGCCGCAATTTGGCTTCGACCCCCGCCGCAACGGCCGGCGGCGCTCCAGCCAAAGGAGCCAACCGATTTCTCCCAGGACGAGGGCTCCACTTAACCATGCCCGGCATAATGCGTTTGTCGATTCGTTTCCCTTTGTCGATTATTCTCTGGGACTACGATTTCTCGGCTGATATTCGCCCAGCTTCGCGCTCAGTTGCTGTTCATTGCCGTCACGAATGACTGTGATTTTTACTTCAGTGCCCGGCTGCGTGCGTGCCACCCGGTTGCGCAGGCTGTTACCGTCTACGACAGGTTCACCGTTGAAGGATGTAATCACGTCGCCTTGACGGATTCCGGCTTGCGCTGCCGCGCTGTTCGGCGTGACCATGTTGACAATAACCCCGCGAGCATCCGAAAGCTTAAGGCTCGAGGCGATTTCGGGCGTCACCGGCTGGATCCCAATTCCAAGCGCGCCGCGCTGTACCTTGCCGCTCTTGATCAACTGGTCCATGACATTGCTCACCATGTTGGACGGGATGGCGAAGCCGATGCCGATGTTGCTGCCAGTAGGCGAGAGAATCTGCGAGTTGATGCCAATGAGTTGGCCGGTCGCGTTAACCAGCGCGCCGCCGGAGTTGCCCTGATTAATCGGCGCGTCGGTTTGGAGAAAGTCTTCGAAGCTGCCGTCGCTCAACCCGGTTGAGCGACCTTTGGCGCTAACGATTCCCGCGGTGACGGTCTGCCCGATGCCGAGCGGGTTGCCGACGGCGAGAACGACATCGCCCACCCGCGCCTTGTCCGAGTCGGCGAGCGAAAGGACGGGTAACTTATCGGCACCGATCTTCAGCACTGCCAGATCGCTAGGTGGATCTGAGCCGACAATTTTGGCGTCGAAGATCCGATGGTCAGCCGTCTCGATCTTGATCGCCTCGGCCCCGTCGATAACATGATGATTGGTAACTATGTAGCCGTCCGGCTTGACGATCACGCCGGATCCCAAACCTATCTGGGGCCGTGGTGATCCTCTCTGGGCGCCATCGAACAGCCCGCCAAAGAAGTCACGAAAGAGCGGATCGTTAAAGAAGGGATGCTGGCGCGGCGCGCGCACGCGCTTTTCCGCGCGAATCGTTACTACTGTGGGCGCCACGCTGTCCACCACTTCGGCATAGGAACTCCGCGGCATGCCAGCGCTATCACTCGCAGTTGCTTTCGCCGGCGGCTCTGAAGGCGTAGTAGTTTTTTCAGCTTTTTCCGTTTCCGGCTGCTGGCAAGCTACCAGGGAGAAAACAAGCAACGCCACAAGCAGCGAGATTTTGCCCCGGCCTCCGACCGCCCCGCCAGCCGCAAGGTTGGAACCCGCGATTGATTTTTCTGCATTCGTCGTGGACAGGCCAGAGTGATGTGTCGACGATCCTACCCTCTCCGTTGCAAGCGGAGGAAATGAACTGACGGATTCATAATCAATGTGAAAAATTGGCTCCATGTACGCACCTATTCCGGAAAAATTAATCCTTACAATCAACGCAAACAATGTGCCCCTGGCCATGAAACTAGAGATATTTAGTAAACTTGATTTAACTGGGTTTTTTGCTTCTTCGCTGACACGCTTAACTTAAGGATGGCTCCTTTCGTCTCAACCTTGAAAATAGCAGGCGCAATGTTTCCCGCCTTTAGGACGCCGGGGCTTCACGACAAATTTCTTCCCGCGAGAAAGACACCGCGATAGTCACGCTACACCTTACGCACCACCCGCTTTCCAGCAGCGTTGGCGATTTCGGAATTGATCTCGCCGCCGATGTACATGATGAGTCCCATGAGGTACAACCAGAGCATCAGGACGACCACTGCACCGAGACTTCCATAAGTGGCGTTGTAACTCGGAGCATAGCGGATATAGAGCGAGAAAAGATAAGAGGCGAGTATGAAAGTCGTTACGGCAAACAAGGCGCCGGGCGCGATCCAGGTCCATCTTTGCTGGACGTTCGGAGCAAAGATATAGATAATCGCCATCCCGATAATCAGCATGGCTAAACCCATCAAGTAGCGAATCACGAGCCATATCCTGTCGATGGTTTTTTCATAGCCGACCAGATTGGCCAGTGCCGGGCCCCATGAGTCGCCAAACGTTATAAGCACGGCTCCACCGATGACGAGAAGACACAGCGCAACAATTAACCCTAGCGCGACGAGTTGCGCCTTCCAGAACGGCCGTCCTTCTTCGACCTCGTAGGCGCTGTTGAGCGCCGCGATCAACGCTCCCATGCCGGTAGCTGCCGCCCATAGTGAGAAGAGCAGGCCAAAGGAGACCAGACCGCCGCTGCGATTGGCAAAAACGTTCTGTACCCAAGTTTCCACTATAGCGGTCGCATCGGGAGGCATCAGCCGCGATAGCCAGAACAGAATGATCTCCTGTACGGCCGGTATAAAGCTGATCAGGTTGAGCAGAACAATGAGCAGGGGGAATAAAGCCAACAGAAAGTAAAAGGCAAGCTCTGCAGCCCTGCCAAGACAGTTGTGTTTACGAATTGCCGTCCAAGTCTTTAGAGCCAGCTCCTTGAACGTAAGCCCTCCTAAAATGGCGGAACTCATAGTTATAAGCGACGCATTCAGTTCGCCAGAACGCGCTTGATTTCCAGAAACCGGAGCAGTCCTGTTTGCGTGATCATACCCATCATCTGATCCCCGCGCATGACCAGGAGGCGAGCAGTGTTTTCTTGTGACATCTTCCGCAAGGCTTCGCTCAAAGGGGTTTCCGGGGGAATCGTCATCGCTCCACTAATCGGCGCCATCACCTGTCCAACCATCTTATCGGCCTGCTCCTGCTCGGAAAAATCCTTCACATTGGCAAGAGAGATCATGCCCGATACCTTTCCGTTTGTCGTGACGGGAAAGCCTCGATAACCGTAGCGCAGAAAATAATCGGCAATGAGCCGTTTAATGGATAGGTCGGGTGAAGCGGTCACGACGTCCCGAATCATGACGTCCTGAACCCGGGTGCCTTCCAAGGATTTCTTCAGCACCAGCTCCTGATAACCGGCTTCGGCCATGCCGCGGAGAAACATGCCGATGAAAATAAGCCATAGACCGCCGATCAGAGCGCCGGAAAAGATCTGCAAGCCGCCAAGAATCATGAGCACGACGGCAAATCCCTTGCCGACGTCGGAGGCCACCCGGGTCGCCTCGAGCATCGAACCGGTTTTCCACCACCAGAAGGCGCGAAAGACTCGGCCCCCATCCAACGGGAAGCCCGGAATAAGATTAAAAACGCCGAGGGCAACGTTGATCCAGACCAGGTAACCGAAGATCTCCACGATGATCGAAGGCTGGTCGCCCCGGAGCGCGCTTTCAAACAGCCAAAAAACAATCGCCAGAGCAAAGCTTGTGAGCGGCCCGACGATGGCAATCTTGAATTCCGTTTTGGGATCGCCGGCTTCTTCAGAGAGTCGCGCCATTCCACCGAAAATAAACAGGGTGATTTCAGAGATCTTTATTCCCAAGCGGATCGCCATAAAAGAGTGGGAAAGCTCGTGGGTTATGACCGAAACAAAGAAGAGAAGCGCGGCGATCAGCCCTGCGATCCAGTAGGTCTGCGCGCTCTGATCGGGATAAATGCGCGGGAAGTATCCCGCCGAAAGGCTCCACAGCACAAGAGCAAAAACAATGAACCACGAATAATCGAGCGTGATCTGGATGCCGCCGATCTTGATGAGCCTGATGCCTTTCTTCTGCTCGGCTATCGTCTCAGCCATAAACAATCCTTTCTGAGCTCGTGTCTTTCCCTATAACCGAATTCCGAGTTCAACCTTTCTGTGCGGCTGGGAATTCTTCTTTGTTCGAGGATTTTCTCCAGCAATCGAAAACAACGGCGGTCAGGACAGCCCCGGCAAATCCCAGCCATGCTCGGTTTTTCGTCGCCCAGAATTGGGAACTCCAGGGACGCGAGCGCGCGTCGAAATCGCCGTGTGCGCCATGATCGCCCGGCACCGGTTCCCATAAATTGTCAACTCGGCCCACCTCGACCGGCTCATCGGTTTGCTGCGCCTCATAGCCCTGCCGCGACAGGTACCAATCGGCAAAGCGCGGCGCGATCTTATTGCCGACGATGGCCTGGACCGTCGGCCAGCCGACGTAGACTTCCGGCCGGTCGTGATGCGCCGCCCAGATAATCGCTTCGGCGGCGACCTCGGGTTGAAAAATCGGCGGCACCGGCTGGGGCTTGCGCGGCAGGCGGCTTTTGACCCAGGAAAACTGCGGCGTGTTAAGCGCGGGCAGCTGCACCATCGTGACGCGCACGGCGCTTTTATCGTGCAGCAGCTCGCAGCGCAACGAATCGACGAATCCTTGAAGCGCGTGCTTGGCGCCGCAGTATGCCGCCTGCAGCGGAATACCGCGATAGGCCAGAGCGGAACCGACCTCGACGATGACGCCGCGGTCGCGCGACAACATGCGCCGGAGCGCCGACAACGTTCCATACACACAGCCGAGATAGGTGACGTCGGTGACGCGTTTGAATTCCTCCGATGTCATTTCTTTGATCGGCGAAAAAACCGAAACCATCGCGTTGTTGATCCAGACGTCGATGGGACCGAAATGCTTTTCCACGGCTTCGGCGGCAGCTTCGATTTGCTCCGCATCGGCGACGTCCGTGGGCAGCACCAATGCTTCTCCGCCGGCCGCCTCAATTTCCCGGCGCGCCGCCTCCAAACCGTCACGGCCGCGCGCGATCAGGCCAATGCGCGCGCCCTGCCTGGCGAAAGCCAGCGCCGTCGCCCGGCCTACACCAGCCGACGCGCCGGTGATCACAATCACTTGGGATTTGTCCATTATCTCGTCTCCTCCAGCCGCCGATGCGCATTGCTCCTCGCGTGCCGGCGTTCGTCATCAATAGAAGTAAGCCTCACCCTTCAGCGCTCAGGTGAAGAACCCTGTCCAAACCGTCCGCTTTCCCGCTAACTTTCTCATCCAGCGCCGTTAAAAAACTCTGGTATCGCTCTTCCACGTTTTTGCGGTCCTGCTCTTCCGCCAGCCCTTCGCGACTGCCGCGCTCGATCATGATGGCCTGGCGCAGAAGCGCCGCCCGATCCTCTTCTGTCTGGACCTGCCGAGCCACGACGGCAAGGACTTCCAAGAGACGGATGGTCACTGAAGCGCTCGAGCGACCGTACTGTCGAATCTGGTTAAAAGCCGCGTCTGTGACGTCTGCAAAGTCACTCCTGGAGCGATCACGTGCAGCCGTGGATGCGCGGATCGAGTCCGCGCATGACAGACAACATGGGAGCATGTCCCTCGGATCAAAGTCCGAGGGATAGATGCCCTTAACAAGTACAAGCATGACAAGATGGTTGAGCGATGAGCAAGCGATAAGTCATCATGGTTCTTCATAGCCGAAAGGACGCACCTGAAGTTCAAACTGTCGAGGGTCGCGAGTAAAGAAAAGACCGGCCCTTTTCTCTGAGTGCGGCGGAAGATAATCGATGGTTGTCTGGCTTCGTTCGACCGGCTCTGTACCTCTCCTGAGCTCGCCTTCGACGATCACTCCCTCGGCCGTTGAGCCGCCTTGATTGGCTGCGGTGATCTTAACCAGATAGCCGTTGCCGGTTTGAACCACTGAATCCACTGACAATTTCACATCGGGCGGCAACTGATTTCCTCCGAGAGCTTCATACAGCAAGAAGCCGAGCACGCCTGCTACGACCATGAGTCCGATCGCCGCGACGATCCATTCCCAGATCGGGATGGCGTTACTTTCCTGCCGGCTTTGAGAATCCGAGCCCGGTCGAAGCTCCGCTATCGAGCCGGACTTAGAAGCGTCTCCCCGTTTTTGCATGTGGTGCTTCATGCGCGCCGCCATCATTCCTCCCCAGGTTAGAGAATCAGCCTTGCTGCCGCCGCGCCGACGGCGGACGGAAAACCGAGCACGACCAGAATCGATATCGTTTGATGAAAAGCCAAACCTTCCGTTCGACCGAAAGTCCAAAGGATGTAGACGCTCATCAAAAGCGCAACGGCGTAGCCGACGATAGTATAGCGAAGAAAGACGCTCCAGAACGGAGTTCCCGGAGGTATCGACGCCGTTCCCTGAAACTCCAGCGCGTAGACAAATGCATGCATGATCATCAGCGAGACCAGTGCCAGGGCGATCGAGTGCCAAGTGCTCATCTGGTGCGCGATCAATATCATTTCCTCCGTCGGAGCAACATTGAACGCCAGGAAAAGAGCGCCCGCTGCCATGATGAAAATCTCACCGGCGTAGCCGGCATGCCGCTTTTTTTCTTCCTTTTTTCCTTCTTTGCCGCCGAGTTCGCTTTGCGCGAACATGGCGCCGATGCTGCCGGGCACGGCTTGGATCGAAATTTTTCCGATAATCTCATGAGCCGATATGCCGGGCCCAATGACCGAGAAAAGAGCCAGTGCCGCGGCTCCGGCAACGAAGCCTACCGCTAAGGCGACAAAGGCGTCCAGAGCGTCGTCTTTGAATCCAAACGTATCCTCGAATCCCATGTAATGAGAGAGGCCGATCAGGAGCGGGATCGTCAGCAGCAACAGAAGGGCGAGCCTAAAGTTGTTCATGGAAAATCCTAGCCACCACATTTCCATGGTCATAAGAATCGGCAATGAGAAAATGAGCGCTCCGCCGAAGGCACGCGCAAGCCCGATGGCGAAGGCTTGGGCGGCCATTTTATCCCGCGCTATTTCCGCTGATCGGCTCCGGCGGTCATCACTCACGAGGATCTCCTGTTATCTGGAGCACAGTTGGTAAGTAGAGCAATGCCTATGCCGCTTGTGGGTAGTGGTCCACTTTAACTCAAGATCCCTCACTTCGTTCGGGAGGACGACAAGTCGCTTAAGTCAGCTAAAAATAGATTCCAAATATAACTGGACCAACCCGCTTCCGAGATGTTAGCCCGGTGCGGCGATTTAAGAGAGAGAAGCTGGAACATGTATTGCTCGGTTCGCTTGGCCGAGAGCTTCTCATGTTAAATAAGCTCTTGTTGTCCCAACATCGAATCGACGGTCGATCATGTTTCTCATCTCTGGGACGAGCCGGTCATCTGAAGCGCAACGTGTACGCCATACTTGATCTTCTTCGAATCGACATCAGCCGCCGTCGCGGCA
>WHTF01000029.1 GCA_009379725.1 Deltaproteobacteria bacterium
ATCGGTATCTTCAATCGTTCCTATTACGAAGAGGTGCTCATCGTCCGGGTTCATCCCGAAATTCTGCGCAGCCAAGGCCTGCCGAAAGAGCTGTCGGACGAGAAAACGATCTGGCAAGCGCGCTACCGCTCCATCAATGGATTGGAAAATCACCTCTACCGCAACGGCACCCGAATTGTTAAGTTTTTTCTCCACCTATCCAAAGACGAGCAGCGCAAACGTTTCCTTGCTCGTATCGAGGAGCCGGATAAAAACTGGAAGTTCAGCAGCGGGGACGTAAAAGAGCGCGAGCACTGGAAAGATTACATGAAGGCTTATGAAGCTTGTCTTGGCGCCACCAGCACCAGCGAAGCTCCGTGGTATATAGTACCCGCGGACGACAAAGAAAACGCCCGGCTGATCATCTCCCGAATCGTCACCGACACCCTTCAGGGCTTCAAGATGGAGTACCCGAAACTCAGCGATGAGCATATCAAAGAACTCCGTTCGGCTCGCGAATCGCTCAGGAAATAATTCCTATAAGCGAGGCTTGTCCCGGAGGAACGGAGCTCCTTGGCGCATTGCAGATCGCCGTCCTCCGGTTTTATCTTTTAAAATACTCCACATTGTTATAAGCCAACGACAGGAGGAATCTATGCTGCTCATCAACAACCAGGAAGTGGAACGACTCTTGGACATGAAGGCGTGTCTGGAAGCTTTGGAAGATGGTTATGACGATCTGCTCAAAGGCGACGCGGTCTATCGCCCGCGCCTGGATCTCTGGATGCCGTGCGATCGACCCGACGGTTATTGGCGGTGGGGGACGATGGAAGGGGCAAGCCGCAAGATCGGCGTGTTCGCGATTCGGATGAAATCCGACGTTGTCTACTGGCCCAACGGCGATACCGAAGAAAAATATTGCATGCAGCCCGGCACTTGGTGCGGTCTGGTGATGGTGTTCAGCGTGCGCAACGGCGAACCGTTGGCGATCATCAATGACGGCTTGTTGCAGCATATGCGGGTCGGCGGTTGCGCCGGTCTGGGCGTGAAATATCTGGCGCGCGAAGATGCTTGCGACGTCGGCATATTCGGCTCCGGCGGAATGGCGCGCAGCTACTTGGAAGCATTTTATGAGGTGCGCAAACTCAAGCGAGTGAGGGTTTACAGTCCTACCAAGGCCAACCGCGAAGCGTTCGCCAGAGAAATGACCGGCAAATTGGATTTAGAAGTGGTGGCCGTCGATGCGCCGGAAAAAGTCGTGCGCGAGGCCGATATCGTAGCCACATGCACGGACTCGACCCGCACGGTCTTCGACGAGGCGGAGTGGCTGAAGGAAGGGGCGCATATCACCTGCGTGCGCGCCTGTGAGGTCGGGCCGAAGGTGATTCAACGCTGCGATCTGTCGGTCAAGCTCGGCAAGAACACGATCGAGGCGATGGACGAAGGCATGGTCCGATTGCACGGCAATGTCGGCTATATCGCCGGGCAACCCGAAGAGCGCAGCCGCATTCCTAACCCGACGGTGGATAACTACAAAGGCGATTACTTTAAATACTTCATGGACGTTCGCGCGGGCAAAGTGCCTGGGCGAATCAACAACAAGCAAATTACCTTCTTTATCAATGCCGGGACGCAAGGGCTCCAGTTTGCCGCCTGCGCTGGAAAGGTCGTCGAATTGGCAAAGCAGAAAAAAGTCGGGCGGGAGCTCCCCACCGAATGGTTCTTGCAGGATATCAGAGACTAGGAGAGACAGAAGTTAGAGGTCGGAGGTCGGAAAGACAGAGGACCGAGGACAGATGACGGAAATCACAAGATCGAGCACCGGAGAAACAGAGATAGAATTCAGCGGGCAGAATCCAGACTTAAGAATGTTGCACCTAGCTCACTCCTGACTGCTGTCTTCTGAGTTGCTGATCTCTGACTTCTGTCCTTCAGTATCCCAGCTTCTCGATCTCCTCGTCATCCATGCCGAAGTAGTGGGCGATCTCGTGCAGCACGGTGAGACGGATCTGTTCCCGCAGCTCGCCGGGGTCCGGGAAGTCCTCGATCAAAGGCTCGAAGAAGAGGGTAATCTTGTCCGGCAAAATAGGCGGATCGAACGCTGAGCGGTCGGGTAGGGGAGTGCCTTCATAGAGCCCATAGAGGACTTCTTCGTGCTCATCGAGCTCCATCTCTCTCAGCTGACGTTTGCTTGGCCTTCTTTGCACGACGATTTCAACATTATTGAGCTGCTCGCGGAACTCCTTGGGCAGTTCATCGAGCACGCGCACGGCTTCCTCTCTGATTTCTTTGGCCTTCAATGCTAAAATGCTTGCACGAAATTGCTTTGTGCTTCAAGGGAGTATGCGTGCGCCTGACAATTCGATTTATAGTCGCTCTGCTGTCGTGTTTGCCGATCAACGCACATCTCCTTCATGGCCAGACGGCTGCGGTAACGCCGCCCATCACCGACGATCTCGATCGTGAATCTCTGCGGCAGGCGATCAGCCGCAGTCTCGCTTACCTCGCCAAGTTGCCGCCGGATCGTATCGTGGGAGAGCAGCCCCGGCGGTTTACCGTCAAAGAAATCGCCGACAGCCTTGGCGCTTTCGATCAGCTGCTCGACCTGTGGAGCTGCTGGACGTGTCTGGTTGAAGAATTTAACGCCCGTTTCGAGGTTGTGCCGTCGAGCAGCGACGGGCAACGGAGGGATGTGTTGTTCACCGGCTATTATCAACCCGTCATCGACGGTAGCCTGGTAGAGACCGGCGAATACCGTTATCCGATTTACAGTAAACCGGCGGATCTGATGAGCGTCGAACAAGTGACGCTTACGCCGGCGATCAAAGTGGACAGGATTATCGGGCGGGTCGACGACGAACAGTTCATGCCTTATTACACCCGATACGAGATCGATGAAATGGGCGTGCTGCGTGGGCGCGGCTTCGAGATTGCGTGGGTGAAGGATCCCATCGAGCTTTTTTTTCTGCACATCCAAGGCTCGGGAATCTTGCGCCTGACCGATGGAAGACAAGTCTACATCGGTTATGCCGGGCAAAACGGCAGGCCGTACCGCAGTATTGGGCGACTGCTGATCGACCGGGGCAAGATTCCAAAACATGAGATGTCGATGCAGCGACTGCGGCACTATCTGTCGGAGTATCCGGAGGAGCGCAATGAGATCATGGCGCACAATGAGAGCTATGTGTTTTTCCGTATCAATCAAGACGGCCCTTTGGGGAGCCTTGAAGTTCCGCTGACGGCAGGAAGATCGATCGCTACGGATTCACGTTTGTTTCCCAAGGGCGCTCTCGCATTGATTTATACTGAAAGTCCGGTCTTGAATGGCGCCGGTCAATTGCTCGGCTGGCGGCCCTTTGTTCGTTTCGTTCTCAATCAAGACACCGGCGGTGCCATCCGTGGTTTTCAACGCGCCGATCTGTATATGGGCACCGGCGATGAGGCCGGCGCTCGCGCGGGATATATGAATAGTCCGGGAAAGATCTATTTTCTAACCTTGAAATAGCAGGAGCCCGTGTCCCCGACCGGCCGCTAGGCGCCGGTATGATTTGAAAAGGTCCAATTTGAGAGCGAAAATATAAAAAATGCGCCGACAAGCAAGGCCACCTGGACTTTCTAAGGTTTATTTTGCCGGGCTCTGATTGGCTTTCTTTTCTTCTTGAGCCCTTCCGGCCGGAAGAGTAGCTTATTGGAATTTGCTAAAATTAAATTCCGCTATGGAACGGCACAACGAGACGCGGCGACTCAAATGGGCCCTGGCAATCAGCGTGGGCTATTTTTTCGCGGAGCTGATTGCAGGCTTTCTTACCAATAGTCTGGCACTGCTTTCCGACGCTGGGCATATGCTGTCGGATATCGGCGCGATGACCGTGAGCCTGTATGCGTTTCGTCTGGCGCGGCGTCCGGCGACGCCGGAGAGCACCTACGGATATCACCGCGCCGAGATTCTGGCGGCTCTCTTCAACGGCTTGGCCCTTTGGCTCCTTGTCGGCGTGATTTTTACCGCGGCCTATAATCGACTCAGCAGTCCACCGCCGGTAGAGAGTCTCGGCGTGATCGTGGTCGCGGTGTTAGGCCTGCTGGTGAATGTTGCCGCGGGTTTGATTCTGTATGAGCCGCATCATCATAATCTGAATTTGCACGGCGCGTTCATGCACGTGATCAGCGACGCAGTGGGTTCGGTCGGCGCGATTGTCGCCGGCCTTGTCATGTATTTTACCGGCTGGTATTTGGCCGATCCCTTGATCAGCGTGTTTATCGGACTGCTGATTCTCTACTCTTCGTGGAATTTGATCAAAGAGTCCCTGAGTATTCTGATGCAGGCGGTTCCCAAAAGCATCCGTCTCGAAGAAGTGCAGCGGACCATCGAGAACGTGGATGGCGTCGTCGAGGTTCACGATCTGCACGTTTGGGCGGTGACCTCGGGGATTTATACGCTGAGTGCACACGCGGTCGTGGAAAATGGCGAAGATCTTCACGAAGTACTGAACGGCATTGAGGATACCCTCAAAGAGCACTTTAGCATCGAGCACACAACCATCCAGTTGGAGACCGAAAGCCGCGAGGAAAAAGAATTCAAGGGATTTTGATGTGCCGATTGTGGCGAATGTCATCCTGAATGTCAGGAAATACCGGGGCTCGGTACGGCGGATTTTCTTGAAGGCAACAACAACGCCATCAGCGCCACGCTCACAAGAGAAAGTAAGCCGAGCATCCAAAAAATGGTCGACAGCTCGGCGGTCACTAACAGCAAGCCGATAACCGTTGTCGAAATTGTTTTCGAGGTCTGCTGGATCAAGCGATCGAAAGACACGATGCCGCCGCGTAAATCAGCTGGTGCGTTCTGCGTCAACAGACTCTTTTGCATGGGCGAGATTACGCCGTTGGCGACGCCGTAAAAGAACAGCGAAAAGCCGACCATCCAGCCGCCCGGCATGAAGGGCACGGCAATGAGGGCGACGCCGCTGATCAAAAACGCAATGAACAAAATTTGCGCTTTGTCCCTGCCCGCCGCCAATCGCCCTGCTTGACTCGAAGTCAGCATTGCGCCCACGGAAAAGAAAACATAAAGAAAACCGGCCGTCGCGGTGGAAATGCCGTGCGTGCGTACGAGAAACAGGGGAAAGTACGTCAAGAATCCGTAGTCGAGGAAAAAGCGCAGGAAACCCGCGGAAAAAGCGATGAGCAAACGAGGGTGTCGAGTTAGCCTCATCACTTCCCCCAAATAGGCGCGTGTTCCACTGCTCTTACTTCCTTTGGTCTCAGGCATCCAAAAAAACGTCATGATCCCCAGTGGAACGGTGATGATATAGAGAGTAAATGGCCAGTACCAGGCAAACATAGCCAGCAGGCCGCCCAGCGGCGGGAGGATCATGTAGCCGACACGATCGAGGAACACTTTCAAGCCCTGTCCGCCGATCTCTTCGTTACCGTCAAGCAAGTCGCCGATCAGCACGATGGTCAGTGGAATCACCGCGCTAAAGCCGATCCCCTGAATCGCGCGATAGACAAGCAGCTCAGTAAAGGTGGTCGCAAAAGCCATCGCCGTGCCGCTGATCCCGAAAACAATGAGTCCGCCGGCCAAGAGCAATCTTCTGCCGTACAGATCGGCGACTACGCCGAACATCGGCGACAATACGATCGCCGGCGCAGTGAATACGGTCATGACCAGAGAAAGTGCCGAGTCGCTGATGCCGAACGGCTCGGTCATGGCCGGCAAGGCGGGCTGGATGAAATTCACGCCCATCATCAGTGACAGGCTGGCCGCGTACACTAAGCTCAACGCGCGCCGTTTTTCAGGCGATAGGACACCCAAACCGAAAAAGTTAGCAACGAACGACATTCGCCGCAAGCTAGGCCAATGAAGCGGCGGAGTCAAACCTAGTCGATGGCACGAACGGTAGACGCTATCTAAAGCTAGAGTTCAGCAGTATGATTGATTTTCAGGAACGTGTTATGAGCTGGTCCCTTACGTCTGAGGCGGGTGATTTCGCGGCCCAGCTTGACCATTCGTAGGCAAAGCCATGCAGGCGCTTTGCCGCCGTGGAGCGATAGTTGCGCGATCCCGGTCGGTCGCATGCGCTGTGCTATTCATCCGTTTCGCCGAAGTAGTCTCTTAAGATTCTTTCCTTGATGTAAGATATGGCGCCGAGATCCTGGATGATATCGCCGCCGGTATCGTAAAAGAAAATGTCCCCTTTTTTATTGCGGCCTATGGCCACGAGCCACTCCAGTTCGTCGCGGTCTTCCAACAGATAGTTGATCGCCTGATTTGCCCCTTTGCTGGCGATGATAGTTACTTTTGGGTTAGCCGATTTTTTCGGTTGGGTCATGAAGGTGCCTCCTGAATCGAACAGAGTTTATACCAGAAGAGTTGGCTACACAACTTCGCCGAAAATTTTCCGCGTGGCGTGTCGACAAATTGTAAAATCGGGCCGGCCGCGATTATCTGAGGGAGAAGTCGACACGATTGGGCTTGCCTTTGAGTTTGCTCTTCTCTTCGCTCGTCAGCGGCTTGGCGGCCACGATAAACAATCGGTCGGCGCTCACTTGTCCTGTGGCCAGAAGCGCGTCGCGGACGGTTTGCGCGCGCTGGTTCGCTAGTTGGCGCAAGTCATCGTCGTTGGCCGTGGCGTGCTGCATCATGAGCTTTTCCATTTCGGGAACTGGCAGATCCCGGGCCAGGCCTATGATGTTGCGCGGTTTGGGAAAGTCTTCTTCGCCGTACGCTGCCTTGAGGTATTGCGGATACTCGCTGCTATCGATTTTGACTTCGTCAAGGGATTTAGGCGCTTCGCCTTTGCGCGACAGGTCTTTTAATTTTTGCGCCTTAACCTTACGCTCGATTCCCCAGCGTTTGAGTCCTTCCACATCGCTCGCCGGATCGGCGCGGCCGCTGAGCTCGAGCCTGAGAGCCGGACGATTGGACATGGCCTTCACCAGGGTGGCGATCTTGGCTTGAGCGGCCTGGTTGAGCGTGGCGCGTCCGTTGTCGAACTCGACGTAGCTGAGTTCTTCGCCGCCGCCTCCTCCGAAGACCCCGCCCAAGAGCGCGAAGGGTGCCGTGACCGCTTTAGTAATGATATTGATCACAAGCCGCAGGATAATGCCGCCGACGCTGAACTGCGGCTCATCCAGAGAGCCGCTGATGGGAAGGTTGATATCGATGACGCCGTTTCGGTCTTTAAGCAGCGCCACGGCGAGCAACACGGGCAGCTTGGTCGCTTGCGGGCTCTCGACCTTTTCGCCGAAGGTAAGCTGGTTAAGAATGATTTTGTTTTCCGCAGTGAGCTTGCGATTTTCCACCTTATACTTGACGTTGAACGACAGTTTGCCCTTGTCGATCCCATAGCCGATATACTTACCCGAGTAGGGCGAGAAAGAATTCATTTCGATCTCGCGGGCGTCGGCAACGATATCGAAGAACAGCTCCGTGGCCAGCGGATTGATTTTGCCGTTAATGTCGACGGGCGCCGCTCCGTCGAGCTTGGCTTTAAGATCGAGATCGCCGGGTGTTTCCGGTTTGAGCTCCGAAACCGTTCCCTCCACATCAGTCAGATTGGCCGAATAATTGGGCTTGATGAGAAAATCGCTAAAATTGATGTTGCCGCCCTGGAGATTGATCTTACCGATGGTGATCGGCTTCTCGGTCGTCGCGGGAGTTGTCGCGGCCGTTTCCCCTATCGTTTCCGGCGCCGCGGCGTCCTGCTTCTCATCCGGGACCGTCAAATTTTGCAGATTCACCTTCCCGTCCGGGCCTATGATCAGGCGCGAGTAGAAGTGCGCGAGATTGACTGTGCCGATGCGCAGTTGCAGCGGCTCCGAGTTAAATAGGATTTCGTCGAGCGACAAAGCTTTCCAGTTCAGCAAATCCTGAGTATTGCCCTTTTCAACCGCCGCGAAATCAGCAAGCTGCGCGCCGCCCTGGTAGCTTACCTTCGACGGGCTGCCGCTGGCGTCAAATAGGAGGCTGCCTTTTGTGCTCAAGCGACCGCCGGTCAGAAGAAAATTAACTTGATCGCCGAGGTACGGCTGAAACGGAAGAAGCTCGATGTCTTGCCCTTCCACGGCGAATTTCGCGGTGATGGGATTGGCGCCGGCGGCACCTGCGAGGCGCAGTGTTCCCTTGTTGTTGATGCGGGTGCGTAGGGTGGCTTTAGCGGATTGATTTTTTGCGCTGGAAAAGTTTCTGATCCGAACCGATAGATTTGACAGGTTAAGCTTGGCTGGAGTGGCGGCAGCACGATCGTCGACATTGACTCTGAAACCGTCCAGCGCAATCTGTTTAGCTTCGACCTTCCATGAGGTCTCATTTTTTTGGGTCGGCTCTTTAGTTGCCGGCGTCGCAGATTGGGCTTTGACGATACGCGCGTAGTTCAGAGTACCGTCCTTTGCGCGCTGAACATAACCGATGCCGCCTTTACCTTCGAGCGCGCCGATGACGACTGTTCTGCCGGTTACATCAACGGTCGCGTCCTTGATCGCCAATGAGGGGATGCGCCAGAGCGGTTCGGGCTGCCCGGGTAGTTCCAGGCGGACGGTGCGCAGGTTGGCATTGAGATCGGTGAAGGTTAAGCCGGCGCCCTTTGCCTCGAATCTGTATTGTGTTGAAAGGTCCAATGATCCTTCCTTAATGTCCGTCGCAAGTACGTCTTGATAGTAGGGGCTAAGATTTCCTAGCTTAAAGCGCTCAACATCGAGTTTTCCTTCTGCCAGAAACGGCGACAGCTGGATTTTGCCACTATGGCCAACTCGCTCTTTCGCATCCGACTCGAAAGAAACTTCGATATCGGCCTGCTTAGCCGGTTCATTCGTCAATCCTTTAACTGCAATACGGACGTTGTCGAGTCGGGTTTTGTATGGACGCTGCAAAGTCTCATCGGTGAAGTGCAGCGTGCCCGACTCAATAAGAATCTCACTAATTTCATAGCCGAACGGTTTGCTGTCGGTCTTCGGCTCGTTTTGAGTCGTCTTCGGCGAAGTCGTAACCAAATCTGCGGTACTTAAAGATCCATCGCGGTTGCGAGCTAGGTGCAACTCCAGTCCCTGAGCTTTGATGGATTTTAGACCGGTCTTATTATTGAAGACGTCGATGGCGTCGATCACGACTTCGAGGTTTGCAATCTTACCAACCGGCGAGCCGCCGCTTTTCTCCACTGCAAGTTCCGTGAGCGCCAAGTTGCCGGTGATGGTAAATACAGATGGGCTGTTTTTGGCGGTCTTAAAGGATGCGTTGAGCTTGCCGTTCAGTTCGCCGGAAGGAACTTTAAAATTGAGCGCTAGTGGAGAATATTCGAGATATTTGTTGATGTGCAGTTTGTCGATATCTAAATCGACGATGCTTTCGTGTGATCTGTGAAACGGCTTGGACTCCCCGCCGATGTGCAGGGGAGCGCCATTGATATTCGCTGAAAACGAAGGTTTGACGAAAATATCCGTATAGGATGGCAAGCTTGAAACAAACGGGACGCCGACGTGAATTGATGAGATCGAGTGTTGTGTTTGTTCCGGCCGGTCGTCGAAGTCGATTTTGCCATCGATGATTTGGATGTTGTTCAACGAAAATCGCGGTGTCGGACCGCCGGAAGGACCCGACGTGAACTCATCGATCAAATCCTGAAAGTTGTACTTGGAGTCCTCGTTGCGAACCACATTAACGTAAGGCTTTACCAGGCGCGCTTCTTTGATAACGGGACCCAGACGCAAGACAGATTGCAGCTCCAGGTTGACGTGCAATTCGTCGAAAGACAACGCTGTGGCTTGGCTGTTACGCTCTTTCATCAGAAAGCCGCGGATCGTCGCCGTCATGGCATAGGGATTCAAGCGAATTTGCTCGATGGTGACTTCGCGATGAAGCCGTTCAGAAAGATCGCCGGCAATCCAGCCGCGCAGCAGCGGCGGCGCTACCAGTCCTATTAAGACTCCAAATGCGACGATCACGGAAACCAGCCAGATCGCTATTTTGTGCGTGCGAGGATGCCGTGCAAGGCCGCGGGCGCGACTGAAGAGCTGATTTCCTTTCGATGCCATGGGAAAAACCTGATTGTGAAACTAGCGAAAGCTTACTCCACGGAATAGCGCTTGTCCATGAAGCGCGCTACCCAAGCTTACCCTGGGCAGGGCAAGCCCACGTGCCGCCCTGCTTCGGGCGAACCAAGGTGCGCCCCTAGGGTCATCAGAGCGCCGCCTGAATTTTCTCGAGCATGGAAAGGTAGAGGAGAGGGAGGTTCCAATGTTTTGCGCCTTCGAGGACAAGTCTTCTGTATTCTGCATTGGGCAGAGGGACATCAAGCTCCAACTCGGCAACGTAAACCAAAACGTTAATCGGAGATTGCCCGTCGCCGAGGCCGTAAACCGGCAATATCTCGCGGCGATAGCCATCTTCAAAGCCGTCGAGAAGGCCTAGATCCTTATCGCAAACGTCGTAGACGGCGCCCCAAACTTCTTGGCCTGCGGCAGGAAAAACGTTGGCGGTGCCGCAGTTGCGCAAACGCGAATGGCGCGTGATGCCGAACTGATAGTCGGGCAGCCGGGCGACGCAAACGAATCGTGAAGAAGGGCAACGCCGCTGCATCTGCGGCCAGTTCAAATTGGAACCGTAAGCGAAATAATGCACGGAAGCTCGCCTCCTGATGATCGAGCATAGTAGCAAAGAATTTTGCCGTCACAAAGCAAGGCGCCGCATCGAGCGTTTCGCGCTCCACAGCCATGCGCAGGGGCTGACGAATGACGGCTAACGCCGCAAGAGCTGTTCGTGCCGATTGGCTAAATCCGCTTCGCCTTAATCCTGGTTGAATAACTTGACAGATGTCGAACGTTTCTCAGGCGGTTTGGCTAATAAAATCAGAACCGAAGATGTGAATAGGGCGCAGGAAAAGATCGTAAAGGATAGATTGTAATTGCCCATTCGATCGTGCAGAAAACCAAAAAACGGCGCGCCGCTGGCGGCGAAAAGATGCGAAAAGAAAAGCGACAGGCCGCGCACCGTTCCCAGAGAGGCCCGGCCGAAGAAATTGGCCCAGATCAGTTCGCGAAGTACAAAGCTTCCGGCCAATCCGGTGCCGTAGAGAAAAAAGCCCGCATAAACGAGACGTATATCGGCGCTTGATATTGCGACCACTAGCCCCACTCCCTGGATCAGAAACTGGACACAGGAAACCTTTCGGACATCAAATCGGTCGGCGAGTGCACCCCAGACCAGGGTGGAGCCGAGTTGCGTGAGCGCGATCGTGCTCATGAAGGATGCGGCGATCAGCGGCGAATAGCCGATGTCGGTGATGTAAGAGAAAATGTGCAGATTGAGGCCGGCAATGCCGACGCTGGCGATGCCGAAGGTGATCACAAGGAGCCAGAAGGTTGGCAGCCGTAGCGCCTCCGATCGGCTCCACAGTCTCTCAGCCGCCAGGCTTCGTCGCCGGGCGGTCGACGGCGTTTCGCCGGTGGCAGGTAATTTTTCAGCTCTTTTGAGCGGCGCTTCGCCATCGGGGCGAAGCCCCATGTCTTCGGGTCTTCTGCGTATGAAAATGAGCGCTGGCACGACCACGAGAAGCGGCGCCACGATTCCGAATACGGCCCAGGTGCCGCGCCAACCGACGAGGACAAACAGTGATGCCGCAAGCAACGGTATGCCGAGCTTGGCAATGCCCGTCCCAAGGTTGGCCATGCCCATGGCGCGTCCGCGCTTGCGCACGAACCACTGCGCGATTGTGACGTTGATCACCAACGAGCCCAGGAGGGCTTCGCCGGCAATCACTAGCGAGCAGCGCACAAGAACGAACTGCCAAAAACTTTGCACCAAGCTGGAAAGCAACAACCCCGTGCCTTCCATGAGAACGCCGACGACGAGGACGCCACGCCCACCGTGCCGGTCGAGCCATGGACCGAGGAGCGGAACGATGAGAGCCGCAACGCCGATCTCGAAAGTGCGAATCAACGAAAAGGCGCCACGCGAAACGCCAAGCTCCTCAGTGATCGGTTTGAGAAAAATGCTTAGCGTGCTGGAAAAAGCAAATGTGCCGGCGATGTTGACCAGGATGGCGACACCGACGATATACCAGCCATAGAAAAATGAAGATGGCTGCGCCACATTTCCAATATCATTTTGGACATCCATATTAAAAAGTGAAAGCGGGGTGCGCTTAGACTCGACTCAGACCTTAGAGCCGGAGCTGACGGAGTACACCAGGCATTGCTAATAACAGATCGCCTCTCTCCATTAATATCCGTTACTTGCGAATCCTTTGTCAATTCGTGTTTTTTCCGTTGGGAACAAACTCGGCTTGAAAAACCCGACCGATGGCAATAAAAAGGGTTGCGCACCGCCCAGGAGGTAACCCGTGCTCATTCTTTCCAACGAAGACATTGAAAAAATTCTCCCTGTAGGCGCCAGTCTCGATGTGCTTGAAGAAGCCTATCGGGATCTCGGCAATGGTAAGGCCGCGACGGTGCCACGCTACGATGTCTTCAGTCCGACCAAGCCGAATGAGTTTTACGAGTACAAAACCATGAGCGGGGTGCTGCCCAACCGCGGCATTGCCGCGCTGCGGCTGAATTCGAGCGTCGTCAAGTGGTACGAAAAGGCCGGCGCTGTCCGCAAAGACAAGCTCCCGGTTGCCGGTGGCGACCGGTACGTTGGTTTAGTTATGCTGTTCAGCACGGAAACTGGCGAGCCGCTGGCAATATTTCCCGACGGCTACGTGCAAAAGCTGCGCGTGGCCGGCGCCAGCGCCATTGCCGCGCGTTATCTCGCACGCAAGGATGCCAAAGTCATGGCGCTGTTGGGGGCCGGCTGGCAGGCGAGCGCGCACTTAATCACACTCACCATGGTGCGCGAACTCAAGCAGGTGAAAGTCTTCAGCCCAACGGCGCAGTCGCGCCGGCACTTCGTAGAGGAGTGGAGAGGGAAGATTCCCGCAGATCTTGTGGAGGCAGGCAGTGCAGGCGAGGCGATCAACGGCGCCGACATGGTCATCTGCACCACTAATTCTATTTCTGCTTTATTCCCTGGAGAAATCTTACAACCCGGAATGCACGTTTCGTGTGTGAAACCTTGCGAGCTCGACGCGACGACATATCATCGCGCCGACCCGCTGATCATTCATTGGCACGAGGCCAAACCCTTTCAGATCGCCATCGGGGTCGATCCGCAATCGATTCCCGATATCGCGGAGGGATGGTCTCATCCGCTGACGCGAGAAGACACGGCGGTTTGGGATCTACCAACGATTTCTCAGTTAGTGAATGGGCAACATCCGGGTCGGACAAAGGAAGATGCGATCAGCTGTTTTTGCAATAACGTGGGTCTCGGGCTCCAGTTCGCCGCCGTCGGCAGCGAAGTCTTGGCGCGCGCCCGCGAGGCCAGGGTAGGGCGGGAGATCCCGACCGATTGGTTCTTAGAGTCGGTTCATCCTTAATCTCCGGAAGCTTCACCGCACGAACAAACTGCCGAGAGGAATCGCAACTTAAAAATTGAGGGAATGATGCAAAAAGGTGAAGATCATGCTGTCAGCATTGCCGGTTCTGTGCGGCGCCCGGTGTTGCACTTTGTCCGCGCAGGAACCAATCTCTATGGGGTTCATCCGAATTCGCGCGTCGGTAATAAAATGTTAAAACTTGTTCCGACTCCCTCTTCACTTTCAACCGCGATTGTTCCTTTGTGAGCATCCACGATGGTTTTGACAATGAACAGTCCTAAGCCGGTGCCTTCGGTATTCGCCGATCCTTTCAGACGCTGAAACTCGTGAAACAAATTGGATAAGTCTTCCTTGGGTATGCCCACTCCGCTATCTTTCACGCTTATGGATAGATGATTTGCGATCATTCGAGAGGTTAGAGTGATCGTACCGCCTTGAGGGGTAAACTTCACGGCATTATCGATCAAGTTCCAGATCACCCGTTCTAATTGACTTTGATCCCCGAGGCAGGGTTGTGAGTCGTCGTCGAGTTCCAGTCTTACGTTAAGGTCCTTTTTTCGCAGGCTGACTGTTTGCTGTTGTATGGCATCGGTAACGAGCGTATTCATGTCCACCGCATTTTGGCAGGTTTCTCCCGTCGCGGCGGGTGATTTAGAGACATTCAAGAAGCCGGTGACGAGCTTGACGATGCGGTCAATGTTTTCGCGGATGCATTTGAGGGAAGAAACCTGTTCGTTCGGATCCGGCCGGCCGCCAAAAGAGCCGGCCAGCAGTTCAGCGTGGCCGAGAATAACCGAAAGCGGAGCTTTGACATCATGGGCGAGGGCGCATACGAGTTGACGTTTGAGCTCTTCCGTTTCTCTCATCTTTTGTAGGCGTTTTTTGTCTCTCTTCACTTGATTCGTTAAATGACCGTAGAATACCGAGATGCCAAGCATAAAGGGTACGCGAACGAGCAAGTCGGGATGGATGGCAGACACGTTAATCTGCCTTGAGGTGACAAAAACGAGGAAAACAATACTTAACAGCGTGCACCCGACCACGATGTGCATGAGATTTTCACCTGTGGCAGCGATAAAGACACAGAAGAAAAAGAGTAGGAGTAAATCCCAGGGCGCAATCTGAGTCAAACCGATAGCGGCGAGAATAAGGATTGAATCGAAAAATAAAAGGTTGGGTTCGACGAGCCGTTTTCTAAAAAATCTCTCAGGGAGCCGTTGAACGATTGGCGCTGAAATAATGCAAAGGAAAATTAACAGCAGCGGCAATGGAGCATCCAGGCTCGTTTGCTGGCTCGACAAGATTAGATACGAAGTGCCGATTGCGACAAACCACTGAATTGCGATGAGCGCCTTCCTGTTTTCTACGAGTGGAGTCTCGGTTTCTTGAAGATGTAATTTAAACGACTTACAAACGAGACAAGAATCAACATGGCACAAAATGGTCACTCTTGGAAAAATTTGGCCAAAGATGGTGAGGCGAATTAGGATGCTCGGTTTCGCTTTGAATTCAAGAGTATGGAAAGACATCATCGTCGATGCGACGCAAGATTCGAAGTATCGATTGCCGAGAGCACATGGCGCGGCCGGGCACTACGGCTATCCTGTAGTTTGCGTTCGATCGAGAATTTCTCGCAGCAGTTGGTGATTTATCGGCTTAACCAAGTGATGGTCGAATCCGGCTTCACGCGCGCGTTGCAGGTCTTCCTCCCGTCCCCAACCCGTCTGGGCTACGAGTAGCGTATGGCGAGACTGCAACTGGTCGCGAATGCGGCGAGCCACTTCATAGCCGCTCATTTGTGGCAATCCAATGTCGATCAAAGCCACGTCGGGAGTAAACTCCGCAAGCATTTCAAGCGCGCTCGGCCCGTCGTCGGCGATGCGCACCTCGTGACCCATCAATTGCAGGAGCCGGGCCAGGGTCTGCGCCTGATTCTTATTGTCTTCGACGACAAGTATACGTTTTGGACGACGGCCTGCGGCAAAGGCGTCGTTCCCGGGCTCTGCATCGATGTTTTCGGCTTCCGGAAAACGGTCGGCGAGCGGCAAACGAACGATGAATTCGCTACCCTTGTGATGGCCCGCGCTTTTAGCTTCGATACTGCCGCCATGGATCTGAACGATATCCCGGGCGAGCGTCAATCCTAAGCCAAGACCGCCCTGAGCGCGATCGGTGCCGGCCCCCTGAACAAACATATCGAACATCTTGGGCAGTAAATCCGCTGCGATGCCGATCCCAGTATCTTGTACCGTGATAACGGCCTGGTTATCGTCGCGTTCGACATTGATTCGGATGCGTCCGCCGGCATCAGTATACTTGGCCGCGTTATTGATGAGGTTGGAAAATACCTGCGATAATCTTGTCGGATCGGCATCAAGCCAGACGGGTTCAGTGGGCAAGTTGACGATGAGCTCTATTTTTCCGTCGAACAGGGGTCGGCTGGTTTCGAGCGCTTCGGCTAACATCCTTTCGAGCGGGACGCGCTCCTTGCGCAGGTCCACCTTGTTGCGGGTAATGCGGCTGACATCCAGTAGATCATCCATCAGACGCGCCATCTGCGCGGCCTGCCGATCGATGATGTCACGGCACCAGTCCACCTCAGAATTCTGCGGGCCCTGCATGCGCAAATATTCTACGGCGTTGCGAATGGGCGCCAGGGGGTTGCGCAGCTCATGCGCCAGGACGGCTAGAAACTCATCCTTGCGCCGGTCGGCGTCATTGAGCTCCCGTACGCGCTGTTGTAATTCGGCGGTCAGCCGTTTGCGCTCGGTAATATCCCGGCCTATGCAGGAAACGCCGACGACTTCGTCGTCGATAATGACCGGAGCGCCGGTAACGAAAAGATCGATTCGCGTGCCGTCTTTGCGCAGCATGGCCGTTTCAAAATCTCGGCACTGACGGCAAAGACTGTCGCGGAAGGCTTGAGCGGCCTCATTACGCAATTCGGGAACGCAGAGCTGGAGAAAATGGATTTGTTCCAATTCTTTCAGTGTGTAGCCGCACAGGTGTTCGGCGGCGGCATTGGCTGAGACAAATCGGCCACTGCCGTTAAGCGAAAAGACGGGGTCGAAGTTATTATCAAAAAGCGAGCGATAACGCTGTTCGCTCCGGCGCAGCTCGTCGGCCATTTCAGCCGTTGCTTTTTCCCGTTCCTCGGCCAACTGGCGCCGGGTAACCTCCTCGCGTCTGGCACTTTCTGTGCTCGAAGCGTGTCGCAGCATCTGGCTCAACGTATCGACCTCACGGATGCCTGATGCAGGAATGTCGTGTTGCTCGCCGCGCTGGATCGCTTCGGCGCCTTGCGTCAGGACATTAAGCGGCATCGCAACTCGTCGCCAGATGCTCTGCGCGAATAAGATTCCCCCCGCCACAACCACCAATACGGCGGCCACCCACGGCGCGAGCGTTCTGCGGATCGACGCAATCACTCGCTCGCGCGGGGTTGCGGCGATGATGCTCCAGTCGGATAGAGACGAGCGGCTATAGGCATAAAAAAACGGCTGCTCGTTGAACATAACGGTTTCGCCGATGCCATCGCGGATGCCGGCAGGCGAGCTGTTCAGCGCTCCAGGTGCAATGCGACCGATGAACTTTTCCGGCTGAGTGTCACTGCTGATGATTCTACCGCCGCGATCGACGATCAGCATGTCCAAATGAGTCGAGTCGGGTTCCTGCTGTAACAACTTAGCGAATGCCCTGGGGGTCGAGGAAATGGCTATCGCATAGACTGCTTTGCCGCCACGTATCACGGGCACTGAAATGGCGACCGCCGGCCGTTTGCCGACACGGCCGTAGTAGAGGTCGCCGTACTCGGCGCGGCCGCTCGCCAGGGACTCGAACAGCATGAGGCTGTTGGACACCGGGAGCTGGCGTCCTTCCCAGTCGATGGTCTTATGAGCCAATTGCGGTGACAGACGGGGCAACGGCGCGCCGAACCTGACGCCAGTGTTCGCCAGCATATGGCCGGAGAGATCCATAATTATAATCGCGCCGTCCTGACGTTTTTCGATAAGCTTGATACAGAGCGCATGAAACCCGCGCCAATCGGCGGCATCGATCAGTGGCGAAGCCGCCAGGGTTTCCAATACCGCGCGATCGGCGTCAAGCTCGCGGTCGACTGCCAGCGCAAACGCGCGTGCGGTCTCGCGCAGTCCCGCCACAACGGTTTCGCGTTGCTGGTTATACTGCGTCCATACGAAGGCGGCGGTCACGATGACGAGCAGCGTCAAAGGCGCGAGCGCCAACAGCAGCAGATAGCTGCGCAGGGATCGGCGCTCGGCTGGAGATCTCGAAGTGTATCGAAAACGCCCGGGTGAAGCGTTTGCGGGGTTTGGTTCACTCATGAAATAGCTTCCTGGGAAATGAAACGCGCGTGTCGAGCCAATCTCGTTCATGGCATGCAGGCACGCTTCCCATCTACGACAAGACTTTTACGTCAGAAATCTTAAACGCGCAATCCTGTTGCGCAGCATTAGCCGTCGGGGGAATTCAGGCATCAGAGCGGCGGCATTAGGGCAGTGGTTGATCCGAACGATTAGCCGCGTTATACGGTAGCCATCAAAAGGTTCTTGATGGCTCAACATGGCTCAGGTGACGAGGTAAAGATCATGCTGCATCTTGCGGAAATTCCTTTTCCCGAAGTTGAACGGCTGGCTCATGCCGGCAAGTCCCTGGTGATCCTGCCGGTGGGAGTCGTTGAAGAGCACGGCGCGCACTTGCCTTTGGGATTGGATTCTTTTGCCGCCGAAGCCTACGCAGCCGCGGCGGCGCCCCATCTGGAAGAGAACGGTTATGAGGTGGTGGTGGCACCGACGATCAATTACGGCGTGGCACATCGAGCATTAGATTTTCCCGGAACCTTGACGCTGCAACCGGAAACCCTCAGATCGTTGGTCGTCGATATCGGGCGCTCGCTATCAAGGCATGGACTCCATCGCCTGGTCATTCTCAACGGCCATCGCGATCGCGCCCACATGAAAACATTGGACGAAGCGCGCGGTATTCTGGTTGAGGAGAAGACCGCTCAGGTTCTCTGTACCGGTTTCGCCAGCGATCCGGCGGTGACGGCGGCTTGCTATCGGGAGGGGGTCAAACAATTTTATCGCAGTCCCCGGCCGGACCGCGAGGGCCACGGCGGCGAATCGGAGACGTCGGTGGCGCTGCATTGCTTTCCCAAACTGGTGAAGCATGGGCTGATCGGACAGCTCGACTCTAACTTTGACTACGATGTCGAGGCGTTTCGTAATGAAACCAAGGACTACTGGAGTCTTAGCGATGGCCGCGGCTACTTCGGCTCGCCGCAAGCAGCGAGCGCCGATACAGGAAAAAAGTTGGTATCGATTCGCGGCCGCAATATCGCGCAGGTTATCCTAAAAGCCTGGGACGCTCTTTGAAGCCGCATTTGATTGACCCGATCGAAAATCCAGCCTTGATTAAAGTATACAGAGTCGGGTAAACATGGTCCTTTCCGAAAGCGTGTACGTTATGCCCGGCGCACCAAAGCACGGCCGCCGAGCTTGTCGATTTAAAAAAATGAGGGAGCTGTCATGGATCTCACGTTCGCCCACTATCGAAATCGTTTTTGCATGTTTCGGACATACTACGCTTTGGCGGCGGGTAAGGTGAAGCCGGACGGCTTTGATATGAAAGTGATCGAGCTGCCGGACCCGCCGAGTCATGAGCAGGAGGAAGCGCTCATCCGCGGCGACGTCCAGGTGGCCAATCTCTATCTGCCGAACTTCCTGCGCTGCAAGCTGCAGGGCGCGCCGATCGTCGGTCTTTGCACCGAATGGAAATCAACGATGAAGGGCAACGGCATGTTCGTGCGTAAAGACGGTCCGGTGCAAGATCCCGCGGAGCTTGCGGGTCGGGTGATCGGTTCGCATCAGGGCGCGCACGCGATCCACCGGTACTTACTACGGCACAAGTTCGCCGTCGATGATGCGACGTTGACATGGGTTTCCCATCCGCAAGAGCAGTTACTGACGGCCTTAAAGCAAGGCAAGGTGGATGCCGCCGTGTTGCTCGATCAGTTCTTTTTTCGCGGCGAAGAAGACCCGGATGTCCGTTGCCTCTATACGGACGGCGAGATTTGGCAAGCGCTGCACGGTTTTCCCGAGATGATCAAGCACATGGTCGCGGCACGGGAGGATTTGCTGCGCGACCATCCCGGCCTCAAGGAGAAATTGCTGCAGGCTTTTCGCGCTTCATTTGACTGGAGCGAGCGGCATCTGCCGGAGATCGCTAACGAGTTCGTCAAGCGCTATCCGGGCGAAAAGGAGGCGCTCCTTGCTTCGGCGCGTTATCCAAGGATTGAGTTCACGTTTACTGCCGCCGAGCAAAGGCTCGCCGAGGCGGAGATGGACATGATGGTGGAGGTGGGCTGGATCCCGCGCAAAGCACCGTTGGCTTCGATGTTTGCCATTTCATAAATGTGCATTGACAGCTGCGAGAACGAATTGCGATCTGTCAGCGTCACTCGTTTATCTCAGACAATGGTAAGGAGGATATGAATCAATGGCTCAGAACCCTGAATCGCTGGCTAAGCAGAAGGCGGAAAAAGTCGAATATGAATGGGGCACGCTTTGGCCTCATTATCATAAAGAAAAGATGAACTGGGCGACCGGATTTCGCACGAAAGGCGACGTCGATATTCTGTTCTTGTCCGGATCTACAGGAAGAGATCCATTCGAAGATGCGCCGTGCCGGACGCCCGACCAGGAACGCGCCGGCAGAGGTAGGGTCGTCGGCGGTATTAAAGAACAGACGCGCCAGTGTTTGGATGACATCAAACACAACTTGGAGATCATGGGCGCATCGCTAAAGAATATCGTCATGTTTCGCTATTACCTGAAGCGCAGGGAAGACGTGTTCGATATGCGCGACGAGATGTACGCTTTCTTTGAAGCCAATGAACCGGATTTGCGGGCGCATCCCCGACCGGCCACGTTGCTGAGAGGAGTCGGCATAGATCTCCCCGACATGTTGATCGAAATCGAGGCCTGGGCGGCGGTGCCAAGACAGAAATAGCGCAATCAGTATAAGACGAATTGATCACAAAAAACCCAAAGAGCGCATAAGGAGCGATTCTTGGGATTTCTGTCGTATAGTCTTTGTGCTCTTGGCGTTCTCGTGGAATATCTTGACGTCTATGGAAGTTAGCGCATCCTGGCAGCGAGATTCCAAATGGCTTGACGCACCCGTAATCTAAGTTGTAATTGCTAGTCGATGCGCTAATGCTGGGCGCTGTCGGGAGTGCCGAGATAGATGGACTTGTCGATGTCATATTGAACTCCGGTTACACCCAGGACCGCGTTTGCCACTAGGGCTGCTCCCATGCTGCCGATTGTGAGGCCGTCCGGCCGCGCGCCTCTGTAAACGTGGTTAGCGGCTTGCCGGCCTCCCCCTGCCGCCATCGATTGAATGACAATGGTCGGGTTTCCCGGAATATGTTTGCGCAAGAGTGAAGTGACCGCCCTTGTTCGCATGTCCGCCGAGCCTCCGGGAGGGCCGCCCAAAACAACAGCAATCGTCTTGTCCTGATAAAAAGGGTCTTGGGCCAACACCACCTCGGCGCCAAATCCGAGATAGAACAACGCAACGAGAAAAACCGTTATCACTTTTCCCTCCTGCCAGCGGTTAATGCGACGTAATGTTGATCAAAGCCAACTCGACGGGATCTGGTTTAACAGCCTCGTACCGCAATTGCGGGCAGATGTCTATCTTAATTTCTAACGTGCAGATTAACGCGTTTGCTGATTAGCAAAATGTCAAGAAACAAACATTGCGTCGATCCGAAAATATAAATATATAGGTCACGGGGATGTCTCGTTTGATCGCTTGACTCCAACCAGGCTTTTTCGATATTAGGCCGCACGAGGGCAGTATTCAACATAAGAAAGATGTGTTTGGCGTCGGAATCGCAGGTCGCAAGTGAGCGGAGTTTCTAGTAAAGAATTGTGACGGTACGCGCCGGATTGAAGAAGAAATTTGCTAAGGGAGGTATGAGAAATGCCGACCATTGATTCCGATGCTCATGTCGTCGAGAGCGAACGTACGTGGGATTTCATGGAACGGGCGGATCAAAAATATCGCCCGCATGTCGTGCGTCCGAATGGCGAGGGCGGCGCTGAATACTGGTTCATCGACGGCAAGATCCGTGGCCTGGTTCGAATTGTCATGACAGCACAGGAAATGGCCGACGTTTCAGAGCGCACCGGGCGCGATATGAGAACGCCCAAAGAAACCCGGGAAATGGAAAACGTGGCCGCTCGGGTACGTCACATGGACCAGCTGGGTATCGACATTCAGGTGCTCTATCCGACCATGTTTATCGAACAAATCACCGAAAAGCCGGCGTGGGAAATCGCCATCTGCCGAGGTTACAATCGCTGGCTCGCCGACATTTATGCGCAAGGTCGAGGACGGCTCCGGTGGATTTGCGTTTTGCCGCTGCTGGACATGGCTGCGTCGTTGGAAGAACTTAAATTTTGTGCGCGGCACGGCGCCTGCGGCGTGTTCATGCGCGGCATTGAAGGGCACCGCCTGATCACCGATCCTTATTTTTATCCGCTCTATGATGAAATGAGCACGCTCGACCTGGCGGTGGGCGTGCACGTCGGCAATGGCAGCCCGCAGAACATCGACCTGGTATCGCAGTATAACGGCGGCGGCAGCTTTTGGAAATTCCGCATACCCGTCATCGGTGCGTTTCATTCGGTGCTGATGAGCGAAGTGCCGTGCTTGTTTCCTAAGCTCAGATTTCACTGGGCCGAGGCGGCGGCGAACTGGGTGCCTTATGTCGTCAAGGATTTACAGCGCCGCTGGGCTACCCAGGGGAAAGAGCTGCCGGAGAATCCACTGAAGGCATACCGGCAATTTGTCTCATGCCAGACTGACGACGATGTCGATTACATTTTCAAGTATGCGGGAGAAGATAATATCACCATCGGCACCGACTACGGCCACAACGACCAGTCGACCGAAGTTGAAGCGCTACGAAACTTGAAAGAAAAAGGCGATATCTCCCCAAGCCAATACGAGAAAATCATTTACCATAATCCAAAGGCGCTGTTTGCGCTGGCCTAGAATCGTTGCCCGCGCCGAGCGCGAGATAGCACCGGAGATGGGTGTCGCGGCAACAACGAGAAAAAAATCGGATTGACAGACTCGGATGAGTTGGAGCAAGAATGACGTATTACATTAGAAGGGGGTGTCTATGGGATTACTGAAAATCGAGGGAATTACGCACTGGTCCATTCCGGTCAACAACCTGGATGAGTCGGAAAAATTTTACGGCGATCTGCTCGGTATGAAGCCATTGGGACGGTTGGGCAATTCAGGAATGTCCTGCTTCAATATCGGCGACCAAAACATTTTACTGTGCCAGCGCGCGGAGAACGTCGATAAGTCGTTCGTCGAGGAGCAGAACGTGCACCATTCCTTCACCGTAAGTCCGGAGACGCTCGACCAGGCGTGTAAAATTTTTGCCGACAAAAACGTTTCCATAGACCGGCTGTATTATCGGGCGAAAGGTTATTTCCCGGGAAGGGAGCTTTACTTCTTCGACCCTAGTGGCAATCGGCTCGAACTGCGCGATCCGACGTGGAAGTCCGGCATGCCCGAGCCCACCTTTGAAGAACTCGCCCGCTCGTAGCGGGCGAATTCTTTTCAAGTTGTTCAAATCGTTCAAGCCGTTCAAACGTTGCGGCACTACCGTGCCGCGGATTTTGGGGAAATCCTAATACTGGCTTTTGTAACGCTGAGGTGAGCGGGCACGGCTTGAACGATTTGATCTTTTGAGAGCCAAATCGTTCAAGCACATTTCAGATGAAAAAGGCCATTAACTACTTGGCTTCTGGCACTCCTGGCGGTTTGGTTTTCCCGTCGTAGTATTCCTGGCTAAATTCAGGTTTGCGCCTCTCTGAGAAAGCGGCTGAACCTTCGTCGTAATCTTTGCTCTGGCGCAGGTGAGCATAGAATTCTCTATGCACGTCGAAGGCTTTCTCCCAGCCCTGAATCTCGTAGAGAAGCTTGTCTTCGATGTATTCCGTGGTGTGGGCGGCGATCAACCGGCCATTGCGATTGATGGTCGTGCAGAGTTCCACGCAGTCGTCGATGAGCTTGTCCGGTTCGCAAATTTTCTGCACCAGTCCCAAGCGAAACGCAGTATCCGCGTCGACCATCTGGCCGGTGAGGGCGAACCAGTAGGCCCAACCCGTCGGCAGTTGGCAAACGTAACTCGGCCAGGCGGCCATGTGCGACCAGCGCACCTCGGAGCACCCGAACTTGGCCGCGGGCACGCAATAGCGAATGTTACATGCCAGCGCCAAATTGAATCCGCCGCCGACGGCGTAGCCATTGATCGCGGCGATGATCGGCTTGTGCATTTGCAGCGCGCGTAGATTGGAATATTGTCTCGGGCCTGAACGGGGGCCTGTCATTTCACCTTTGGCAAAGGCGAGATTCTCTTTGAGATCGCCGCCGACGCAAAAAGCGTCAGCCGTGCCGGTGAGAATGATCGACCAAACATCGTCGTCATCTTTGGCTTTATGCCACGCTTCGTCGAGAGCCCAGTAGAGATCCCGGCTAATCGAATTTTTCTTTTCCGGACGATTGAGACGAATAATCGCGATATGCGGATCGCGTTTCTCATATAAACAAATCGGTTGTGGTTCGGCCATTAGTCCTCCTTGTTTTTAATAAATCAGTAGTTAGAAGTCAGATGTCAGTGGCGGCCAGACTTCAGAAGTCCAGGTCGTGAATCCGTCGCTCTGACCGCCGACCTCTGACGTCTGACTTCTGATCTCTGATGTCCGCTTTGCTAGTACAATACTTTTTCTTCCTCCAATTGTTTGATCTCTTGGTCCCTAAGACCGAGTAGCTCGCGGGCGATCTCATGGGTGTGCTCGCCCATGAGCGGGGCGAGCCCGCGTACCTTCCCGGGCGTTTCGGACAGCCGCATCGGCACGCCTTCGGTGACGACATCGCCGGCCTCGGGTTCGGTCATGTTGACCAGGAATCCGGTCGCAGCATATTGCTTGTCTCGTTTGAATTGATCTTCGACATCCTGGACGACAGCGGCGCACACATCGATGTCCTGCAACAGCTCCATCACTTCGTAAGGATCATGCCGCAACGTCCAACTGGTAATCCACTTATCTAAATCATCTTTGTGCCGGACGCGCTGCAGGTGAGTGGCGAATTTCGGATCACGCTTCAGGCCGGATTTTTCCAGTAAGTTTGCCAAGCGTTCCCATTCGTCTTCAGTGTATACCGAGATTACGCACCACCGGTCATCACCCTTGCACTGATAGGGACCATAGGGCGCAGCGGTCAAGCTGCGGTTGCCCTGAGGCTGCGGCTCGCGGTGGTTAACCGAGTATTCGAGATATTTCGGTCCGAGTATGGATGCGCCGATTTCCACCTGGGCGCTGTCGATCCATTGGCCGCGGCCGGTTTTTTTGCGGTGGATGAGCGCCAGTACGACCGCGAAGGCGCCGGTTACGCCGCCCATGAAGTCGGGGTGTTGGGTGCGCGGCTCGGCGGTGGCCGTGACCGCGCCGGGATAGTTCCACAGATAGGTCGTGCCCATGGTATTGCCGACGTTGGGACCGTAAGTGAGATCGGCGGCATGCGGCCCTGTGCAGCCCATACCCTTGACGCGAATTAAGATACACCGCGGATTGATGTCTTTGAGCCGCGGCCAATCGAGTCCCCATTTCTCCAAAATGCCCAGGCCGAAGTTCTCCACCAGCACATCGGATTTCTTCACCAATTCTTTAACCAGTTCGCGGCCCTTGGGTGTCTGCATGTTGACGGTGAAGGATTTTTTGCCGCGCTGGAGCTTCATGAAGTCAGGCTTCATGTTCCACAGCTTTGGGTCCTCGCCGCGGTGGCCGTCGCCGCGCAAGCGGGTTTCGCACCGAATGACTTCCGCGCCGAACTCGCACAACACGCGCGCCACCGTGGGACCGGCGGCGCCGGTGGTTAACTCAACGACACGAATACCTTCAAGGGGTAACTTGCTCATAAAATCTATTCCTACTGACTAACGTTAATCTACGGCGACGGAGTGCTGGAGTGTTGCAAACCCGGCACTCCAGTACGCCAATTTGTTTATCTTTTAAATCACTCCGCTCGCGCGCAGAGCCGTGAGATCATCGTTGCTCATGCCCAACTCGCCGCAATAGATTTCTTTGTTGTGTTGGCCGATCAGCGGGGCTGTGCGGGTTATTTCGCCGGCCGATTCACTGAGTCTCGGCACGGGGCCGAAGTGCGCGTACTTGCCGATCACAGGGTGTTCCATGTCGACGAAGATCCCGCGCTCCTTGACCTGTTCGCTGTTGATGAATTCCCCTGCGGTATTGATCGGAGTAACGGCGATCCGGCGCTTCTGGCCTTCTTCGTAGAGTTCTTCTTTGGTATGGCGGCGACAAAATTCCGCGATCGCGCCGACGACGATCTCAGGGTGCTGGCGCCGGTAGGACATCTTTTCGAATTCCGGTCCGGAAATCGCCGCCGGCCGTCCCATCCAGTCTACCAGCCGGCGCCATTGCTCGACGGGAATGATAAAGATGCGCGCGTAGCCGTTCTTGGTTGCGTACGGATCGTAGAGATCGGTCTCTTCGCCTTTGCGCGATGCGCGCGCCGGCTTCGCGCCGGTGTAACCGTAGTTGGGAATGAAATAGCCGGCGATATGGCCGGCGCATTCGTGCATCGAAACGTCGATCTGTTGGCCCCGGCCGCTCTTCAGACGGTGATAGAGCGCCGTGGCGATGCCGAATGCCCCGTAGGTGGACGCCATGCCATAAGCGATTTCGCCGGGCGGTTGCAATGGCGGCTCGCCAGGCTCGCCGGCGAGATAGAGCAAGTTGCCGAGAGCGATGCCCGCTATGTCGCTGGCCTTGTAGTCGCGCCACGGGCCGGACTGGCCGAAGGGAGTAATCGAGGCAACGATCAAACCAGGATTGCCGGCACTTAAATCCGGGTAGGTGAGTCGCAGTTCCTTGGCGCGCGACGGACGAAAGGTTTCGATCACGACATCGGCTTTACCGGCCAGTTCCAACAAAATCGCGCGGCCGTCGGGTTTCTCGATGTCCAGCGTGATGCCGCGTTTGTTGGTGTTGAAATGAAGAAAGTAAAGGCTCTTCTCCGGATGAGGTAAATCATCTTTGAACGGCGGCACGCGCCGCGATTCATCGCCGGACGGCGGTTCGATCTTGATGACGTCGGCGCCCATGTCGGCTAAAAGTTTTGTGCAGTGGAGAGCCAGCGGCCCGCCTAGGTCGAGAACTCGATAGCCGGCCAGCGGTGCTGTTCGATCGGATTCGTTCATACAAGTCCTGTGAAAAAAGTGCTTGGGTTTGACGGTACAGTTACTGGGAACCGGGAACACTGTCAAGCAGCGACGAAAGTTTTTTTGCTGCTTGACGTGAGTTTGTTCGAAGTGGTAACGGGACTCATTGCATTCGTCGCATCACACAGCAGGAGAAGGTTTACATTTGGCTGGTGGGATCGCTGATCACCTTGTCGATTTCGTGCATGCTGAAGGACCGATGCGAACGATCATCGATGCACGGAAGAGGCGGCGCTTTTCTCACGGCTCCGATAGAAAGTTTGCTTATGAAGTCGCTCGCAATCCTCATCGATTTCGGCAGCACGTTTACTAAAATCACGGCCGTCGATCTTGGCAAGTCTCAAGTCGTGGGGAGAAGCCAGGCGCCATCGACCGTGCTTACGGACGTGCGTGAAGGTTTCATGCAAGCGCTGCAGAGTTTGCATGAGCGCTTTCATGTCTTTCCCGGGCGTCCGTCTAATCTCGACATGTTGGAGGATCATGTCGTGCTGGCTTCGAGCAGCGCGGCGGGCGGCCTGCGAATGGCGGTGATTGGATTGGTTCCCGGACTAACCGTTCAGGCCGCGACCCAGGCGGCTCTGGGCGCAGGCGCGAAAGTTGTGGGATCGCTGGGCTTTAAGCTCGATGCTAAAGCGATGCAGGATATTGCCATCATGCGGCCTGATATGGTGCTCCTCACCGGCGGCACGGACGGCGGGGATGCGGCGACTATTTCGCACAATGCATCTTTACTGGCGCGATCGGCTTTATCCGTCCCGGTCGTGGTGGCGGGAAACGTCGCGGTCGCGGATGCGGTTTGCGAGACTTTGAAGAATGGCGGTAAGGAAGCGCGCCGCGCGGACAACGTTATGCCGCGGCCGGGAGAACTGGCAGTGGAGTCGGCGCGCGAAGAGATCCGCAGGGTGTTCATGGAGCGGATCACGGAAGCAAAAGGTCTCGATAAAATCCGCGCAACGATCCCCGTGGTGTTGCCCACTCCCATGGCGGTGCTGCAGGGAGTGCTGCTTGGCGCACAAGGACACGATGATGTGCCAGGCTGGGGCGATATGCTGGTCGTCGATGTCGGCGGCGCGACCACTGACGTTCATTCGATCGGCTACGGCTATCCGGGAGGCGAAAGCACCATCGCGCAGGGTTTATCCGAGCCCTTTGCCAAGAGAACCGTCGAAGGGGATTTGGGGATCCGTTTTAACGCCGGCACGCTCTTGAGCCGAGTGGGTTTGGACTATCTCGAAAAAGAGTTGCGCGAGGTGTTTCCGGCGTTCGCCGCATCCAGCGAAGATATTTCGGAGTACATCGCAGGCGTCAGCCGGGCGACCGATCGAGTTCCGCAAAAGCCATGGCACGCGGCGGTGGACGCTTTATTGTCCCGAGTCGCCGTCGACATCGCTGTGGAGCGTCATGTGGGGAAGCGGGAACGAATTGTAACGCGCGAGGGCGAGGCGTGGCTGCACTATGGGAAAGATTTGCGGGAAACACGCACGCTGATCGGCACCGGCGGCGTGTTCATTCATAATCCCCATGCTTCTTTTATTCTCCAGAAGGGCGCTGATGCCGTTGCTGCTTTCGATGTGTTACGGCCGAAGGATCCGCAGACCTTCATTGACTCGTCTTATCTACTTTACGCCGTCGGACTGCTCGCGGAAAACTACCCCGCTATAGCGGCGCGAATTTTTCACCGGCATATACGAGCGGTAGCGCTGGAATAATCGGATTGTTTAGTGTTATTCGATCCATCATTTGTTAAACGGATCGACATTGCAGTTTAAATCTATTTAAGAGGAGAACCCTAATGTTGCATGGAAAGCTCAGAATTGCTCCGACCTGCTATCATGTGCTGCACCTTGTGCCGATTATGTCGGCTCACGAGATGAATTTGCTCTACGATGAGGGACTTAAAGCAACGGACGGGTCGCCGGCCTATGAGATCTTACCCGACCCGATGGTGCCTTTCGGTCTGGAAAAGTTAGGGATTTCCCAGGCGATGAAGGAAAAATCGGTGGATATCGCATTGGACGTTCAGTCTCGGACCGTTTTTTTTCAGCGTGCTCGGGGGGCGGATCTCTACATCATTGCGGGATGGAGAAACCAGCACACCAACGTCTGGGTTGCGCCGCCACACATCAAGTCGCTGGCCGATTTGAAAGGCAAGCGGGTCGGCATCAGCGATTTCAATAGCATTCGCCATTGGGCGATACAGATCCAATTAAAAAAGGCTGGCTTGGATTTGGAGAGGGATGTCGAGTGGGTGAGGATCGGCGTCAACTCCCGGCTGCACATGGAGGCAATCCGGAACGGTAAAGTCGAGTGCGCGCCGGTGCCGCCCTGGTACGCAGAGGATCTCAAGAAGGAAGGCTGCAATGCGCTTGTCAATCCTGCCGAACAATATCCCGACGGCCGCCCTGAGCGAATCATTGCCGCAACCGGCCGCATTCTCGAAGAGCGGCCCGATTTGGTCAAGAGTTTTCTCAAAGGATTGGTTCGTGCGTATTGGTTTATGCGCGATATGCCGAAGAATCACGAGTACGTCAACAATCTCGAAAAACGACTGCGGCTTCAGACGTCTGATCCGGAAGAGCGAGTCGTTACGAATTCGTCACGCACGGCGCGCGACCTTGAGGCAATGCCTTTTCCACTGGACGGCAAGGCAACCGGGTTTGTAGACATGCTCAAGGAAGAAGAGCGGCTCGGCGAGCTTAACTATGAAGTTCCGGCGATCGAGGATGTCTGCGCGCAGGATTTGGTCGACGAAGCGTTTAAAGAGCTACGAGACCGCAAGGGACTCGATGCTGAGTATCAGCGCGTTCGCACGATCGCGCAACGATGGGGTTATTAGCGCAAAGCAGGCGATTCGAGTGGTGAAAATCTTTCAAACGCCAACCCGCTTATTGGACCCGGGCGGTTTGCGCCGCGCCGTTTCTAGGCCGCTCGAAAAAGGCATCCTCGCGATGAACATAACCGCGGATCGTTTGACCCTCCACGGAAGCCTGTATTCGAAAATAGTCGCCTTTGGCACTCACGACCTTTACCTGGGTGGCGGGTTGTAAGGTGGCGATGATTTTGGCGTCATGCCGCGGGGCGACCCGCACGAATGAGAGGGCTCCGACGATTTCGAAAGTTCCTAGAAGTGACCTCTTTTCTTTTGCTTTAGCGGGAGGTTTTTGCCGCTGTGGTGGGTCGGTCTTGGACGTGATCGGTTGTAGCTTGACGCGGTGCATTGGCGGGTGCTCCGCGGCCACGCCATCTGCCGTGATGCTCTGGCCCTGTAATACGGATACGCGAGACTCGCCGTTTTGATAGGTCACCGGATAAGCCTGATATCGATCCTGCGTCGCTAGCCGGCGTTCTTCCGGTGCGTTTGGCTGGCCAAGATAACCCTTGATTTGCTGGGAATAGGGTACTCCGGCGACGCCACCAAGGCTGAAGAGCACCACTAAGATTGCGATCGGTACCCAGACCCAGCCGTTTTTCCGGTGGTGGATGGAAAAGGTTCGAAGCTCGGTGTGGTCTTGAGAGCTCGGTAGACCCATACTCCACGATTCGTCGGCGGTGTTTGTCGCTCCTGCCGGTGGAACTTTGGTATCTTCCTCAGACTGGTTTATGAGTCCGAGATCGCGGGCGACCTCCTGAACCATTTGCTTGCTGACCCTTCTTTTCGATCCGGCGTAGGCGAGCAGTAAAGCGTTGTCGCAGACAATGTTGATGAGTCGGGGAATTCCGCCGGAGTAAAAGGCAACGCGGCTAAGTACGTCCGTATCGAACATAGCCTCGCCTCGATAACCCGCTTCTTTAAGCCTGAATTCGATATAGCGACCCACCTCGTCACTCTTGAGCGGGGCCAGGCGGCAGCGAAGGACTATTCGCTGTTTGAGATGGCGAAGACTCTCCTGGTTGAGTCGCGTCTCAAGCTCAGGTTGGCCGGTTAATACGATCTGCAGTAATTTCTCGCCGTCGAGTTCGAAGTTGGAGAGAAACCTGATGGCTTCAAACATCTCATCGCTGAGGTTTTGAGCCTCATCGATGAGCAGAGCGACGATGTGGCCCTTCTGATGCTCAGCGATGAGGTGATCCCGAAGCTGCTGGACACTCGCAAGCCGGTCTTGCGAGTCGCTTGCCAAGCCCAGTTCGCGAGAAACGAGTCGAAGCAGCTCAGTGGAGTTGAGTTGATCGTAGGAGACAAAAACGCCGCGGGTCGTCGTTTGTAAACTGCGCATCATTTTATCCAGCAGGGTGGTCTTTCCCGTACCGACCTCGCCGGTCATGAGGATCAAACCTTTCCTCCACTCGATACCGTAACGCAGATTCGCAAAGGCCTCCTGATACAGAACGTTCGTGTAGAAGATCCGAGAATCGGGGGTGGCGCTAAAGGGTGATTCTAAGAATCTAAAATATTCGTTGTACATAAGAAGGCCGATCCAGCCTCTATGACAATCTCATGGAAATGGGGGTATCGAGGCTTTTGTGAAACTCTGATCGGACTTGGGCTTAGCTTTGATGTTGGACTTAAGAATTTGGTGAATATTGTTGAGAGACTATCCTTGCTGGCGGTGGCGTCATTGGCCAAAGAGTAGGTCCTGTTCATTGGTATAGTTACCAAGCAAGTCGCCCTCTAGATGGTATCTGGAATAAAACAGGTTTGTATTATTGACATAGCGTGGCTCGTTTTGTCAAGTACATTTTTAGAGCTTCTTTTTCTACTCGGCTACTCTCTTCAGCGGGAGCTTGACGGCATGAGGAAAGCGCCCCAGCTCGGCTGTTGGTCACGAGATAGAGAGCATCCGGAGGAACGCGAGGAGTTGCGCTGATCCGGACTAGCAGAGGGACCTATGAAGATTAGCCCGGAGAGAGCCGCCCGGCATCCCCGGATTACCCAATACGGCCTCAATGAAAGCTAGAGCGAAACACCAATTAGGCGGTCTATTTACCGGTGTCTTCGGAAGCCGTAATCGTGCAGATTGCATCCGGCGCTTCAATTTTGAGAACCAAAGACTCGATCACCGTGAAATGTTCGTGTGCTGCATCGGGGCCGAGATAGTTTACGTGCAGATCCTGACCCAAGACGATCGCACCGACATCTTTCGCCACCAATACACCACCTTCGATATCGGCTTTCACTATCCCGCGCGTGCATAATCTTTTGAGGTGTTCGATCTGCAAAAGCTCCGAGCCGGCATAGCGGCGAAACAGATTGTTGTACAAGGGAGGGGCCAGGGCCAAGCCGTAAGGACCACGATACCCCTTGTCGTCGAGAATGTTGACGGCGGCGAGAACGATGTCCAACACCTCGTCGACGTTGCCCCATTTGCCCTTTAGGACATTTCGCCCTTCTGCCGTAAGCAGACCCGATAGATGAAAACCCGGCTGGCCCCGATAAACAAATTCCTCTTCGCGAGCCGCCACGGCCTGCGCTGCGTCTTCCGCAACTTTTAGGTTCAGCGGCTGATTGGTTTCCCCGGACGCAGCGATCCGGCGTTTGGACAGTGAAAACCGGCGATAAATCATCGGAACGGATAAAGCATGGCTGACAACTGCGCTTGCTTCTCCCGGACCCGGTTCACGGCAAAGGTCATCGTTGCCCACTTCCAAAGTCGTCAAGCCGAGGCCGTAAGGCCCGTCGACATCGATGATTCTCCGCCCGGTCAGGATGTCGCGAGCCGCGGCAATTGCCGCCTGCTCGACTTTGTTCAACAAATCCGGTGCTACCATTCCCGCTGGAGTCAATTGATCGCCCATTTCAATTTCCTTTCATGTCGCCGATGGTTGTCCGATTGTTCGAGGGTTCGCGGCCGGCTAAACGCGGCTCTTGGCGGTTTTCTACGGCTTCTTCGATCTTGGTGATGTCGCCGCTGGTAAAGAGATAAGTCTTCAGCGCTTCGTCGAATTTCGGCACTCTGCGCCGTATCCATTCCAGGGTCATGGAAGCATGTTCGATTTCCTCGTTCATATTGTGCGCCAGCACTGCGCTGAGCTCCGGATCGGAGGCCGCGTCGACGCGTTGCCGATACCAGTCGATCGCTTCAAGCTCCTCCATTAGAGAGACGATCGCGCGATGAATGTCGACCGTTTCAGGTTTAAGTTTTTCAATGGGTTCGTGTAATCCTTCGCTGGCCATGAAAACTCCTTGTTCCAGACTCTATCAGGTACTCTCACTCAGTATGGTAAACATGCCATCGCCGATCAAGATAGGCCAACAGCTTTTTACGTACAGATTCCGGTGTGGTCTCGAGGGTTACCAATTCGCGAGGCGCTTTGCCCGCAACCGCTTATTTTATTTGCAGCTTATTTTATTTGCTTGACGCCCGGCCATCATTGGGGTAATAACTCTCCGCCTAGCTTTTCCAGAGGAGTACTCTTGATGGCGCGAAACATTGCAAGAATTTGTCCCCGCTGTAATGGTTACCTGGGAGTAGTGTTAGGTGAACGCTCTCGCAAATCCAAGACTCAATCAGTTAATGGATCGTGTATCGTGTGCAGCCATAAGCTAACGTGGACATTGGTTCATGGCTCCGGTCCCGCCGGTGCCGATTACTCGGGCCGTATTCCTAAATTGTTTGGACCCTCTAAACGCGATTCCTCTGTTGCGCCCTCCGATAATTGAACCGGAGGTTTACGCCGATCCCATTGCGCCGGCTAAAAGCCAGTTGATGCGGCCAGAAAAGCCTGATTTGGTCGATTAGTGAGCCTTAGTTAGGTTTCAGCACGATTTTGATGCACTCATCCTGCTTATTCATAAAAATATTGTAGCCTTTAGGCGCATCCTCGAGCGACATTCGATGGGTAATAACGAAACTCGGGTCGATGTCGCCTTTCTCGATTCTCTCCAGTAATGGACCCATGTAACGTTGAACGTGCGTCTGCCCGGTTTTTAACGTCAGTGCCTTGTTCACGAAAGCGCCGAGAGGGATCTTGTCGTCAAAGCCGCCATAAACGCCGGGAACGGATACTGTGCCCCCTTTTCGGCATGCCATGATCGCCTGGCGCAAGACATGCGGGCGATCGGCCTCAAGCATCATTGCCTGCTTGACGCGATCATAGGCGCCGATGATTCCGGGCGTGTGAGCTTCCATGCCGACCGCATCGATGCAGGCGTCCGGCCCGAGGCCTCCCGTCATTTCCATTAGAGTGTCGTAGACGTCGGCTTCTTCATAGTTGATCGTTTCGGCGCCGGCTCGTTCACTGGCCATGCGGAGCCGCTCCGGAAAACGGTCGATGGCTATCACGCGTTCGGCGCCGAGCAGGTAGGCGCTCTTGATGGCGAATTGACCGACAGGGCCGCAACCCCAGACGGCAATGGTATCGCCCGGCTCGATGTCGCAATTCTCCGCCGCCATATATCCGGTCGGGAAAATATCGGAAAGAAACAGCACTTTTTCGTCGGGTAATCCCTCAGGAATCTTGATCGTGCCGACATCGGCGAACGGCACGCGCGCGTACTGTGCCTGACCGCCGGCGAAGCCGCCGAGCATATGCGAATAGCCGTAGATTCCCGCCGGCGAATGCCCGAATAGTTGCTGGGCGATCGGCGCGTTCGGGTTGGAGTTCTCGCACAACGAGAACAGCTGTTTCTTGCAAAAAAAGCAGTTGCCGCACGATATCGGAAAGGAAGCCACTACTCGATCACCGGTGCTCAAGTTCTTAACGTCGCTGCCTGTTTCGACGACTTCACCCATAAACTCATGTCCGAGGATGTCGCCTGCCTCCATGGTCGGAATGTAACCGTTGTAGAGGTGCAGATCGGAGCCGCAGATTGCCGTTGAGCTGATCTTGACGATGGCGTCGCGGCGGTTGAGAATTTTTGGATCATTCACTTCTTCAACGCGGACGTCGTGTTTGCTGTACCAACAGTTGGCTTTCATGGATCCTCCTTGTCGGCCGAAATTACGCCGCGGCGGCGATCCGGCGCGCCGTATGATCGTACTTCCAGGACGTGCTGCGGGCCCGGCCTGCGGGTTGTCCTTCAGTTGTGATGATTTCACCGATTTCCATCAGCTGCTTCAATCGGTGCAAGTCCTCTTCGAGCTGCAGTCCTGGCTCTTCGCCCAGGAGCTTAGCAATGGTTGCGCCCAGTAAGCCCGCCGGCGGCCGGTATCGAATTTCGACGCGAACTATCGTGCCGCGTCCGGCGGGTGCGTGTTCGAACCGTACCGAACCAGAGTTCTCCACGTCAGAGCCCTCAAGCGAGCGCCAGGCAATCAGTTCATTAGGCCGGTCGTCTATAGTTTCGGCATCCCATTTAAGCGCTTTTCCGGCAGGGCCTTTGGCTACCCAGCGAGAGCGCTTTTCACCGGTCACCTGCACGGATTCAAGGTGTTCCATAAACGGTGGCAGATTCTCAAAGTCATGCCAGAAACGGTACAGTTCTTCGGGCGAACGGTTGATCGTGATACTTTTTCTGACATGAAGCGCATTTCTATTTTTATCTAACACCGGGTTGCTGCTAAGTTCGTTGCTGACGCGCAGATCTAAGACGGTCACTCCGGTAATGGCAGCGGTTGCGACCGCAACCCTGCGGCGATTGGCATTATGAGAAACCAGAGCATTTCCGAGAATCGCCAGATCCATAAGGTCGCCACCCACCCGCGACCATAACCAACCCGTGGGCTTACGAGCGCTAAGAATGCCGATTCCACTGGCGATTTCGCGTATCGCGATCATGCGCATCAACACTTGGTTGCCGTTAAGACCGACCATCCGTGAGAAAGTTCTCGGCGCTGCGATCTGTATGATGCCAAGGCCAACGCTGAACCAACCCAGGCCCCGCGCGAGCCGCTCTTCGCGTTCATCTAACACGCTCGGGCTCCAGTGACTTTCGGATCGCCCGCCACGGTACG
>WHTF01000002.1 GCA_009379725.1 Deltaproteobacteria bacterium
ATTTGACTCCGATTAGCCACCACAATAGTATGCCCGCAGATTAGGAGGAAACGATGGCTGATGTGACGGATATGAGAGGATATGTGGAATTATTGGAAGAGATGGGCGAACTGCGCAAACTCGACGGCGCGGATCTCAACCTGGAAGTCGGCGCCCTCACCGAGCGTGCGGCGGAGAAGGAGGGTGCGGCGCTGTTGTTTGACCACTTCAAAGACTTCCCCGCGGGTTATCGTGTCATCTCCAATGTCTTTCGGACATGCAGGCGCACCGGTCCGGCCATGGGAATCGACCCTGAGCTTAAAGGTATCGACTATCTTCACGCCTGGCGAAAAAAACTCGCCGGCTACAAACCTGTCCCGGTCCAACAGGTCGAAGGCGGTCCGGTGTTTGAAAACCAAATGGCCGACGACCAGGTGGATCTTTACCAATTTCCGGTGCCCAAATGGCATGATCTCGACGGCGGGCCTTATATCGGCACCGGTTGCGGCGTCATCACAAAAGATCCGGAAACGGGGCGAGTCAATATCGGCACTTACCGGGTAATGATTCAAAACAAGAATACTCTTTCTGTGAAGATGAACATGGGTAAGCACGGCCGGCTGGCCTTCGAACGCGCCCGCGATGCAGGTAAGCCCCTGCCCATTGCGATTACAATGTGCCAGGGACCGGCGATTTTTCTTGCGGCACAAATGCCCCTGCCTCCCGATGTCAACGAGTTTGAGTTTGCCGGTTATCTTCAGGGATCGCCGGTGCCGGTTGCCCGAGGCGCCTTTACCGGGCTGCCGATTCCCGCCAATGCGGAAATCGTCGTCGAAGGCGAACTGCCGCCGATGAAGGACAAAGATATGCCCAAGGAAGGACCCTTCGGCGAGTGGCCGGGATATTTCACCGAGGAGAATGTTGGCGAGACCCCGATCATGAATGTGAAACGTGTTTATTATCGCAACAATCCGATCATTCTCGGCGCGCCGCCGCTCAAGCCGCCGGCAAGCTATTTGCCGATACCGCTGGGCGCGGCCACTCTTTGGGAGCAACTGGAGAAAGCCGGAATACCGGAGGTCAAAGGCGTCTGGGGCTTTGTTTATGGCGGCCAGCCGGGTCCCTTTACGGTCATTGCCATCAAGCAGCGTTATGCCGGCCACTCGAAACAAGCTCTGTTGGTCGCGGCGGGCGCTCGCGCCGGTGCCTACGGCGGAAAATTCGTCGTGGTGGTAGACGATGACATCGATATCGCCAACCCCGCTGACGTAATATGGGCCATCGCTACCCGCTGTCACGTTCGCGAAGGGCTTGATGTGGTCAAAGGGGTTTGGGCGTCGGTATGCGAACCCGCGCTACCGCCGGAAGAAAGATCGCCGCGCGGCTATACGTCCGATCGCGTGCTGATCGATGCCTGCCGTCCATTTAAATGGATGGACCAATTTCCGCCCGTCAACGCGTTTACCAAAGAATTCAAAGACCAGATCGAAAGTAGGTACAAAATCTAGAGTATTCCTCGAGACTGCACCCATGTTTTTAATTTTTCCATCGAAGCTGCGTCAAACTAGTTAAATAGCGGCCGCCATCGGCCTGGATAGGAGACGCATTATGGGCATTATTGAAGCATTGAGTCTGGCGATGGGAACGGCTTGGACCTCTGGCATAAACCTTTATGCGACAGTGGCGGCCCTGGGGCTCGCCGGCCGTCTGGAAATGATCAAGCTGCCGCAAACCCTCGAAGTGCTAATGCATCCCGCCGTAATTGCCGTGGCTTGCGTCATGTACCTGATCGAGTTTTTAGCCGACAAGATCCCCTATGTTGACAACGGCTGGGACATACTCCACACGTTCATTCGGGTACCTGCCGGCGCCGTTCTGGCGGCGCGTTCCCTGGGCGAAATGAACCCTGCGTTGGAGTTGGCCGCCCTCTTGGCCGGTGGCACAATCGCATTGGCCGCCCACGGCACCAAAGCGACAACCCGATTGGCGATTAATGCCAGCCCCGAACCGTTTAGCAATTGGACCGCTAGCTTTACCGAAGACGTCGCGGTTTTCGGCAGCATCTGGATGATTTTCAATCATCCATTGCTGATGTTAATTTTGCTTCTGGTCTTTCTTGCGCTAGTGATTTGGCTGGTACCGAAGATCTTTCGATTGGCCAAGAACGGTTTTCAGGCGCTGCGCAATCGCTTGCGCGGTGTCAGACCAGACCATCCTGGGCCCACTGGTTCGCCTCAGATACCCTAGATTGAAGGATCAATAATTTCTTATTGGGCGCAAAAAATGGAACAAGAATCCAACCTATCACCTGGCGTGCTTCCAGCGACACCGCTGACTCTCGACGGCTCTTACTTATTGCATCAGATGTTTCGCGTGCGCTGGGTGCCTTGGCGCGGCCTTGGCGCAGCGGACCAACGATCAGTACTGGACGAGGCTACGGCAATGTTTGGCGGAATGGAAGATAACAAACAAGAATCAACCGGTCTATTTTCAATGCTTGGGCATAAAGGCGATTTAATGGTGGTCCATTTTCGCAAAGCTCTCGATGCGCTAAACCACGCGGAACTCGAAATCGCTCATTTAAAGCTGTTCGAATTTCTCGAACCTGCGACATCCTATCTTTCGGTGGTGGAGCTTGGTCTGTACGAAGCTTCGGTAAGGTTGTATGCCGAATGGACGACAAAGGGCCTGCAACCTGGGTCGGCGGACTGGAACCGAGAAGTGGAAACAGAACTGGCCAAACAGCGTCAAGCCGCAGCGCCGCGCCTGTGGCCGGAAATCCCGCAACGCCGTTACTTATGTTTCTATCCCATGAACAAATTCCGCGGCGAAGCGAAGAATTGGTACAGCGAACCGATTTTGCAGCGGCAACGAATGATGCGCGAGCATGGCATGATCGGACGCCATTATGCCGGTCGAGTCACCCAAATCATCTCCGGGTCGATCGGTTTCGATGATTGGGAATGGGGAGTCGACCTATTTGCCGACGATCCACTGGTTTTCAAAAAACTCGTTTATGAAATGCGCTTCGACGAAGCCAGCGCAGTGTACGGCCTGTTCGGCACCTTTTATGTCGGGTTGCGCTTTCCCGTCACCCAGCTAAGCAGATTATTCGAGGGAAAAGCTCCTAACTTTGGCTAATTGATTTAAGTTCTTTCCCGAAAATCAAACGATTGATCACTGTCCGGAGGCACCCTGAGATTACGGGACAAAGTGACCATTATCACCGGCGCGGCGCATGGCATCGGCAAAGCCTATGCGCGCAGGTTTGCCGAAGAAGGGGCGCACGTGGTGATCGCCGACATCGACCATCAAGGCGGCCAAGCCGCCGCTAAGGCACTGACGGACGCCGGCTTTTCCGCGTGGGCGCGCACGACCGACGTCAGAATCTATTCAGACGTCGAAGGTTTGATGCGCGAAGCCGTCGACAAATTTGACCGTGTTGACGTCTTACTGAACAATGCCGCCATTTACGTCACGCAGAAGCTTTGGAAAGGAGCGGTGGAAGATTTAGATCTGGCCGAATGGGACCGGGTCATCGAAGTGAACCTTAAGGGGGTTTTCCTCTGCTCCAAGGCAGTCATCCCGATCATGAAGCGGCAACGCAGCGGCAAGATCATTAATATTGCGTCAGGCACTTTCTTCAGCGGCTCTGGCAACATGCCGCACTACACAACCGCGAAAGGCGGCGTGGTCGCGCTCAGCCGTGTCATGGCGCGACAGCTGGGAGAATACGGCATTAACGTTAATTGCATGACTCCGGGCTCCACTATGAGCGAGGACTCGGTTACCGAGGAGGTGCTCAAACGCCGCGAAGGCAGCGTGGAAAAACGCGCTTTCAGGCGAATCGAAACACCGGCGGATATCGTCGGCACTGCCCTCTTTCTGGCCAGCTCCGACAGTGATTTTGTGACGGGCCAACTATTGATCGTGGAAGGCGGCGGGATTATGCACTAGCCGACTTTAGCCTTCAGCAATGAATCCGCATTATGATTGCTGGCCCAGAATACCGTAGACGTGTCCGCATTCGCTGCAGAAAACGATGCTAAACGGTGCAAGCACAAACTGCTTTCCGCGAGATGATCCGATTCCGCCTTTGCGCGAGACAATGTGATCCGTGCCCACCGCGGAGCATTGCGGACATTTGGGTTGAGGTTCAACGTTCGCCTTAAAGTCGAACGAGTGGTTAAATCCTTGACCTACGCCGTCGCCGAATTGTCGGGCCTGTTGGTTTTCTTCAGGTTCTTCTTCATCGGCCTGGCGTGTCGCCCGATCATAAAGACCGCGCTTACCGACATCGGAAAGAATTTCGTAAGCTTGTAAGACTTGGTTGAATTTTTCAACCGCATCCCGATTTTCGGGATTGCGGTCCGGATGATAGCGAAATACCATCTTTCGGTACGCTTGCTTGATCTCGGTCTCGCTGGCATTTCGTTTGACACCGAGCAGAGAATAATAATCGACTGGAGTATCCAAGTTCTTCCTCTAAAAACTTGCCGATTTCAGCCAATTGGCAAGTTGAGGCTGCGAAACGGATAAGATCTGTTACCTTCCTTCACAGGCAAATTTCGACGGATAATCAACTTTACCTCTCTGTTTGTACATGCTGACACACATATCGTAGATGGCCGCTCCCTCTCGATCGTCCAGAACTCGCTCGCCGCCTTGGGTTTCGTACTCGACGGAATAGAAAGGATCGCTGCGGCGTGATTGGTTGTTTGAAATGCGAATGAGACGGGCGCCGTTCTTATCGAGATAGCCGCCGATGGCCCGCAGGATCTGGACGAGACTGACGAATTCCCTTGCCGGCAAAGATTTTCCGCGTTTCTCTTGGCCCGCGCGATTGAGTTCGTCGATATCCGCTGGCATATAATGAAGCGTTACCGGCATCGGTGCCGGGGGAGCTTGATAACCGCAGTGGACGACGTAATCTGTGCCGTCGGTGGTGACGTCGAGTGTCCGCAGCCCACGGAGTTCGAGATCCTGAGCGATCGCGCGAAGGGCGGTTGAATAGTTGATCGAGCGTGCCCGTGACAGCCTTCTCATTTTTGCAAAATTTATCCTTTTCAAAACGAAGTTAGACAATCCATAACGTGAGATGGTACGAACAGTACACAAAAAAATCAACCGGAATCTTGGGGCCGGGACTCTGAGCGTCACCTCAGCTCTAATAAAAGTTCGTTGAAACAGGAAAACGCACGTTCCGCGAGCGGGGGTGGGATTACCGCGGGAACTCGTCGCTTCTTTTGCTGCGCAGAGCGACGTCGATGTCATCGAGCGACGACTTGGAGATATCGTCCACGAAGTGACTGCCGTCCGATTTGGCAAATTCGACCCGGAAGGCAGGCTCTATTCCTGGAGATTCATAGTTGGCAACGCGCAGCAACCGGCCCCTTTTTTTTTCAACATAAGCGCCGAGGCTGCGGAGAATCGTACCGAGCGTTTCAGCTCCGCCGACCGCATGGCCGCCGCTAGTGCGTTTTAGTTTCCCCATGAAATCTATCTGTTTGATGATCTTCTCCGTATAACAGAAAAATAAGAGATTGCCCGGCGGCGGCAGATCGCAGTCACATTGTACGAGGTATTCATTCTCGTTGGCGTTGATTTCAAAGGCGACCGCGCCATGATTTTCTAAATCTTGACCGATAGCGCGGAGAGCTTGCGGATATTTTAACATCACCACTTGAACAAACGGATGATGGCGGAAGTAGATTAATCCTAAGGCAGAGTCGGCAAAGCGTCCATTACACCGATCATACTGTCCCGCGTCACCAGCTTGGCCAACTCGGCCTCGCTTAGTCCTTCAGTTCCTCTCGGGCGCAACGGCAATACGAGATAGCGAATATCCGCCGTGCTGTCGTGCACACGCACCTCGACGTCATCGGGAAGCACGAGGCCGAATTCACGCATCACACCGCGCGGATCGGTCACCGAGCGCTGCCGATAATTGAAGCTTTTGTACCAGTCGGGTGGCCGGCCCAAGATCGGCCTCGGATAACAGGAGCACAACGTGCAAACGACCATGTGGCGAACTTTTTCGGTGTTTTCCAAGATGACGAATTCATTTAGCGCCGCGGCATCGATGCCCAGCTCGGCGCAGGCGGCTTTAGGCTCGGCAATCAGACGCGCCTTGAACTCTGAGTCGACCCAGGCGCGCGCGACAATTTTAGCGCCATTGGCGGGCGAGCGGGCTTCCTGATACTCGATTTGGCATTGAATATCTTTCTCGGTGATGACGCCTTTCTCCAACAGCAAATCGCGAATCGCATAGATGCGTTTGGCATAGTGGCTAAGTTCGTGTCTTGGATGCTCGTGCCCATGTTGATCATTCGTTGCGCTCATCTTTCTGCCTCCTTATGCGATGGGCTCCAGCCAATGATCGTAAATATCGACGAGGACTTTGTCCTTGGGCGGCTGCCCCGCTCCCCACACATCGGCTTGGTTAAATGCGACAAGATAAAGGGTGCGCTTCGGCAGCCCATCGCCACCGAACGCAAGAGATTCGGGGTTCAAAAAGTCGCCATAAACCCGCTCTACCCAGCCGACCTTGCCGCGAATGTAAAAAGGTGTCCTGATGTGCCCAGGTCGATCCTCGTTAAGCACCCGCACAGTGTCCCCCTGCTTGAATCTACCGCTGGCCGGATTCATGGCTCGCCCCATTTTTTTTCGAATTCGGCAAGTTTGCTGTCTATTTCTTCCTTTTTCAGAATACCTTTTTCAATCAGGATGGTTTCAATGCTGGCGATCCACCGCTCATAGTAAGTCATATCTCGATAGGCGGTGGAATCCATCTCTTCGCGGGCGCGGCGCATCTCATCAGTACGCTTTATGCCTCTGACGCCAAGGGCCTGATTGACGGCGTCCGCCATAATCTCCCAATCGGAAAGCTCATGCTGCGTTTGCTCGATCGGTCCCGCATTGGGAAGTCCGCCGACATCATGATGTCCTCTCGCCATAATGCACCTCCTGATCAAGCCTTAAGACGTTCAGCCAATGCTTTGTGTTCTTCCTTGATGCCCCCGGGCAGGTGGTCGCCGAATTTGTCAAAATATTCGCCTTGGCTTTTCAAGTTGGCTTTCCAGCTCTCCCGGTCGACGGTTATCAATTGATGGAGATCGGACTTCGAGATGTTAAGGCCATCGCCATTTAAACTCGGAGCTTTAGGAACGTACCCGATCGCGGTCTCTTCCGCCTCACCGGCGCCTTTAGAGCGTTCGATGACCCAGCGTAGCACCCGCAAGTTTTCGCCAAAGCCGGGCCAGATAAACTTACCCTGGTCGTTTCTCTGAAACCAGTTAACACGAAAAATTTTTGGTGGATGGGTCGCGCGTTTGGCCATCGACAACCAGTGGCTCCAATAGTCGCCCATATTGTATCCACAGAAAGGTAACATGGCCATTGGATCGCGCCTGACAACGCCGACCGCTCCAGTTGCTGCCGCGGTCGTTTCCGAGGCGAGCGTGGCGCCCAGAAAAGTGCCGTGTTGCCAGCCGAAGGATTGATAAACCAACGGAACCAGCTTGTTACGCCGAGCACCAAAAAGAATTGCGCTGATCGGCACACCCTCAGGCTTTTCCCATTCGGGTGAATAGGTTGGACACTGTTTAAGCGAAACCGTAAAGCGCGCGTTGGGATGGGCCGCCGGATGACCGCTTTTTGAATCCCAAGCCTTGCCGCGCCAATCTATCGCATTAGCCGGCACCGGGTCGTCGTGACCTTCCCACCAGACTGTGCCATCCGATTTCAACGCCACGTTGGTAAAGATTGTATCTTTCTGAACGCTTTGCATGGCATTGGGATTTGTTTTAAAGCTCGTTCCAGGAGCGACGCCAAAGAACCCAGCCTCCGGATTAATCGCCCACAATCTGCCGTCCGAACCCACACGGAGCCACGAAATATCATCTCCAACTGTATGAATCTTCCAGCCTTTCATGCTCTCGGGAGGCACCAACATCGCCAGATTAGTTTTACCGCAGGCACTGGGAAACGCGCCGCAGATATAGTGAATCTCGCCATCGGGGCTTTCGACGCCGACAATGAGCATGTGCTCGGCTAGCCAGCCTTCTTTCTGGCCTAGCTTGCTGGCGATCCGTAGCGCGAGACATTTTTTCGCGAGCAATGCGTTGCCGCCGTACCCCGACCCGACGCTCCAAATCGTATTATCTTGGGGGTAGTGGCAGATGAAGCGCCGTTCCATATCCAGATCGGCTTTTGAATGAAGACAACGGGTAAAATCGTCGGAATTGCCCAAATGATCGAGGGCGATTTTGCCCATGCGCGTCATGATGCGCATATTCAATACCACATAGACGCTGTCGGTGAGCTGAATACCGACCTTGCTAAACGCGGAACCTTGCGGTCCCATGAGAAATGGAATGACATACATGGTGCGCCCGCGCATTGCACCGGTAAAAATCTTTGCGAGACGGTCGTATGATTCGGCCGGCGCCATCCAGTTGTTATTGGGGCCGGCGTCTTCCTGGCGGTCGGTACAGACAAAAGTTAAATTTTCCGTGCGCGCGACATCGTTAAGCGCGCTCCGGTGTAGATACGAACCCGGCAACTTATTGTGGTTTAACGGCATCAGATCGCCGCCTTCAACGGCGATTTGTGTGAGCTGTTCACGTTCCGCCTCGGAACCATCGCACCAGAAAACTTTGTCTGGCTGGCACATTGCAGCGATATCCTTAACCCATTTTTGGATGTAGCTATTTGCCGGCACTGTTCCTGTTGAGTTATTCATGCGCAACACTTCTCCTCTTCGCACCAAGTGAATCTTGAATGATACCCCGAACTTCTGACATCACAGAGTCCGACTGAAAAGCAATGATCTTGAATGAACGGGCGGACCCCTGACAGCTTAGCTCATGCTTTTAAAGCTAGCCGATAAAAAGCCGCAATGTCAACTAATGCAAATCATGAAGCATGCTATTTACCAGATGCTATTGTGCGAAGACGCGTAGCAGCCGCCAGCCACCTCCTGGGATTTCTTCATTCCATCCGATCAAAGCAACTAAATCGCCGCGCGTATCGATAATGCGCACCACTTCGTCCTTCTCAACCGGTTTACCGATCGGGCGCAAGACTTCCTGCTGGCCCAAGCGCAGGCGGTCAATCCAACGATTTTCCCAGACAATTCCCCTCAGGTGGCTGAGAGCCATTCCCAATGAAATCAGCGCGCTTTCTCCTCGTGACCCGAATTGCTCAAGCTCGTTCAAGGTCATCGCTTGATGGATGCTTAAGTGGCCACAGGCCAGTCGCCGCAGGCTCTTGAGATGCGCACCGCAACCGAGCGCTTTACCCAGATCCGAGGCTAAAGTCCGCATGTAAGTCCCGCGCGAGCAGGTAGCCTCGATGCTGATTTCGATTGAATTAAGTTGGCGCAATTGGATTGCGTCGATTCTGATGGTCCTCGGCTGCCGCGGCACTTCCCTGCCCTGACGCGCCAACTTATATAGACGCACACCGTCTCTTTTAAGCGCCGAGAACATCGGCGGAATTTGCTGAACCTCGCCGCTGAACTGCTGCTCGAGGGAACGCAGGTCGCGCTCGCCTACAGGCGGCACCTCTCGCACTCCGATTACCGCTCCCGTGGAATCTTGCGAATCGGTCTCGACACCCAAGGTCATCACTCCACTATAGCTTTTAGGCGCGCGTAAAAAGATATCCGCGATTTTAGTGCCGTCGTTTATCCCGAGAAGAAGCAATCCCGAGGCAAATGGATCTAAGGTGCCGAGATGGCCTACTTTTTTCGCCCCGAGAATGACTTTGGCCTTATGGACAATAGATGCCGACGAAGGCCCTTCCGGCTTATCAATCAAAAGGATGCCGCTTTTTGTTATGGCTCTTTGCACGTTCGCGACTACGAGTGTAGAAAAGATGTACCGGGGAAACGGGGCTATTACTTTACTCGCTTGAGCAGATCATCGATACGCTGCGCCTCATCTGCAGACTGATCGTAGAAGAATTCAAGGGTGGGGACATAGCGCAACTTGAGCTGCTTGCCGGCTCTCGAACGTATGAATCCGGTGGCGCTCTTCAGCCCCGCCAGGACGGCATCTTTATCATCGGCCGACCCGCCGAGGATGGTGAAATAAACGCGGGCTTGCCGCAAATCCTTGCTTACTTTGGAGGCGGTTATGGTCACAGCCGCAACGCGCGGATCACGAATTTCCTCGCGCAGCACCTCGGCTATAACCTCAATGAGCAAGTCACCGACTCGTTCCGATCGTTGGTAGTCCATAGGCAATAACTTGGGTTAACAATGAAAGAACTCGATGTCGGAGTCTGCGACTTGGGCCAGCCCCATCTGGTCGACAAAGTCGACAATGCTATGAAGCGTTTTCTCGATTATTTCTTTATGGGTGCCGATCAAGCCAAATCCTAGAATTGCACTTTGCCACAAATTCTGATCGCCACATTCGGCGGTGGAAACGTTGAACTGATTTGCAACCCGCGCTTGAATGCGTTTGAGCGCACCCCGTTTGCCCTTTAGAGAATGATTCTCCGGAAGAAAAAGGCATATTTTAAGAACCCCCACGATCGCTGTCGGGGTAGGATTTCGAAGCTGTTTGCGGCCTATTGCTATCTCCCGGCGAGGCGCGAAGCTTCACGGACGCTTTGACCAGGGCCGATACGCCGCACGACTGCAGTCCGCTCGTAAGCCTCGACGACATCCCCTTGTTTGATGTCCTGAAAGCCCTCGATCGACAGACCGCATTCGTATCCGGCGGTTACTTCCCGCACATCGTCTTTAAAACGTTTCAGACTGGCAAGTTTGCCCTCATGAACAACCACCTGATCTCTCAAGATTCGCACCAAGTTGCCGCGCTGAATCTTACCTTCGGTGACATGACAGCCCGCGATAGTTCCGAATCCTTGAATATTGAAGATCTGCCGAATCTCAACCCGGCCTTGGGTTTGCTCGCGAAACGTCGGCTCCAGCATACCTTCCATGGCAGCCCGGACGTCTGCGACAGCTTCATAAATGACCGTATACAGGCGCACGTCGACGCCTTCTTGAGAGGCTAAAGCCTGGCCCTTAGATTCCGGGCGAACATTGAATCCGATGACGATGGCATTCGAAGCCGCCGCCAGAAGGATATCGCTCTCCGTAATACCGCCGACAGACCCATGAATCACCTTTAGCTTCACTTCGGCGGTCGACATTCGCGTCAACGCATCGGTAAGTGCCTCGACGGATCCTTGAACATCGGCCTTAACCACCACGCGCAATTCTTTGACGTCACCCGTCTTAATCTGATCGTAGAGTTCTTCCAAGGAAACTTTGCTGGATTTAACCAGCTCGGTTTCACGCTGCTTGCCATGGCGATACTCGGCAACCTGCCTTGCCTTGGACTCATCGGCCACCGCGATGAAAGAATCGCCGGCTTGCGGTACGCCCTGCAAACCAAGAATCTCCACCGGAGAGGAAGGCGGAGCGATCTCCACCTTCTGCCCGAGATCATTGATCATCGCGCGCACTTTTCCATGGAATACGCCGCAAACAAAGGCATCGCCGATCCGCAGCGTTCCTTCTTGGACCAGCACGGTTGCCACCGGACCGCGTCCGCGATCCAGCTTGGCCTCGACGATGGTGCCGCGGGCTAATTTGTCTGGATTTGCTTCGAGCTCAAGAATATCGGCTTGCAATAACAACATCTCTAGCAGGTGTGGAATTCCTTCTTGGGTCTTCGCCGACACCGGAGCAAACACAGTATCGCCGCCCCAATCTTCGGATGCCAATCCGTGCTCTGACAAACCCCGCTTCACTCGCTCCAGATTCGCCTCCGCCTTATCAATCTTGTTGACAGCAACGATGATCGGCACCTCGGCTGCACGAGCATGGTTGATCGCCTCAATGGTTTGCGGCATAACGCCGTCGTCCGCCGCGACCACCAGGACAACGATATCCGTCACCTTAGCGCCGCGCGCCCGCATTGCCGTGAACGCTTCGTGACCCGGCGTATCCAAAAACGTGACGCTGCGGCCGTCAACTTGAACATGATAGGCGCCGATGTGCTGGGTGATGCCTCCATGTTCCTGAGCGGTCACATGAGTGCTGCGAATCGCGTCGAGCAGCGACGTCTTGCCGTGATCGACATGACCCATGATCGTTACAACTGGCGGCCGTGGTACCAGAGCAGATTCCTCTTCTTCCACCTGGTGCTCGATTTCCAACGCGCTCTCCGCATCGAACGCGACATTTTCCACCTGGTAATCGAAATCCGCCGCCACCAGCGTCGCCGTGTCCACATCCAAAACTTGATTGATGCTGGCCATCATACCGAGTCCCATTAATTTCTTGATCACATCCCCGGCCTTGATGCCCATTTCTCGCGCCAAATCTCCGACGGTAATGACTTCAGAGATCCGAACGACACGTTTACTCGCCCGCGGGACGGTGATCTCTGTTTTTCTCTGTTCTTTGCCCGGGAGCGCCCTTTTCTTCTTAGGAATACGCCCGGACCGTAATTCCTTCTCCCTAAATTCTAAGACATCTTGCTTTTTAACGACTCGCTTCTTGTGGCGCCCGGGTTTCGGTTTCTCCGCTTCTCCGCCCGCAGGTTTTGCCGCCTCTCCCTCGCGTGGCGGCCTTGCGGCGTCGGCGCTCGGCGCGGCCGACGCTGCTGGCTGCCCGGCTGCGGGACGACGAACCGGAGGCGCTGCCGAAGGAACCATGACGACCCTTTTGAGGTCGATGCGGCCCAGTACTCGCGCGCCGCGTGGTGCTTCCTTCGCGGCCTGAGCAGGCGCTGCCGGCATTTGCGCCTGCGGCGGGGCGGGTGGCGGCGATGGCGGGGCGGGAGTGCGTTCGCCTTCCGACACGGAAGATCTGGATTCCACTGCTTCTTCCGACCGAGTCTCTATCGGCGCAGATGCTTCCTTGGTTTCGAGCGGTTCGCCTGCAGTTTCTTCACGATGCGAGAACTCGGCTTCAGGTGCGGTTGCGGTAAGAGCCGAGTCTTCTTCAAAGGATGGCGTGGTGGCGATTAAGTCTTCGATGGCAGGGCTCGGTTCTTCCGCTGGTGCGATAAAAGCTTCCGGCTGAGGCGCAGGCTTCTCCCCAGCATCTGTCATGACCTCGATGCGACTGGTCCGGCGGCGAATGACATTGGCCCGGACCCGGCGCTCAACGATGGTCTCACGCGCCTGGATTTCACCTAAGCTCTCGTCTTCACCCTTGACAACACGGTCGGCAACAATTTTCTCTTCGCCGACATGCACGTGCGGTTTTTCCTGTGCTGCTAAAGCAGCGCGAAGACGAGCCACGTCGTCGTCCTCGAGGGAGCTTTGGGCCTTGCGCCCTCTCAGTCCCAATCGATCCAGTTGGGCGATGAGATCTTTGGTCTCGATCGCCAATTCTTTTGCCAATAGATGGACTCGCGTTTTTCCCATCTCGTTACTCCAGATATCCCTCGTTCAATCTTTGAATAAATGTCTCTTTTGCATTTTTACTTATCTCCATACGAAACGCTCGATGCGTATTCTTGCGCCGTATAAAGGCTTGCCAACACTCACGTCCGTGATGAAGATAACCACCCCGCCCGGATCTTCTTGGGTCGATCACTAACTCGCCTTGCGGCCCAGCGATGAGCCGGATGAGACTTCTTTGGTCGTCTTTGCCGCCGCAGCCTAAGCACGTGCGCTGCGGACGATGTCCACGGCTTGCCACTGAACGCTCTAAAATTAATCTTCTGTTGTGCCTTCCGCCGACTCTGAGACTACGGCTTCGGGCGCCGGTTCGACTGTCTGTTCGACCGGCTTCGCCTTTTCTTCTTCTTCCCTACGACGTTTTTCGGCGACATACTCCTTCGCCGATTTATGCAGCGATTCGGCCTTCTCTTTGCTTACTCCTTCGACATCCAAAATTTCTTCTAACTCGCTGTCGGCAACTTCCTCAGCAGACTTAAATCCCGCCTGGTAGAGCAATTCCGCCGCAAAATCGTTGATCCCCGGTATAGCGCCGATCGACATCCGAGCGCGCCGCGTTTCTTCTTCGGCCTCCGCTTCGCTGCGGACGTCGATGCGCCAGCCGGTAAGCCTTGAAGCCAAGCGGACATTTTGACCCTTCTTGCCGATCGCGAGTGACAGCTGATCGTCCGGCACGATCACCTCCATGCTGTGCTCGTCGTCATCAATGATGATTTTGGAAACCTTGGCGGGCGCCAGAGCTCGGCAAACGTATTCGGCTTGGTCCGGTATCCAGTGCACGATGTCGATCTTTTCCCCGCGCAACTCCTGAACCACCGACTGAACTCGGGTTCCCTTCATGCCAACGCACGCTCCGACAGGATCGACGTCCGAATCGTTGGATACCACGGCAATCTTCGCCCTGCCGCCCGGTTCTCTCGCCGCCCCTTTGACCTCGACAATGCCCTCGTAAATTTCCGGAACTTCCTGAGCAAAAAGCTGTGTCAACATGCCGGGATGCGTGCGCGACAAAACGATCTGCGGCCCGCGGCTGGTAATCTCGACACTGACGATATAAGCACGAATACGGTCCCCCTGGCGATAACGCTCTCGCGGAACCTGTTCTTTCTCCGGTAATATCGCATCGGTGCGGCCCAAATTGACGATAATATTGCGCCGCTCGAAACGTTGCACAATACCGTTTACAAGCTGGCCTTCGCGCCCCTTGAATTCATTATAAATAATTTCCCGCTCGGCATCGCGCACCCGCTGAACAATGTTTTGTTTTGCGGCTTGAGCGGCAATGCGGCCAAACATGCTGGAATCCAGTTTGCACAAAAGCTCATCGCCGATCTCAGCATCGGGATCGAGAGTGTCTTTGGCTTCGCTCAGCGTCACTTCAATCGCGGAGTCGGCGACACTCTCCACCACGGTCTTTGCTTCAAAAAGCTCTACCTCGCCGATCTCCGGGTTGAACTGCGCTTCGATTTTCCGCTGATGCCCGAAGGTTCTCTTGGCGGCGGAAATCATGGCATTTTCCAAAGCGGAGATGAGAATTGCTTTGTCAATACCTTTTTCTTTACTGACCTGTTCGATGACTCGATTGAGATCCTGCTGCATGTTACGCGCTCCAATCGTGCTCGTAATTCGACTTTTCAATCATGGAAAAAGGAATTTGGTACTCTTTGCCTTCCACTTCGATTTTGATCTTGTCGCTAGATACCTCGGCGAGAATGCCCAAAAACGACCGGCGGCCGTCGATCATATCGCCGGTTCGCACGCGAACTCGCTTGCCGATGAACCGCTGGAAATGCTCTAGTTTCTTCAGAGGTCGATTAATCCCTGGCGAGGAAACTTCCAGGGTGTAAGCCCCCTCCACAATGTCATGAAGATCGAGAAGTTCACTAAGTTGCCGGCTGACCCGGCCCAGATCGTCAACGTTAGGGCCGCCGTCTTTATCCAGATAAAGCCGTAAGACTCTTCCACCCCGGCTACCCTCGCGCCGGAGTTCTACGTCGACTACCTCCATCCCCTCACCTTCTGCTATCTGGGTTGCAAATTCCCAGATTCGGGAGACGGTTCTATCTATTTCCATGACCCAGAAACAAAAAAAGCGGGCAAAGCCCACTTCGAGTGCCAACTCCTAAAGTGTAGATTTTTTCTACCATAATGGCCGTGACCAATGCAAGAGCTTGATGCGTCAGGAACCATTGCGTAACAGGTTTTATTTGTTATGCTTTTCCCACGTTTGCCTAATTGACATCATGAAGACGATCAATCCTGACCCAACCCCATCGCAGCCGCAGATCTCTTGGGAACAAATCCTCTCCAGCCTGCAAGATGGCGTGATTACTCTGGACCGAAGCGGAAATGTCTCTTACTTCAACGAGGCGGCAGAAATGCTGACCGATCTTGCGGCGTCACACGCTTTACGCCAGTCGTTTGTACGCATTTTCCGCAAAGAACCTTGGCTGATCCAACTAGTAAAAAAGAGTGTTCCGCCGCTGCAGGAGAGCGCCCGAGGTGAAGGCGATCTGGTGTCTCGGTGGGGTAAAAAGGTGCCTGTGGGCATCACCGTTTCCCCGCTTCAGGATCGGCACGGCACCTTTCTCGGTAGTATTTTGCTCGTGCGTAATCTCACTCACCGTAAAGAACTGGAAGAAGATCTCAAGCGCGCCGACCGTCTGGCGATGGTAGGGACGTTGGCGGCTGGCCTCGCGCACGAGATTCGCAATCCCCTGGGCGGCATCAAAGGCGCCGCGCAGTTGCTGCGCCGCAACCTGGACCATGATCCTTCGCTGATCGAATACACAAATATTATGACCCGCGAAGTGGATCGCGTGAACCTGTTGATCGAGCAACTGCTCGATCTGTCACGACCGACAAAACTCGATATCGTGCCGTTGAACATCCACGAGGTGCTTGAAGATGTTCTGCTGCTCGAATTACAAACCAAGTCTCAAGCCACAATTACCATAAAAAAGCTCTTCGATCCGAGTCTTCCGCCGATACGGGGAGATCGCAACCGGCTCATGCAAGTGTTTTTGAATCTCGTGAAAAACGCTTGCCAAGCGATGAACGGTTCAGGAACCGTGTCGGTCACCACGCGGGTCGAAGCCGACATTTATTTTCGCGGCCAAGGCGCGGGACGAAGCCAATTTATCTGGGTGGAGATCGAAGATGAAGGAGTCGGCATTAAGGACGAAGACCTGCTCCACATTTTCTCGCCGTTCTTCACTACAAAAAACAACGGCACGGGTCTCGGCCTGGCGGTGTGTTATCGGATCGTCAAAGAACACGGCGGCATCATTCGCGTTGATAGCACTGAGGGAAAAGGATCCACCTTCAAGGTATCTCTAGTGGTGGCGGACTAACATGGACCAAGGGAAAATTCTGGTTGCCGAAGATGAAGAGTCATTGCGCTTCATATTAAAGAAGGCGCTGGAGGACGAAGGTTATTGGGTGCAGACGGCCGTCAACGGTTCCAGCGCTCGTCAATCGCTTACCGATTCGATTTTCGATGTTGCGCTCCTCGATATCAAGCTTCCTGACACCGACGGGCTCACCGTGCTTAAGGAAATCAAAGAAGCGGGGGTCGACACGGCAATGATTCTCATGACCGCGCAAAACACCATGCGCAATGCCATCGGCGCGATGAAGAGCGGCGCCTTTGACTACATCACCAAGCCGTTTGATCTCGACGAGGTCATGGTTCTCGTCAAGCGGGCCGTCGATAGCCGTAAACTCACCCGCGACTTTCGTGAACTTAAGGAAGAAGTCAAAAAACGCTTCGAGCCCGGCGTCAATATCATCGGCACCAGCTCGAACATGCAAGGGGTTTACAAAACCATCGGACAAGTCGTCGACACGCAAGCGACGATCTTGATTCAAGGCGAAAGCGGCACGGGTAAAGAACTCGTCGCTAAAACGATTCATTATAATTCGCCGCGCTGGAACCAGCCGTTTATCGCCATCAATTGCGCGGCGATCCCACGGGATCTTCTGGAAAGCGAACTCTTCGGCCACGAAAAAGGCGCCTTCACCGGTGCTCTCGACCGGCGCATCGGCAAGTTCGAGCTGGCGGAAGCCGGTACGCTTTTTCTCGACGAGGTCGGCGACATTCCGCTCGAATTGCAGACCAAGTTGTTGCGCGTGCTGCAAGACCGAGAATACAGCCGGGTCGGCGGGCGAGAGATTCTTAAAGCCGATGTGCGGATACTCGCCGCAACGAACCAGGACCTGGAAAAATCGGTTCGGGACAGACGTTTCCGCGAAGATCTCTACTTCCGCCTTAAGGTCATTCCCATTTACCTTCCGGCGCTCCGAGAGCGTCGCGGCGACATTCCGCTGTTGATCAGTTATTTCATCGACAAAATTAATCGAGAGATGGGCATTCTGATCTCCGGCGTCTCTCCCGAGGCATTGCGTTTGTTGGAAGGATATCCGTGGCCGGGTAACGTCAGGGAATTGGAGAACACACTGATTCGGGCCGCCGTACTGTCTTCCGGACCGATTCTCTTTCCCAAAGACTTCACGCTGCAAAATCAACAGTCCGCAGCAGCTCCGGAAGTCGACCAGCTCTCACTCGAAGAAATTATTCGGCACAAACTAGAAGACTACTTTCGACGTACCGAGGGGGTCGAAGTGGACAACCTTTACTCCCTGGTGATTGAACGTATCGAGCGCCCACTCATCGAATTGACACTCAAGAAGACTCGCGGAAATCAAATCCGAGCCGCCCAGATTCTGGGCATCAACCGAAACACCTTGCGCAAGAAAATCACGGATCTCCGTATCGAGTTTAAGAAAGAGAGCTCCTGACGCTTATGTCCGGGACACATCCGCGGCTGACTCTCCCACCGCTATACGCCATCCTCGATCCCGAGCAAACTAACGGTCGCTCTCCTGAGCTGGTTCTCCGCCAGATCTTGGACGGCGGTGCAAAAATGATTCAACTGCGCGCCAAAGCGATGACATCGAGGGATTTTCTCCAGCTCGCAAAAACCGCGCGCGCACTGACGACATCATTTGAATGTAAGCTGATCGTCAACGACCGCGTGGATATCGCTCTTGCCAGCGCCGCCGACGGCGTTCATTTAGGACAAGAAGATCTGCCTCTGCAAGTCGGTCGAAGATTACTAGGTAAAAAAATCATTGGTATTTCAACCCACGATATCGATCAAGCCAGAGAAGCGGAACGAAACGGCGCCGATTATATCGGCTTCGGGCCGATGTTTGGCACGATCACTAAACAAACGGGCTACACCGCACGCGGACTGGAAAGATTGACGCACATTCGCGCGGCGGTTGCTTTACCAATCGTCGCCATTGGCGGAATTACGGAATCTACCGTACAAGACGTATGGCACGCAGGCGCCGATTCGGCGGCCATCATTAGCGATATTCTAAAAATGGAGAACATAGCGGCGAAGGTGAAGGCGATCCTTGGCCGCCGCCGAGATCAAGAAGACACATAATGCTTTTGGGAAAAGAATCATGAGCACTTCCACGTTTTCTCATCCCCCCGACAACCGTTATTTTGAAGACTATGTGCCGGGCGCGGTGCATGAGTTCGGCGCCATCGCGGTCGATGAGGAAGAGGTCCTCGACTTTGGCAGACGCTATGTGCCGTTGTCGTATCACATCGACAAACACGCGGCTAAAGACAGTATCTATGGCGGCTTGATCGCCAGCGGCTGGCACACCGCGGGACTCATGATGCGGCTTTATACCGACAACTATTTATCAAGCATAGCAAACTTGGGCTCACCGGGATGTGACGAATTGCGCTGGGACAAACCGGTGTTTCCAGGCGACACGCTGTCGCTTCGCGTCACAGTCCTGGAAGCGCGAATCTCTCAGTCTAAGCCGGACCGCGGCATCATCCGGTCCTCGGTAGAAGTCCTCAATCAGAAACGCGAAGTGGTTATGAGCCTAAAGATGGTGAACTTCGTGCGAAGCCGTCAGTTCGTCTCCACGAACTGACTTCGTTCCAGCCAGCCTTGGCAGTCCTTGCGACCTTCGCGCTCCGGCAAGGGACAAAGGCGCCTACCCTTCCTCCGCCTCGTCGTAATAATCGTCGTCTCTGCCGGCGTAGTTCTCGAAACGGGTGTACTCGCTGAGAAAGGTTAGATGGATGGTATCGGTGGGGCCGTTTCGTTGTTTGGCGATGATGACTTCGGCTACGCCCTTCTTGCTGTCGTCGGATTTGTTGTAGACTTCATCGCGGTAGATAAACATGATCACGTCGGCGTCTTGTTCGATCGCTCCAGACTCTCTCAGATCGGACATCATCGGCCGCCGGTCGCCGCGATCCTCGACACGGCGATTGAGCTGGGAAAGAGCCATGACCGGCACGCCCAATTCTTTCGCCAGTGCTTTTAGAGAACGGGAGATTTCCGAAATTTCTTGTTCGCGGTTGCTGGCTGTTCCCATACCCCGCATCAATTGAAGATAATCGACGACTATCAGGCCGATTTTCTTCGACCGGTCTCGTACCAGGCGCCTGGCCTTGGCGCGCAATTCGAGAACCGAAATAGCAGGGGTATCGTCGATATAAATCGGCGCCTCGTGAAGCCGTCCGGCGGCCTTGGCAAGTTGGGGGAAATCGCGTTCACCTAAATATCCGGACCGAACTTTCGAGCTGTTAACGTGGGCTTCCGAACAGAGCATACGGAGAACCAACTGCTCTTTGGCCATTTCTAAGGAAAACACCGCGGCTCCGACTCCGGTATACGCGGCGTTGGTCGCGATGTTCAGAGCGAACGCGGTTTTTCCCATGCCGGGTCGGCCGGCGACGATGATCAAATCGGCGGGTTGCAATCCGGCCGTTAACCTGTCGAGGTCTTCATAACCGGTGGGAACGCCGGTGACCATTTCCTTACGCTCGTACAGTTTCTCAACCGTCTTGAGCGTATCTTTGATCATGTCTCCGACAGCAACGAAGGAAGCCTTGATCTTCTTTTCCGAAATGTCGAAGATCACCTTCTCCGCGGTGTCGAGAAACTCTTCGACGTTGCCTTGCTCTTCATAACCTCGGGTGGCGATTTCGGTGGCGGCGCTGATCAAACTGCGAAGGATCGCTTTTTCTCGAACGATACGCGCATAGTAAGAGATGTTGGCGGCGGTGGGAACGAAATCGGCCAGAGACGCCAGGTAAGAAGTCCCGCCGACGGCTTCCAATTCGTTTTTACCCTTGAGAAAATCACTCAGGGTGATGAGATCGACCGGTTCGCTGCGGTCCAAAAGCTCAATCATAGCGCGGAAGACTTTTCGATGCGATTCGCGATAGAAGTCATCCGGACGCAATAGCTCCAACACGATATTGATGGCATCGTTTTCGAGCAAAACTCCGCCTAATACCGAAGCTTCGGCTTCGAGATTCTGCGGCGGGACCTTACGCAGGTTGTCTTCTAAAACTGCCATCGAAATGGACTGTCTCTAGGGAAAAACTCTGATGCATTAACTTTATCGTGTAAATCTGTTCGGAGGAATTTGAACCCATCAGAACCAAAATGCAAGGAAAACTTTTCCGCGTAAGAAGATTTTTCATTTACTCTTGTTCAGCGGAAAAACCATGTGTGGAGACCAAACCAGAGATTCTGAATCGCATCCAACGAGTTCCGCGCCATGATGAACAGCTTGTGAACAGCTTTATCAACAGCGGCATATCGGACGTCTCGAAAAAGCAACTTCGCGCAGCGAAAGCTGTGACGGATAGCTGCCGACTGACAATCGATGCGGGATACGCCAACGGGTGGCGGTGAGGACGATGAGCGATTCTCTTTAAGAACCTGAGATCGAACATCCGCAGTGAGAAATACGTACCTGGATCGGCAACGTTATCACACGGTGGAACGACAAAACCGAAGCCGCGTTCATGGCGACGGGTAATTTGCCGTGATCATCGTGTGAATCCCGCCACGAATATTAAAATCACCGATGACAGTCATTTTTCGGGGCTGGCACGCCTCAATGAGATCGTCGAGAATTCGATTGACGACATCCTCGTGAAACGCGCCCTGATCGCGAAAGGACCAGAGATAGAGCTTCAAAGATTTAAGTTCGACGCATCGCTGATCGGGTATGTAGCGGATGTGGATGTTGGCAAAGTCCGGCTGCCCGGTGCGGGGACAGACACAAGTAAATTCCGGACATTCCATACTGATCTCATAGTCGCGCGCGGGATGGGGATTCGGAAAGGTCTCTAGCTGTTTGTTTGGCCTTGTCGACATGCGGACATCCTAGCGCAGCGCTGAAAGCTTTGCCAATGCACGACGCAATTCTTGACAAGGTGAGAGGGCGATGATACACGCGCGTTATCCCATTTAAACAGAACTGTTCTAGGGGGTAGACCATGAACAAGCCGCGAGAACCGAAGGCCGGCGAAAAACTAAGCGGTGAAGAAGCCAAGGCCTACGTTGATTATCTTTATTCAACGCTGTACAAGGCGTGGCAAGAAAAAATTCATCAAGCGCCTTTCATGACGCATCTTCGTGAAGGAAAATTACCCATGCCGGTCATCCGGCAGTTTTTTAAAAACTGGGGACATTTTTCCATGGAGGTTAACGCGCTCAATGCGGTGTCTTATTACACCCATCTACCTTTCTTCGTCCGTAATTTTGATCTTTTGGGACCTTTCTGCGCCAAGATCGCCGACGAGTTGATCTCGCCCAAAGCGCCGGGCCATGTTCTGGTGCTGCTCCAAACCGCCGAGGTGATGGGATTAAATCGGCAAGAGATCTTGGAAGATCCTTATTTACCCTCCGCGCGCGCCATCAATGACTTCTGCCACAAGATTTTCATCGATGGTTCCATCGCCGAACTCTGGGGCTTGCACGTTTTTGAAGAGTCCCTGTCCCACTGGTCGGGCGAGTGGTACACCGCCCTGACCACCCAGTACGGATTTACAAAAGAGCAGGCGATTTATTTTTCGACCCACGAAGAAGCCGACATGGATACACACAAGTTGGGCGAAGACGGCGAGGAAGCCATGGGTCATGGCGCTTTCAACCGCACCGTGCTCAAACGCGTGCTTCAGGATGGCGTGGAATTTCGCGCCGGCTATACCATGGAGTATTGCGCGCTCACAATGATCGATCTCCATGCGCAAATGAAACAAGCGGCAATGGATCACCCATACCCCTGATCCAGTTCGCACAACTCAGCCAAACCACACACGACCGTGGCGCGTCAGCGCAACTGCCCTCCCGGCAGATGAGGGAACGCGCTCATCTCATTGGGCGAGCAAACCGGCGGTGCCTTACAAACATAACTGGCGGAGATCTGATCGACGCGGGTGACACCTAGGAGTGCCATATCGATGATGAGCTCTTCTTCGAGCAACTCCAGCACGCGCAACAAACCGGCTTGTCCGCCCGCGCCCAGGCCCCAACCCTGAAGCTTGCCGATCGTCACCGCCTTGCATCCCAGCGCCAATGCTTTCAGGACGTCTGTTCCCCGCAGAATACTTCCATCGAGTATGATGTCGGCTTTGCCGCGCACCCTATCGACGATTTCAGGAAGAATATCCATGGTACCTCGCCCATGGTCGAGCTGTCGCCCGCCATGATTGGAGATATAAATCACGTCGACGCCGTGATCCATGGCGATTTTGGCATCTTCGGCGGTGGCAACACCTTTGAGGATAAATGGAAGGCCGGCCATCTTCTTAATGGCGTCCATCATTTCCCAGGTCAACATTCCCTGAAAATGGCGGCTGGTCTCGGTGCGCTTGTTCGGCGGCAGCCAGCGGTTCATCATTTGCCGCTCGCGCCGGCTGTAATGAGCCGTGTCGACGGTAAGGCAGAGCGCCATGTATCCCGCCTGCTTCACGCGCCGAATAATTTCCTCGCACCAGTCCAGCCCGCCGCGAATATAAAGCTGGAAGATCTTTGGATGCTGGGTACTTGCGGCGATCTCCTCCAGACTGGGCTGGGTTACCGAGCTGACGAAATGCATCGTGCCGAAGTCCGCCGCCGCCTTGGCCACGGCGACACCGCCTTCCGGTGTGATCGTTTGCAGCGACCCAGGCGCCATCATCACGGGAATGCGCAGCTTCTGCCCCAGAAAAGTTGTCGAGGTATCGATCTTCGCAACATCCACGCAGATGCGCGGCCGCAACGCGAGGCTATCGAAAGCCATGCGGTTTCGCCTCATGGTTGTTTCAGATTCGGCGCCGCCGCTCAAATAATCCCAAATATCCTGGGTGAGATTGCGCCGCGCCGCCAGAATGATTTCTTGGTTAGTGACAAAATCGAGACTCATCGGGTCTTCTCCTTTCAATACGTGAAGGACAGTGCGAAAATAGAATGGCGAAACACTATCGAACACAGCAGAGAACTGTCAAACTCCATGGACGATATCGGCCGCCAAAGAATCCATCGCTTCTGCAAGCCCGACTAGCAGCGATCGGACCGTCGTTAGATTAAGCGACGAAGGTGCGGTTGAAAACTGCACCCGAGTTGGGTACGAATTTCTAATAATCTTTGTTCCAGTGTCTCTCTTCTGAGAACATCGCCTAAAAATAAGGAAGCAAGTAGCTAGGGGTCACAGCGGTCGAACTTTAAAGCGCACAACGAATCGAGACAATATGGCAATACCTTGGTTTCAGATCGTCAAACTCGTCCCCGAAGTCGTGTCCTTATCTAAGCAGCTCCTGCAGCAGACCAAAACAGCGCGTAACACCGGCGGCAAGACGCAGGATCAGAGAATCGTCGAGCTTGAAGCCAATGAACGAAAGCAAGCCGAACTGGTAGCGAGCATGGCTCAACAAATTGCCGCCATGGCGGAGGCCATCACGTCGCTGCGCCGACAACTTCTCCTACTGCGAACTATCTCAACGGTTTCCCTGTTCGTAGCCATACTGGCAGTTGTTTTGGCGGCGATCTAATCCCTGGATCTTCCCGTCACGCGCTGGCGAAAAATATGGAAACTCCCGACAGCGTCCGAGAGTATTGGTTTGGCTCTACTTTAGACGATGCCGCAATTGCTGCCGAACGCGCGTCGTTCTGGTGGTCGAAGAATCCTGAAGTGGACGATGCAATTCGCAGACGATTCGAAAACTACGTGATCAAGGCCGCATCAGGAGATTTGACAGATTGGACATCGAATCCGCAAGGTCGGCTCAGCCTGATATTACTCACCGATCAATTTCCTCGAAATATCTTTCGCGATTCGCCCGAGGCTTTCGCCTTTGAGTCGCACGCGTTGGCCCTGTGTCGCGACGGCCTCGACACTGGTTGTGATCTCGAGCTGCGCCCGATTGAGAGAGTGTTCTTTTACCTTCCCCTGGAGCATTCGGAATTACTTACAAACCAGGAGCAATCGGTAAGCCTTTTTGAGAAACTCGTCCATGCCGTCGGCACCAATCAAAAGCCGCCGTTTGAGGGATATCTTGATTTCGCCGTGCGCCACCGAGACATCATAAAACGTTTCGGGCGTTTCCCTCACAGAAATAAAGTGTTGGGGCGAGTCTCGACGCCGGCAGAGTTGTCGTTTCTGGAACAATCGGGATCGTCGTTTTGAAGAGCGTCCCCTGAGTGTGGTGATTTCTGGGTCCTTCTGAGTAAACAAAACTTCTGAAATCCTTGATTCGTCAGATAGTCGAATCCCTGCTATCGCTAGACTCTTAAATTTCGCTGCTGGTGGAATCTTCGTATTCTTCTTGTCAGGCCCGTACTTGTTACGGGCATCCATCCCCGGATTCCGGGGCAGGCCTCGGAACAAGTCCGAGGACAGGCTCACATGTTTATCCGTCATGCGCGGACTCGATCCACGCATCCATCCTCGGAACACGTCCGAGGACAAGCTCAGCTCTTCCTTCAATGCGTGGATGGCCGGAACGGGCCCATGAGCATCAAGCATGTTGAGGAAGGAACTCTAAAAAGCAGTTTCACCGGTCGGGCCGCAACAAAATTTTTCGGACTCCGGCTTGTCTGGCGTGCTGAACAGCTTCGAGTCCTCGCTCTAGCGGATAAACTTTTTCAATCAAAGGCTTGACGGATACTCGCCCCGCGGTCAGCGCTTGCAGCGCATCGGGAAAGACGCCACAGCGCGAGCCGATCACTGTAATTTCATGGATTACGATAGGGGCCAACGACACCTGATGAGCGCTCGCGATGGTGCTCTTCAGTACCAGAGTGCCGCGCGGACGCACGGCGCTGACCGCCCATTCGAGTCCGGTAGCGGAACCCGTCGCCTCGACAACGATATCGAACAGACGCGGTTTCCAATCTTTCAAAAGACTCGTGCGCACGCCCATCTGTTTTATGAGCTTGAGCTTGCTTCATGTTTGCCTAGCGCCGTCACCTTGGCTCCCGTAAGCCGCAAGACCTGCGCGCATAGGTTACCCAGTTTGCCATCTCCCAGGACCAGGATTTCGTCGCCGGGATTCACCTGGATTTGCGTAAGTATTTCAAACGCGGCCGCAAGCGGTTCTGTGAATACCGCCTGCTCATCGCTCACGTTGTCCGGCACGAGATGAAGATTGGCCTCCGGCACAGCAAGATAATTGGGCAAAAGCGCCGTCGGCATTAAATATCCCCATGACCGCTCTGTTGGGACAATGCCGGCTGAGATCGCGCGCGCAGGACTCACAGTCACCGCAGCCGAAATTGATTTCACCGACAACGCGCTTACCGATCCATTGTTTGTTTGGGTCCTTCGCTGACCGAGCCGACAAACTCGTGCCCTGGCACGCCTTCAAACCCCATGTATCCATTGAAGATTTGCAAATCGGTGGCGCAAATGCCGGCGAGATGAATTTTAACAACGGTAGTCTGACGGTCAGCGGTCGGCACGCGGTAAGAAAAATCGAGCCTTAGATCACGACCATTCCAATAAAGAGCCTGCATCGTTCCGCGCGCGCATTCATTGCTTAAGTTCGCGCGCCCATTTCGTCTTCGGCCGTGGAATTTCCTCGTCGTCGACATAGATATCGGCGCCACGCTCATGAAAAAAGGACAGCAGCCCCTTGATCTTCGGGCATTCGGGAATCGGCTCCCTATAACCCCACACCATATCGTCGAACTGCTGCTCGCCTAGCTTGACCGACCAATAATCCGCCGGTCCTTTGTAAGGGCAACGCGATCGGGTCGTGCTCGGCGCCAGTAAATCCATCCGGACGTCTTCCTGCGGGATATAGTAACGAACCGGGTGGTTAGTCTCGAAGAGAAGTCTGGGCCGGCGGGTGTCCGCGACGGTGTATCCGTCGATGACGACTCGAACGTGCCGTGAGCTCGGCAGAACGTCGACCCGTTTGTACGGGTCGCGCGCATGAACGAAGATCTCTTCGTCTTCCTCAAACCATTTGTCCATCTTGTTCCATTCGAAGGCAAAGTGATTTTTGATGCCGGCTGCATCCGGCAACGGATTGCGATAACTCCAGGTTGCATTCTCAGCGCGCGTGCCGCCGGTATCGATGGACCAGTAAGAAGCCTCCCCTTTAAAAGGGCATTGAGCTTGGCGCCCGGTTTTAGTGAACAGATCCTGACGGACATCATTCTCGGGAAAATAATAAATCGGCAAGACATCGGCCTCGCGGACAAGCTTGGCATGCTTGCTATCCGCGATAGTCTCACCGCCCAAGAAGACGCGAACATGGCGCGGGCTCTCGCTCACATGAACCCAATGTCCGGCATCGCCATGCACCGGCACACGCTGCTGGATTACATTGCTCTTCATCGGGCTCTACCTCTAGCTAAGTTTTTTCAACTTCTGCAAGCAACGCAGCTCTCGCGGCGGCTTTAGATGTTGTCCCATGATCGTCCAGGAGACTTCGCCGACGTAGATGTCGCCGCGCGAATCGATGGCAATTCCGTGTGGCGCGATGAATTGCCCGGCTGCTTCACCGGCGGCGGCAGCGCCTAACCGGGCCAAGCGTTGGCCTTGTTTGCTATAAATATCCACCCGATGCCCCAGATTTGGCGCGTCCTTGTTCACCGAATACCCCGGACCCAGTTCTCCGACATAACAAACCGGATCTTGACGCGCGGTATCCATATACAGAGCGCATGGACGATGCATGTTGTTCCACTGTGTCTCATACTTGCCGTTGCCGTCGAACACCTGAACGCGATTGTTTTCGCGGTCGGCGACGTAAACCCAACCCTCTCGATCGGCGCAAATGTTGTGCACGATATTGAATTGGCCGGGGTCCGAACCCGATTCTCCCCATGACAGCAGCAACTTCCCGCCGGGCGAATACTTGTGCACGCGTGAGTTGCCGTAACCGTCGGAGACGTAGATCTCATCCTGTGGCGACAATGCCACGTGCGTGCAACGATTAAACGGCTCGCCGCCTTGATACGGCGCGACTTTGCCGGGAATGCCCAGGGTAAGAAGAACCTCGCCCTCCAGGGTGCATTTGCGCACGGTGTGATCGCCGTCGTCAGTCAGATAAATCGTGTCGTCGGGGCCCATGGTGACCCCATGGGCTCGCTTAAAGATGCCCTCGCCCCACGAACGCAAAAAGTTGCCGTCGCGATCGAAGACGATGACCGGATGTGCGCCGCGCGTAAAACAGTAAACGTTATCGTTTTTGTCGACACCCACCGAGGCGACTTCATGAAATGTCCATCGGTCCGGCAGTTTACCCCAGCATTCGATCACTTCGTAACGAAATTCCCCGCTGCCTACGACGACGCTCATGAAGCTCTCCTATAGTAGGAAGTTTTGTTTAATGGGAAAGGACCTATTCCGGTTCATGCTCGTATACCGTCCGCCATGCTTCGAAACCCCCGCTCATACTGGCGACGTTCTTGAAACCGTTCTCCATAAAATAGGCCACGGCACCGAGACTGCTGTTCCCGTGATAGCAGTACACCACCACCGGTTTCTCCTTATCGGTATTCTGAACAAACTTTTGAACGTTACCGTCATCGAGGTGCAGCGCTCCAGGAATATGGCCGGCCCGATAAGAACCCGGATCACGGATGTCGACGAACAAGCACTCTTTCTGGTCGAGCTTTTCTTTCGCTTCGTGTATTTGAATCTGCGCGATCTCCATAACCCTTCTCCTTCGCTAACGCTGTCCTTCTATCAAGCTCGATCCGCGCTGTCCACACCAGGCGAATTCTTCCGCATTCCATATGCCGGCGGCAACTCAGCTGTTATAATTCGCCCGATGAAACTCTCGCCGCTGACCTTTTTCTCTCTCGCCGCGGTGTGTCAAATCGCCGGTTCCTCAGGGGCGGCGATGCTCGCGCCCTTTTTCATGGCAGCCCATGGCTACTCGATCGGGTTGGCTGGCATTCCGCTGGTGGTAAACGGCGCCGGGCGCGTCTGTTCGGATCTTATGTCGGGAGTTCTGGCGTCGTACTTTAGTTCCGGCATACTGATCGTCGTCGCCACGATGGTTGGACTCGTCACCAGCATCTTTGCGATCTATTTTCTCGACACCACCTCCGTCTTCCTGGTCGCCTTTACCATCTTGGGAATGACTGAAGCGATGTTTGCTCTCTCGATACGCAAGATCGCGTTCGAAGAGTCGCAAGCGGGACAGCAGGGCCGCGCTCAAGGCCAGGTAGCATCGGCGCTGGGCATCGGCTTCGCCATCGGTCCTCTCATCGGCGGATTCGTCGGCAAATCATTCGGCCCCGATGTATTGTTCGTGGTCTATGCGTTACCCCAATTTCTCGGCTTGATTTTGCTTCTTCTAGGCGGCGCTCACCGGTTCCGCAAAATCACTCAGGAGCGATCCGTTCAGCTCTTGCGCGAAGGGCAAAAGTTGCTCAGCCGCCCCTCGTTTCTGGCTTCTTGCCTGGCGATCTTCCAGTCGTTCCTCTTTCTCGTCGGCGTAAATCGCGTGGCCTTTCCCTTTCTGGCCGTCAATCAGGGAGGCTTTGGACTAGACTGGGTAGGAACCATGGTTTCAGTCTCCCGCGTGACCGATACCTTTGGACGCTATACCGGCGGCTGGTTGTGCGACCGAATCACCGCGTCTCGCGTCATTCTGCTCGGTGTATTGATCGGAATTCCGATGTTTCTATTACAACCTTACGGCACGGGGGTGGCAACATTACTCATTCCCTTGTGCGTGATGACGATGGGTTTCGGCTACACGAACGTCGGCGCCACCACCTTCGCTTTACAATCGGCCGGCAGTGCCGGCAGAGGGTTGAGTCTGGGACTCACCCGGACGTTCACTTCGCTGGGCAACATGCTCGGGCCCCTTTTAGCGGGCGCCCTGGTGCAACGACTAGGTTACGAGAAGGGGTTTCAAACCATGGGGGCAATATCGATCGTGGTGTTTTTTCTGGTATGGCGGGGTCTGAAACAACAACCGGCCGGAGTCGCACTCGACTCCGGCCGGTCGAGGTAAGCTTCGACGATCAATAGCGGGTCACAACGATTGCCTAGCGTAATCCTTTAAAATCTTCGCCGATGACGAGATCTTTCAGATACGCCACACTGTCGTTGGCATATCCGACTTGGCCCGCTTTCTCAGCACGCCACGCATCCAGATACTTGAGAATTTCATCTAACGGTAAAACGTCGGCATACTTCTGGTTCATATCGAAAAGGTTAATGGCATGACACGCTTCGTGCCGGTCAAAGACACACTCTTCGGCAACCACCATGCGCAGGCGATTCGTCGTACCGTCCACGACACTCGCGCGCACGCAGCCGCTCGTGCTTTCACCGCAGGTGATGATGGTATCGACGCCTAAGAAATTCAAATGACCGATCAGCGGCGTTCCCCAAAAAGCGCTCGGTGACACCTTCTTTAACACAGTCTCCCCGGGAATCGGCTTTACCTCATCGACGATGTCGAATTTCCGCCGCACACGGTCGAGCTGTTCCTTGTTCATGTCCGCTCGTCTTGTCTTATCCCGTCGAAAGGCCCAGGGTTCGATCGCCACTCCATCCATTCCGGTGACGTGAATCACCGGAATCTCCACCTCCCGAGCCTTGGCAAGCAGCTTCTGAATATGCGGCAGCGCGCTCCATCCGGCAAGACCGCAACTGCCGGGCCAGGTTTTGATCGCGTCAACAACCGGTTCCGGTTTGTCACCGAAAACCCATCGATATAAATCGATCAACAACAACGCCGGTCTCTCACCGAAGCCGATTTTGCGCTCGGCCCTTCCCATCAATGTCGCTTTATCCTGTTCCGTTAAAAAACGCTCCCATACTCGCTCAGCCATGATGATATCTCCTTTGCTTACCCAGTATTTTTTCGAACTTATCACCCTATTTGCAAAAGCGTCAAGGAAGATACTGTCGCACGAATAGGACATGCGCAGAGTTGCGACTGTCGCAAATGCCATTCTTAAGCGGTCGTTCTCAGGTGTTTTCCCGCCTCTGAAGAAAATTTCGTTAAGACCACGGCTTTGAATACCTCCCTGATGGATGGCACAGACCTTGCGTTCCGTAAACAGTACTAGCCCATGAACTGGAACCTTTCGGAATACTCAATATGAAGGAGTATCGAACATGAAACATATCGGACTGATAGCCGGCGCCCTGATTTTATCGGCAGCTCTCGCCGCGGCGCCATCGACGGCGCAAGATCCTCCCGCACGACCCGACCCGAAGCGAACCATCCCGGAAAGAATGGAGCCACCGGGCGGTAGCCAGCAGCCGGGAAGAGCGAATCTTTCGCCTGAGGAAATCAAGAATGCTAAAGAAGCGTTGAGAGCCAAGGGCTTAAATCCTGGTCCCCCGGACGGTACCTGGGACAACCGAACGCGACAGGCTCTTCGAGAGTTTCAGGAGGCCAATCAACTTCCCGCGACTGGCACTCTGGATGCGAAGACCGCCGAGAAACTCGGCATACCGTTAGGGGGGCAGAAAGGTTAGACTGGTGGTGCCGCAGGAAGTTCCGGAACAAATCCCAGTGGTGATTCCGCGCCGTTGCCCAAGAGCGATGAAGATCTAAGGAGTAAGGAGCGGTCCTAGAGTCGGTTCATCCGATTGCCTTTCGCAACTGAGACTGCAAGGAAGTAAGGGCGATGGCGCTCTCATTTACTTCCCGCAGTCCCTCAATTTCTTCTCGGCAAAAAATTTAGCGGAAGGAACGAGATTTTTTTTGCCTTGAGCTGTGAGCTGCGTTATACTACGCGGCAATCACAGTGCAATTCATCATTACTTTAATCCTCCTCTGGCTCGTACTTCCATCACCTGCAAGAGCGAGTTACGTCACCGGCGCCGAACAGCTCAAGGCTGTCGGAGCCTCGTTTAGCTGGCCTGAAGTCAGATCGAGAAGTTTAAAGATCGTCGTCGAATATCAACAGCACGGCGAATGGAAACAAGCCAATCTAGGATCCGGATTCTTGATCTCGCCCGACGGCCTGTTTGTGACTGCCTATCACGTGATGGTGTACTGTCTTCACAATCAGAAAGCCCACAGCCGTTTTTCCGAAACCGTCGATTGCTCGGTGTCCAATCCGCGGGTGCGCTATAAAGCGCAAAACGGCGACCACGAATACGAGATACAGATTCTTTCCCATCTGAGGGAAGAGGATTCGACCAACGGCAAGAAGCATCATACCCCCGACGAGATCATTAAACATCGCGATTTTGTCATCGGCAGACTGAAAGCCGGCCCGCAGACGCGCTTTTCCCATTGGCAGCTGCGCGATTTCGAACAAGGCAAGATCAGCCTCAGCAATCCACGCGCCGATTTCGAATTAAAGCCGCTACTGCCGCCCAAGAAAGTCTTCATCGTCGGTTACCCGCGCGAAGGGGAATTTAAAATCGCCCATGGTTTTTTGAATCTTACAGACGAAAATCATCGTGGCTATTTTGCCGCGGATTACAAAGTTTACGATGCCCGCTATTTAGAAAACGCCGGTATCGAGCCCGATACCAAGTGGGGCATCGGCGTGGCAAATCACATGAGCGGCGGGGTCGTGGTTGACGCATTCGGGCATCCGGTGGGCGTCGTCGTCAACGGCAACCAGAATACCGCCGGCATTCTTTCGATAGAAAATATTTTGGAAACTTTTTTTTCTAGAAAGCGCGAATCCGAGTCTCAACCGCAAGTTATTTTGACTCCCACCAAAACACCGCTCTATCTCAAACGCACTCCGCACTAACGCCTACGCGTTACACGACGCCTTGCTAGCCATTTCACATCTGTTGAACCTTGGGTTTCGATAGCGTTATAGTCGGCTCATGAAAGAGCTTATTCCAGTCGATCTCACCGGCGTGGTCGAAGAGGTCAAAGCTGAGGGCAAGGGCCGGCGGGTCGTCTGGCAAGATTCTGAATCTCTGGCTTTTCTCAGTAGTGGCCGCAAAGAGCGCAAAGATTTTCACATCGACCCCAGCGACGAGGTGACACTACAGCTCAGTGGCGTGCAAAATCTCGTCTACATCGATGCCGAAGGCAAGCAGAAAACCACCGTGATCAAAGCCGGCCAGATGCTGCTCTGTCCCGGCGGCGTGCCGCATTCGCCGCGGGTCGACGACAATTCGTGGTTTATCGTTTTCGAACGCAAACGCAAAGCCGGAGAACGAGACCATTTCCTATGGTTTTGTGAGAATTGCGGCGATAAGGTTTACCAGGCCACGGTGGAAGTCGGCGATTACCGCCAGGATCCGGTATCGCAGGTGCATCAGAAATTCTATGGGGACGAATCCCTCAGGACATGTCAAAAATGCGGCCACATCATGCCCGTGCCGCCGCGCTGAAAGCGAAAATAGAAATTCATGGCCAATCGTTACATCCTGCAACTTACCCAATTGGCTTCAGCCTACCGTGCCGCCGAAGCGCGGGTGGTCGGCGCCTTTTTCGCGGTACCCAGACAGAAGAAAGAACATCTGCGCTGGCTCAAGGCGCAGGGTTTTAAGGAGTACTCGGCCATCAAACCAATTTTGGATGCTCTGACCCAACTCTATCCAAGTATCGACAACGGCATCGATCGCCACGAATATACCGAACTCACCGATAAACTCGCCGACGAGACCAAACACGCGCGCCTGGTCATGGACCTCGTTCAGGAAATCAGCGGTAAAAAAATTACGCCGCGCGACCTCACCTGGCTGCCGCAAGACCGCAAGCTGGCCAAGGTGCGGGCCGCTTACTCCAAGAGCTACGCCGGGCTTTTGCACGGATCCGAAAAAGTGACTTCGCGGGAAATCCGCCGCAAAGACGAAACACTCGAACGAGCCGCCATCACTCTCACCGAAGGCGGTGGCGGGGCTCTGTACCAGGTCTGCAGCAGGCTCAAGAAGCGCGGCATGGACGCAAAAATCGCCGGCGTCTTTGAAGAAATCTTGCGAGATGAAATGGAACATAAAGACAGCGGCGCCCGTTTGCTGGCATCGCTGATCGAAGACGACACCTCCTTCCGGCGCGCCGCCCAAATCGTCTGCGAAATCTCCGGCCAACGCCTGCGCATGCGCAACGAACAATTTGGTTTCCCTTTGAGCGAAGCGGAGATGAAGTCGTTGGATAAACGCGCCCGGCAATCGGTGACCGGCCTGTAATGCTATTGCTTTGCCTTATTCTTTTTTTCAGTCTGACGCTTCACTCCCCAGCAGTTGCCATAGAGCTTCCAGAGCTAAACGACACAATCAACGATCTTGCCGGGATCGTGCCTCAACCCAGCTATGACGATCTTGAAAAGCGCATGAAACTTTTCAAGGCAAGGAGCGGCCACAGCATTGTCGTGGTCACAGTCCCAAGCCTTGACGGTGAAGACATCGACAGCTTCGGCGTCAAGGCCTTTCAGAGATTGCCTCTCAGCGAAACCGACTTAAAAAAAACCATTATGCTCATTGTCGCTCGCAAGGAGCATGCAGTGGGTCTCCAGACCGGCGCCGAACTGAAAAATCTTTTTCCAGAACCGGAAGCACGACAGAAAGTCCAGAAACACGTCGAGCTCTACTACAGCGGTATGCGGCCCGATCTGGGAATTCATGCGGCAGTGTTTTATGTTTTCAGGACAATCAGGGGAAAAGTTCAAATCGATGGCGTTACGGAGGTCGAAAGCCTGGAAGATGCGTCCATCAGGGGCGTTAAAGCGGGACCTATCTTCGCCATATTTCTGGCCCCCTTCTTGGCGTTCTTCGTCGGAATGCTATGGGGAATCTGCTCGACCAACTATGGCGTTCAGAGTGCGGTACGCCTCATCATCGGCGCAGTTCTCGGCGGTGGCACAGCCAAGGTTGTGTCGGTTCTAATGGCGATGATGGGCAGCGTCGGTGATGGCCTTTGGTATTTCATCCTGATCATCAGCACCGCTCTGGGAGCTTTCGGCAGCCTGACAGAGTTCTGGATGTCCGGCGATTGGCGGGGCATACCAAGATTGAAAGATCCGGCGCCACGTAAACCCGAAGACAATATGGGAATCTGAAGACCGCACGCGGAATCCGGATCCTTTCGATCATCGAGTTTCAAAACCATTCGCGCTGTACAATGATTCGAACATGAGAGATAGGATCGAACCATCGCATCTGAATACTCCGGCGGCGCTGATTTCACGGCGCGAGCTGCTGCGGCTGGCGTTCACGGCCGGCTGGTTTGTTGGCACGGGAGGTATCGCCATGGCGGCGTCCGCAATCACCAAGCCGATTCCCCGCACCGGAGAGTCCTTGCCCGTCATGGGTCTCGGCACCTGGCAAACTCTGGATGTCGGGCAGGCCGAATCGGCGCGCGCCCCTCTGCGCGAAGTCATGCGCGATTTCGCCCGGCTCGGCGGCAAGGTTATCGATTCGTCGCCGATGTACGGCCGGTCCGAAAGTGTCGTCGGAGATCTCGCCACTGAGCTCAAGCTGCACAAGCAGCTCTTTGTTGCTACAAAAGTTTGGACCCGTGGCCGTGACGCCGGAATCCGCCAGATGGAAGAATCGTTCCGCCACCTGCGCACGACACGTATGGACCTGATGCAGATACATAATCTGGTCGATTGGCGCATCCATTTGGCCACTCTCAGGCAGTGGAAAGACCAGGGAAAGATTCGCTACATCGGCGTCACGCATTACACTGCAAGCGCCTACGACCAGCTCGCCCATGTGCTGGAAACCGAGGACCTCGATTTCGTGCAGCTCAATTACTCCATGGCCGAGCGCGATGCCGAGCGCCGGCTGCTGCCGCTGGCCTCAGACAAACGTGTTGCGGTGCTGGTGAACCGGCCATTCGCTCAGGCTGAGCTATTTCGCAGGGTGCGCGGCAAGGCGTTGCCGCCGTGGGCTAAGGAAATCGATTGCTCAAGTTGGTCGCAGTTTTTTCTTAAATTTGTCATCTCACACCCGGCCGTCACATGCGCCATCCCGGCGACCAGCAAAGTCCAGCATTTAATAGATAACATGCAGGCAGGGGTGGGCCAGCTCCCTGATGCGAACATGCGCCAGCGCATGGCACGGTATCTGTCGGAACTCTGAGGTTCCTAATCTACCGATGCCGGCTTACAATGGACTTCTTGTCTCAATTTAACAAACGAGAATGAACCTGATCTAAACTCGCCGGAACTATTTCGAAGCTATGCAATGAATGACATTTTTATTAGCTACGACAGCACCGATCGGGCCACTGCGCAGAAATTTGCCGATGCTCTGAAATCCCTCGGCTGGTCAGTCTGGTGGAACCGGGAGATTCCCCTCGGTAAGCGTTTGATCAGGTGGGCAGCAACCGCAAGTACCCTCTGATCCCGGCGTCAACGTGTGGAAACCCACGTCGGCCGCCGGCTCATCCTCATCATCCGTGCCGACTGGCACGACCCAAGCAAGCGCGCCTCGTGACGGCGTTCCCGGCCCGGGGGCGGGCACCAGATGAGAGGTGGAACCTACAGTCTGACAGTGGGCAACACGAGCAACCCTGCCACTGGAAACTACGCCTTCGAAATCGGATCACGATAACCGCTAGCTATCAACCACGATCGTTTCGCCATCCGCGATAAAGCAGACAGGCATATGGGTCGTGTTTCGCGCATAGCCGATCCGTCCTTTGCGATCAATCATGATCAGACCAGCTTGGACGCCCGTCTTCGCTTCGAGAACCGCCAATGCTTTTCGCGCGGCGGCAGCCGGATCGATGCCTTCGGACAAAAAGTCGACAGCGGTCTTGCCCATGACGATTCGTATAATCGCTTCGCCCATACCGGTACAGGACGCGCCGCCGCGATCGTCGGCGTAAGTTCCGCAGCCGGGGATCGGCGAGTCGCCGATTCGGCCAGGAAGCTTGTGAAAAACTCCGCCGGTGGACGTCGCCACCGCAATTTTTCCAGTGGAATCCAACGCCACGCAGCCGACTGTGCCGTGCTTGTCTTCCCAACGTTTCCTCTCGCGCTCAACAATGAGCGAATGAGGAGGACATTCCGGAAACCCGATCTCGCGCGCGAATAGCAACGCGCCCTTTCCGGCCAGTATGACGTGCCGCCCATCTTCCATGACGCGGCGTGCCAGCTTGATGGGGTTCTTGACGCCTTCCATCGCCGCGACCGCACCGGCGCGCAGCAAATCCCCGTCCATGATTCCGGCATCCATTTCTACCTTGCCGGCGCGGTTGAGTGTCGACCCGGTGCCGGCGTTAAAGAGCGGATTATCTTCGAGGACAACCACCGCGGCCTCGGCGGCATCGACTGCCGATCCGCCGTGCTCGAGAATGGTCCACGCCGCCAGCGCCGCGGCTTTACAGCCGTCGAGCCGCGCACTCAAACTGTCATCCTTGATAGAGCCAGCGCCGCCGTGCACAATCACCGCCGGTTTTTGAGATGTCATGCGATTTAATGAACTATCCGGGGTACGGCATGCCGTGTCCCAATGACCGGCCCTTTCACTGGCTCAGTTCCCTGAGTACCGCGCGGCAAGGCGCGCCGTCGGAACCGGCCAGTTTTACCGGCGGGCAAATCAGTTCATAGCGCCCCGGCGGGACTTGCGATAAGTCGACGCCTTCGAGCAGTACGACGCCGTGATCGAGAAATGCCCGGTGAACGGGAACCTGTTCATCGGCATGGGCCGCCGAAAGGTAATCGAGACCGACCAGCCGAACCCCTGCGCCCACCAGAGCTTTTGCACCATCGACGGAAAATGCGGCGAAACTAGCGTCGTATTTGCCTTTATGCAGCAGGTTCGAGTTTCGCGTTTTAAACAAAACTCGATCCTCGCCCTGTATGCCGAGCTTATCGACATCGGCAGCCGTGATATGACTACCCGGTTCGATGGCACAAACTCTGGCCGGGCCGATGAAAAGATCGAGCGGCAGCGATTCGATGGTGACGCCGTCGGGAACGAAATGAAACGGCGCATCGACATGCGTGCCGGCATGCACGCTGGTATGGATCGACGACGAGTTGTTGGTGTCGCCCCGGCTCATGCGCTTGCGCTCGATCAGTTCGAGCGGCGTTCCCGTAACCCAATGAATCGTTTCAGGCGACAGGCTAAGCGAGATATCGAAAATTTTCACGGCACCCTCCTTTTGATTCGGATCTTATGCGACGCAGATCGGACTGACAAGTAGGAAATCATCGACCCAAGTGGATCGCTACGTTGCCGCCAACCACACTGAAAATACCGACGACGATTTTCCAATGGATCGGTTCCATGTGGCGCAGAAAGATTCTCGCTTCGATGAGCGACCAAACCGGGTAGCTGGCGGCGATAGGCGCCACCACCACGACGCGTCCCATACTGATCGCCGTGATGATGAAAAGGATCGATAAGGTCTCGAACAAACCGGTGCCGATGAAGGGCCAAAAGGCTTGGCGATGCCAAACCAGACGTTGGGAACGCGGCGAAACGACGAGGTAAATCATAAACCCTGCCAACGATACGGTCCCCATGAGCGCCGAAAAAAACAGCGGCTCGTTGGCGAGGACGAGCACATAACGACGGATCGGATGGTTCATGCCGGTAAGAAATGCCGCCCCTAACGGCAGCAACAAATGCCAGCGGCGGAATCCCGCAAGCTGTTGCTCAGGCCTCCAAGAAACCAATACTATTCCGGCAACAACCAGGATCGTGCCAAGGACGATCAACAGCGAGGGTTCCTCGCCGAGAACGATGATTGCGATGGTGGCGCTGACCAGCGGGCTGATCGACTGGAGCGCGCTGCTGCGTGACGCGCCGATCTTTTCCACACCGGTGTAGGCCAAAAGACGAACGCCGAGCTGAAAAATTCCTACCAGCGAGAAAAGAAGAATCCCCGCTAAGGGCACCGCATGTATGCCGCCGGTGACAAAAACCCCCGTCCACAAGAGGAGGTTTTGCATGAGAATCGAAACCAGGGTCACGGTGGTGGGAGTTGAATAGCGCAGTCCAGCGCGAGCGGAAACCAGCGCCGACGCATAGAGAACCGAAGTTATCAAAGCCAGGAGTTGAGCCGTCGCGTCGGACGTCATAGCAGCGTCAAATCCGCGCTGTCGAAAACACCGTGTGATAGTAACGAACGCAGCTTAGATCCCTCGAGCCTCGCGTCTCGGCTCGAGACTGTGATGAGGCAGCTATGCAATTTTTTAGGATCAACTATTCTGCAGCGCGCGGCGAAACTTTTCCCGATGCTCAATGCTGTAAAGCCGCGGGAAGTTTTCCGGATAGGCTTCGCCGGGTTCGACTTTCAGATCGACGAAGATCGGCCCATCATCCTTGAGAATATTCGGCAATTCGCGCTCCCATTGCGCGACGTCGGCAAATTCGTAGGTCTTTCGATAGCCCGCGGTTTTAGCCAGATCGGTGAAACGAATACGTCCGGCGCGCGGGATGGGCACGGCGCCATTGGTTTCATAAGTGCCGTTCTCGCACACGCAATGAACCAAATTTTTCGGCGCCTGATTGGCAATGGTGACCAAGCTGCCGAGGTTCATCAGCAAGCTGCCGTCGCCATCGAAAACGATGACGCGCCTGTCCGGGCGCCCGAGTGCCAAACCGAGGGCGTGGGATGACCCCTGCCCCATGGCGCCGGTGAACGTATAATTCAACTCGTCGGGCGAAATATGCGTAATCTCTTGCGCCGCCATGTAGACCGCCACGACGATTTCATCTTTGCGCTGGCGCGCAAAGGCTTTGAGCATTTCATCGCGTTTCATCATGGCTAGCGCGGCTCCTTTCCGATTAAAACGGCCACAGGAAACGAATCGTTATATGCCTTATCGATGGCCGGGACGATTTTTGGCGTGTCGCCGTCTCTTTCGATCAGGTGGTGCTCGATTCCCATCACGTCCAGGATCGGCTCGATAATCTTCACGCCGTATTTTTTCGATTGCGTCGGCGCCACGTCGGGTTCTTTGCCCAACAGGCCGACAAACATGCAGACCGGAAACTTCCCTTCGACGCCGATACCGCGAATCGAGTTGATGGAGTCCAACAAACCCGTGTACTGCATCATTAAAATAGAACGCTTGCCGGCGGCATAAAGGCCGCTGCAAACCGAAACACCTTCATCTTCCTTGCACACCTGCACGACGCGAAAGTCAGCGTCGCTCAACATGCCTTTCAGAAGATATTGACTGGTCACCCGATCCGGCAAAGCGACCACGAAGTGAATGCCGGCGCGCTTGATCTCGTTCTTGATCGCCGCAGCCGTTAATGGGTAATCGGCCATGGGGCCTCCTCCGAAAATATTTGTTCAAAAGTTCAAAGGTTCAACAGTTCAAGGTCAGAGGACGGAAAGACGGACACTCTGGTTCAAACGATCAGCCGTTCAATACGGTCATATCACTTTAAATCAAAAGCTATTCCAAACTCTGAAGGGTTCGAATACTTGAACAGGTTGAACATGCGACGAACGCTCTGACGTTGAACCTTTGAACTATTGAAACTTTGAACTAAATCTTTTTATGCAACTTCCTGAACAAAGTCCGCCAGTCGCTCGCCGATCATGATGGAGGTGAGATTGGTATTGGCGCGGCTCACCACCGGCATGATGGAAGCGTCCCCGACCCAGAGATTGGCAATGCCATGGACGCGCAACCTCTGATCGACCACCGCCATGTTGTCTGAAGCAGGCCCCATCTTACAGGTGCCGACACCGTGGTGATAACTATCGTAGGTCGAGCGCGCAAACTTGCCCCAATCTTCACCGGGGCCTGGTTGGATCAACGGGCCGTAAAATTCTCTGGTCTGCTCTTTGTGCACGAGCTCATCAATGAACTGCATCGCTTCGACCATGGCTTTTAAATCTTCGGCATGTTCGAGCATGCAGGAATCGATGCCGAGCTGCTCCTGCGGATCGGCGCTCTGGAGAAAAACCCGGCCACGGTTACGCTGCTCAAGCAAGTGGGCGGAGATCGGCATCATGCGCTTGAGACCGCTCACTTCCGTCGGCGGCCGCATGTTGATGTGAAAATTGGCCGCTTCGCTGATGGCGTTTTTGCGGATGATCAGCCGAAAACGCGGCACCACCCAATCTTCTTTAGATTCCTTAGGTCCTTCGAAGGTCATAAAGACCACCGGGTGATCTTGATAATTTTCGCCGATTCCTTTCATCTCGTGGACGACAGGTATGCCATGCTTCTTGAGCTGCTCGGCTTGGCCGATACCCGAGAGCATCAGAATCTGCGGCGAACCGTAAACTCCGGCAGTGAGAAGAATTTGCCCGCCGAGCGCGGAGTGCATTTGCCCGTTTTTCTCATAACGCACGCCTTCGGCCTTCTTGCCGGAGAGCTGCAGCGAATGCACTGCCGCCTCGTCGATGATAGTCAAATTCGGACGTCCCCGCACGGGATCGAGATAGGCCACGGTGGTCGATTGGCGCTTGCCGTCTCTAATATTATACGGCGATGCGCAAACACCGTACGGTTCCGGCACGTTGAGATCCGGACATTTGGGCAGACCCATGCTGTAAGCCGCGTCGATAAAGGCGCGCACCGGACGCGACACCGGCATGTCGAGGGTATAATGCCGCTTGACGTATAAGGGGCCCTCTTTGCCGTGAATTGGGCTGTCGGGAAAATCCTGGTCGGACTCGATGCGCTTCATAAATGGCAGGCATCGCTCATAGGTCCAATCGGGATTGCCGGCGGCCACCCATTGATCGAGATCATAGCGCTGCGGGCGCAATACCGACATAACGTTCACCGATGAGCCGCCGCCCATGATCCTGCCCGCCAGCGCGTAGTAAGTGCTGCCATCCAGGTGCCGCTGCGTTGGAAACATCGCGACATACTCCGATTCCAGCAATAAGCGGGTTTGCATCGAGGATTCGGCAACGAGCTCGGGCAATGGCTGCGGGTCAGGTCCCGCTTCGAGCAACAAAACTTTTCGATCGGGATCTTCCGAGAGCCGGTTAGCGGCCACCAGGCCGGCGGAACCTCCGCCGGCGATAATCACGTCATACTTCTCTGCCATCGAAACTTTTCCTCCATTGTGTTCACGCTTTAGCTGTCGCTCCGACCCCCTGGCGTAAGCGTTTGGTAAATTCCTGCAAAATCAACGTCGCCGTCGCGCGCAGCACCATATCGCCAAGGATGGCCAGCCGGCCTTTGATCTTGATGTCGGCGCGATAGTCCATCACAGTTTCATTCTCTGAAAGCGGGTGCAAATCGACCGTCATATCCGCATTCACCGCACTTTTGGTGACCGAATCGGTGCCCTCGGTCTTGACCACCATCTGTTCCGGCGCTTTGCTTTCAACAATCATCGCGCGAAAGGAAAATTTTCCCGAGATCGGACCGACGTTTGCGGCAATGACGCCGTCAAAGGTCTTGTCGTCGATCTGCTTGACCTCTTGAAGTCCCGGCAAACATGAAGAGAATTTGTTGATGTCGATCAAAAAATCCCACGTTTTGGCAACAGGCACGTCGAGATCGATCTTTCCTGCGAAAATCATCCTTACTCCTCAAGTAAAATTAGCGCCGATCTTATGCGAGAAATGACGCTCTGACAAGTGATAGAGATTGGGAAAAGTCTCTGTTAAGAACCGCCAAAACGAAAAATAGAGGGCTCCTGAAATCAAATCCTCTCTCATTGAGCAAGACAACCATCACCGGACAAATCCGCAAATTGAAGGTTGTTAAGCCAGAACCCAGTGCATTCCCCTTATCCCGCCGTCACAACGTCAAAACAAATTAACCGTAAGTCTTCACGCTTAAGTTGTTTGGATTTCTCGGCCGGTTCTTTCATTCCTTTCTTTCCGCCCAATGCGTCGTGAAGATCTTGAATCTCCTTCAGAAGGAGTTTGATATCGCTTTTCGTCTGAAACCCCCTAAAACTTTTCCTGAGTTTTCGAACCTGCACTGTTAGCATCGGCTGGTTGAGAAATCGGATGATCTCGATGGCTTGTTTTCTGTCAATATCCGGGTGGTTCAGAAAGGATTGAATCGCAGTGGCAACGGTCTGCTGAATCGGGTCCACCGCCCGTGGCGCGACTTCGAGCGCCCGTTTTTGTTCTTCGGATTGCAGGATATCCTCAATGACCTTCTCCTGGATATCAAAGACAGCCCCGAAAATTTCCGGGTCAACTATTCTGGGCGTGTCTTTCTGACACGCAATCAGATTCGCCACAATGTAGCGGTTGTCGATAATTCGCCGGTCTTTCAAGTCGTAGTATTTCCAGAAATGTGTTTTTGCCCCATCGGACAGGCGCCCCTGGAAATAGAAAAAGATTCCCTTGGCGCCGGCCTTCGCCAGACCTGAGTGGATCCCATTGGGCAGTGAGTCCAAGGTTTCCTGTCCTCCGGCCAATGCGGTCGATGCGCCCCGCGCGCTGAACCATCCGCGTTGGATTCCAGTGCAGATCATAGTTAACCAGATAGCCGCAGTCCTGAAGATTTTGCCCCTCGGAAAGCACGTCCGTAGAAATTAGGACGTCGATCTCTTTTTCAGTACCGGCCCAATCTGTCTTGCCGTTCGCTTTTGGGGCAAATCCCTCGATGATTCTCAAACGCTCTTTTGCGTCGGCGCCACTATCCATCCTGCGAACATTGATACCCCCAAGTTTTTTGCAGAAAGCCACAGCTTGCGGATTTTCCGGATGGCCGAGATGCCGATAAAGATACCGAGCAGTGTCTTTGTAGTAGCTGAAAATGAGCACCTTCTGTCCTTTGAGGTCTTTCGAGAGCAAATCTTTAAGCCGCGCGAGCTTCGCGTCCTTGTCGTGTTTTATATCTTTAACTCGCTGCCAGATATCGGAAAGCACCTCCACGTCATGTTGGACGGCTTCGTGCAACTTTCTGAGATTGTAAGTCGCCGCATCCACCGTCCCCAGTGTTTCTAGAAAGGCGCGCGCCTCCTCATTGGCATCGATCTCATCGGCAAGGGAACTCGGTGTTGCATCGTCTTCCTCATCCTCTGACGAGAGAAAGCCGGTGATCTTGTGAAAATCGGTGCTCTTCATAAGTCGTCCGTCGAGAATGTAGGACTCGAAAGTCTTGAGGAAAGCGAGCGCTCGTCGAACGCTGATTCGAAATGCTTCGATGCTCGACTCGAATCGTTTCAAATAGCGGCTCTTAAAGATTCCAACCAGTGCTTCTTCTCGGCCCGCTTCGAATTTGTCCACCTCGACGCCGGCTTTTTTGTAGTCTTCGAGGTTGTACGGCGCCAACTTCAGGCTTTCGATGCCGGATACGACCTCGTCGTAGATGCCTGCATAGGCGGCTTCCAGAATATAGTAAACGGTCTTAAGTTTTCGGTCAGGAAAACGCACGGGCTGTTCCGCCCATGTTCCGTCCGGCTCCCGTTTACGAAAGCTGGCCGTGGGATAGGCCATGCGAATGAAGGGTCGGGTGCGCCGGATGACAAGTTCCTCCAACAGATTGAAAAGGGCGAACACGCCGTCACCCGCTCTGGAGTCGCGCCGCGCTTTAAGGAAATATCTATACAGGTCCCCGATGCCGCTCGAAGCGAAATAACTTCGGTCGCCTCGGGTGATCAGGCAAAACTGATTGTAAAGATCGAAAAGATCATTGTTGATCGGAGTCGCCGTCAGCAAGATGACTTTCTTGCGCCCCGCATCCCGTCCCTTGCCGCCATTGGATCCCAAAAGGGATTCCATCTTGCCGTAGCGATTCGAATTCGGGTTGCGGAAATTATGCGATTCATCGATGACAACGATATCTGCGTCGCCCCATAAACACGGCTCGAACTCTTCGCGTCCCAGCTCTTCCTGCGACAGGACTGTGGCCGAGATGCTGGCCTCCGCAAGCTCCCGCTCCCACATGTCGCGCAGGCTTGCGGGACAAACTACCAATGCTTTTTGACGCATATGGTAGGCGAAGTCTTCGAGAAGTTTCTTGCCGATCCAGGTTTTACCCAAGCCCACCGAGTCGGCGATCATCACCCCGTCGTATCGAGACAGAATCCTCCGCGCTTTCTTGACCGCGTCCTCTTGGAATTCCGCGAGGTTGACCGCTGAGCGGGTGCTGGTCGGAGCTTCTCCGCCAAGATCGTCCCTAAAGTATTCGTAGAGCGCCTTCATGTAGACTTGGTAAGGCGTGTATTCCTTCGCGCCGAACTTCGAAGCATCGAGCAAGGAGATCAGTTCCTGCTTGAAGTCGACACCGTCGGTCCATTGCCGCTCGTACCAGTTTTCCAGATCGATGATCGCCCGCGCGCCCACCTCGCTCTTGAGAAGTTGCCGGTTTGCAATTGTGATCCGCTCGCTTGGCTTGACATCGCTCAGCCATGAGACGGAGTAGGCCGCGTCGCGATCTTCAACTTCGGTGGTATCGAGCAGAACTTTGTGCGCCAGATTGAGCTCTCGGTTTGATGTCAGGCCGGGGATCGTAAAATTCGAAGAACCGACTATCGCAAGTATCGGGCGAAAGCGGTCAAAGAGCATTTGTTGCCCAGGACGGTCCGAATAAAACAACCAGCACTTGGCGTGGAGGAATCCCTTATCATGCAGCCGTACTTGAACGGACTCTCGTTGAAGGTAAGCGATCAGATCTTCAACTAGACGCAACGTCTTTTCATCGAACGCCAGTTGTTCTAGGTCCCGCCGTACCAGCCCTCTGATCACTGTCGCATCAGGCCTTAATCCAAGCTGTTCTCCGGTCGTTGGCTCCGCGCCAAGTAGCAGGCGAAAATTGCCGAGAGCTGCCAATCCTTCTTGGATCAAGCCGAATCCGCCAACTGTGAAGTAGGCCGTCGCCACATCCAAGGATCGTCCGGTATGTTCCGACAGCAAGTCCTTTAGGATGCCTGCCAGAATATGGGTCTGATTATCTATGACGTAGGGAAGCTTCATATTCCCGCGGTTTTATTTAACCCGGTGCCGAAGACCTGGAAGAGGCGATATAGCACGCTACGCCTTCCGTCGCTATCGACGAAACGTCGCTCTTCCGTAAGGATTTGAGATACAGGCCTCGCAAACTCGTCGATAATCGTTCCGTGAAAACGCTGGACAATAGCGAGCGACTTCGGCTTAGCCAGGGCCGCCACTTCGATACCGAGCAAGAAAGCGCCGGCTTCTTCATAGGTGAGTAGCTTATCATTCACTTGGGTTCCGGCATGGTCGAACCGTCGGCTTTCACCTGGTGCTGTCTCGTAATGCTCGAAGCAATAGAGAATGTCGATAAGATCACGCGCACGCTCCTCGGGCCTGTCCATGTATGCGATGGCCTTCGTCAATACCAAGCCGGGGATCGTCACCACGGGAAGCGTAAGATCAACCGCGATTTTCTCGTCGCGTGCGCACTCGAGAGCTTCTTCGAGGCCGCAGATGTTCATAATAGCGCCACCGTTAGGCCAGGACAGATGATCCTGTTCAATGAGCGCTGGCCCGAATGGGATCAGGTCGATATTTACATCGTCATCTCGCAAAAATTCATGCGCTGCGCGACCCTGGCGAAATCCTTCTTGCTCCAGCCGTTCGCGGAGGCGATTAAAGTCGTCCCAGCTGTTCACGGCCGCGACCGCGTCTATGTCTTTGGTTTCTCGGCCTCCAGAGCCTTCACGCGAGTCCAATAAAATCTGAGGAACGGTCGCACCGATCAGAACGAATCGTCGTCCCTCTTGAGAAAGAACACGCGACAATATTCGAAGCGCCTCGACAGTTTTAGGTTCCATTTCCTGAACTAAGCAAAGACAGATATTTGTCGTAAATAATTTTGGCAGTTTCCAGCTCCCTCTCTCGGCCTTGGAAGATTAGCTCCGCATAGACCAAAAGAGGATGTGCGACAGGTTGAGAGAGATGTGTTTCCAGATTGAAGGCGACAAGGGACGAAAATTTCCTCAGAACGGTCACTGTCCCGCGATCGGAAGGTAACCACTTCAATCGCCGTGTAAGATCCAGAGGCCATTCCTGGGCAAAGAAACTAAGTTGCTCGCCGCGAAAATGGTGCGTTAATATGTCTGCCGCAAAGCCGCCGGTTATCGCCCAAGAAATTTTTTTGTCTTCCAGTTCGCTCTCAAGAACTCGCAACGTCTGTTCCAAATTAGCTTCGCCCGGTTGATATCGTCGGATGAGCAGATTAGGACGTAGACGAGCGCCGTATCCTTCCACCCAGAGATCCAACAACTTTCGTTTTTGAGTCAATCTCCACTCATCACGACGTTCTTGTGCCAAGTATCCTTTGGCTTTCAACTCGCGCATGACGACAGCTATGGAGCCCAACGCGACACCGGCAGCCTTCGCGATATCGCGATACGTCCCCCAATTCTCCGGAGGGTGCGTTAACAGCGCATAGAGAATCCTCAAGCCGCTCGGCTGCGTGAGCCGCTCGCTCTTTGCTTCCGCAATTTGTTTCGGCTTTCTCCCTTGGATTTGGATGTGCAGCTTGCCCGGCCAATTGAGGTAAACGTTGCCAGCAGCGTCGGCAAAATTCACCCCCGCACGAATCAACCGCTCCGCTAAATTGGGAGAGATATAGTCGGAAAGTAAAAGGGGTTTTGCTTTGCTCCCGTGTGCGTAACGTTGTAATTGCTGGAGCACGTGATCGAGCCCTGCCGCCACGACCGTCCGTTTGACTTCGACGAGGTAGACCAATTGGCCCGCCTTTGTGCGAAGAACTAGTTTGGCATCTGCTCCTGGCGGCAACCCAGTTTCCCGCTCTCTTACATCAACGTCTTTTATAGCCTCAAGAGCCCGCAGGTTCGCCATGCAGGCGTCAAGGGTACCCCGTTCCGTCTTCATGGCGTTCACTATAACATGACGTTCGCTAATAGTGAACAGCCATATTTAGTGAACGCTAATGCATGTTTTTTAACGGTTAAATCGCGGGTTCGGGAGCTAAGTTTTGGCAGGCGAGAGATTAGGAGCGTAGAGCGGTCCAAGACCCGATGATGGTTAACAGTCAAGACCCTCCTAACTGCCCCCGAAAACGATTCAGGTTTCCAGGTCGTGAAAGAACGCTCGGCCTTGGGTCGTTAGTTGACCGTTATCATCACAGAATTCCCTCGCGGTCGCTCGGTAATAACCATACAGCCCCTCCCACAATTCAGTGCCTCTGTGAACGTCAGGTCCGGTGACGAACGAATTGAGCGGTGTCAATGTTTCCCGAAATTCTGACGGTAGGTTGGGTGAGATTACATAGAGCCTCAATCCGCAATCGCGAATCGCATCAGCTATGACATTGTTGATGTGCGCGTCGATTGGCGATCAGCTCGATCTTCTTGATTGGCCGGGAGGTACTTTCTGATGTTATTCCAAGGTTTCCAGCGGTTTGGGACGTGCGGGTCTCAGTGTCGTAGCCAAGCCGCGCGAAGAAAGCGGTGACGGCGGTGCTACTGAGGCATTGGATATCTTGTCTAGTCAGGTCGATGTCGAAAATATTTGGTCTCGTTTGAGCCACTTAATCTCCGGAATAACTTCTATCTCGGCTGGTTAGATTAACGTTCGGATATGCCGGTAGGATCGAATTCGCCACATCCCAGATCGCCGCGCCTGGAGAATACAAAGGAATAAGCGGGAAGGCAAAGGGATCAGCGATAAAGGATAAACTACGACGGCTGCAGGCGACAGGAAAGTTGCAAATCAAGCGTTGGCGAGCCTCTTACCTTTTTCCCGGATATTCCGGCGGCGGTGCTTTACCCTGAGCGACCGATACAGCGGCCTTGGGCATCGGGATCGCTGAGTAAACGCAGCGGATAAGGATCTAGAGAAATGTGCGAGCGATCTTCCCGGCAGTCACGCGTGACGCGTTCGAGCAGCTTGCGTCCTTCTTCGGCGGGCTCGACGCTGACACCGAGGATTTGGACTTTTCCTTCGACGTATCTTTCCGATTCATAAACGAAGGCCGTCACCTAGGCCCGGCACCAGGGTCACCAACGGCCGCGATAGAAAAATACGACGGTGGCGGGCGCGTTTGCAAAAGCCGCGGGAAAATCAATCGTGGCGCCGTCGATGTCTTGCAACCGAGCCGAAGGAAATAGTTCTCCGACCGCTACTTTTGACATTTCTTTTACTCCTGACCGCGGGACCGGAATCCGCCCGCCGTTAACGAACTAGACAATTTTTTTGCGAGCGCTCAATCTTGGATTTCGTATTCACGCTCGTTCAAAACCAATTTTCCCGAAACCGGCATACGGCTGCGCATGGAGTTGACGGTGTGGCAGCTCGAATCGGTCAATTGAGCGACCTTGATAATTTCTTCCGCCGCTGCCATGCTCTGGATTCTAAATAGATAGCTCAGTCCTTGCGCCGCTTTGGAAAGATCGGTTACGGGGAATTTGCCGGTAAGATCGTAGGTTATCCGCAGGTCCATTTCGAGATCTTGGATCGGCACTTCCGACCGCATGGCAAGACGCTTCAACTGGCTAAACATACAGAAACCGATGGAAGCGATGAAGTATTGTAGCGGTGAGGGACGCTTGCCGGCTTCTTTTCTGAAATTGGCGTCGTCACAATAGACCGTATAATCTTCGGCCTGCTCGATCTTCACCAGCTCTTCGTTCAGACGGATGATCGCTCGCTGTTGCAGAAAATAGCCATCCGCGGTGTCGGACGAGCGCTGGCGCTCTTCTTCATAAACGACACGAAACTTTCCGAGATCAATGGTTCCCGGAAGCAGCGCATGCTTCACTTCGCGCCGTGCAGCGCTTCGTAAATCTTTTCCGCTGTGATCGGCAGGCTATTGATACGCACGCCGCAGGCATCTTCGACGGCATTGGCGATGGCCGCGGCGGTGGGAATATTGGCCGTTTCGCCAATCGGCATACTGTGATACGGCCCCGCTCCTTTCGATATTTCGGTCACGGAACCTCTGAACACCGGAACATCTTTGATGGTCGGAATCTTGTATTCACCAAAGTTGGTCGTCGCGACTTTGCCATCGCTGATGACGAGCTGCTCCATGAGCGCGTAACCAATCCCGGTCATGGCCCCACCTTCGATTTGTCCTTGGTGCATCAGCGGATTCAGTACCGTGCCAGTATTATGCGTCGACGTAAATTTTTTGAGTTGCACTTGCCCGGTTTCCGGATCGACTTCGACCTCTGCGATCTGTACGCACATCGAGGCTTCGTGGACTTTCTTGCTGTTGTTGTAACTGGCCTCAACCGTGATCGGCGTGCCTTTCGCCGTGACCAGCTCCGCGTACGATAGCCGCCGTTCCATCCGCGGGTGCAGCGCCGAGCCCTTAGACAGGGTGATTTGATCCGGCGCGGTTCCCATTTGCTCCGCCGCCGCCTGCTTGATCGCTTCCACGGCTTTTTGCGCCGCCTCGTATGCAGCGTTGCCGTACACCCGCGTCGCCCGGCTGCCGCCGACGCCGGTATCTTTCGTTCCCTGATCGGTGTCGAGCTGTTGGACTTTGATCTGGTTCAGAGGAATCTTGAGCTCTTCCGCGACGATTTCGCTCAACACCGTGTAAGTCCCGGCGCCTTGATCGGCCATGGCGGAAGAGATCGTCGTCACACCTTTCTCATCCAGCGTAATAGCCACGGTTCCCACGCCGCCCGCAGGCGTCCACTGGACCAACGCAACCCCTCGGCCAACGTTGCGTGGCTTGGGTCTGTTATAACCGGAATCTTCCAGCGCCTTTTTGAACGTCTCGTCGGTCTTGATGTAGCTGATCTCTTCTCCCGTCGGATCGATGTCGCCGTCGTGCATGAAATTCTTTTGCCGGAACTCGATTGGATCCATCCCCAGTCTCTTCGCCACCAGGTCCATCTGGCTTTCATTGGCGAAAAAGCCTTGAGGATCACCGGGCGAACGCATATGGCCGCAAGGAATCTTGTTCGTGTAGACCATGTGTTCTTCAATAAGGACGTGAGGAACATTATACGGCCCGACTGAAAGGTGAGGTCCGTTGAGAAATGCATTCGGCTTAAACGCTCCATAGGCACCGCTGTCGAAGATGAAATTCAGGTGTTGTGCAACCAGGGTCCCGTTCTTCTTTACACCGGTCTTCACATGAACTACGGACGCATGTCTGGGATTGCCGGCGGCGAATTCTTCGTCGTAATCCATGACCAACTTGACCGGCCGTCCCGCCTTCTTGGACAGTAAATACACGACCGCGAGATCCATGAAATCGCCTTTGCCGCCGAAATCCCCGCCAATGTAGACCGGGTTGAACATCAGTGTTTCCTGCGGAATCTGCAGCGCATTGGCCACCTGCTCGCGCACGCCGTAGGGCACCTTGCTGCAGGACCAAAACTCGGCCGAGCCGTCGGCAGCCGCCTTGACGACACAGGAATGGGGCTCGATATAACTTTGATGCACACTGGAAGTCGTAAAGGTGTTCTCGACGATGATATCGGCCTGGAGAAAACCCGTCTCTATGTCGCCTTTGCCCCAGGTCAGATAGATGAAGTCGTTGCTTGGCTCCTTCAGCGGGTTGGGAAGGCCTTTGTAGTTCATGATATTGGGGTGCAGCAACTTCGCGTCCGGTTTCATGGCCTCGACCGGATCCAAAAGCGGCTCGGTTTCTTCGTACTCAACGTCGATAAGATTGAGCGCTGCTTCGGCGATGAGCTCATCGTCCGCCGCCACTGCGGCAACTTTTTCGCCGATGAATCGGACTTCACCGTCCGCCAGGATCGGCATGTCGTACAGCCTGCGGCCGATCCGCAGCCCGGTGCAATCCTCTCCCGTCAACACCGCATGAACACCGGCAAGCGCCGCCGCCTTGCTGATGTCGATTTTTTTGATCTTTCCTGACGCGATCGGGCTGCGCAGGAGCTTTCCCCAAAGCATGCCCGGCAACGTCACATCCGTCGCATACACCGCTTTACCGCTGACTTTGGATTCGCCTTCGACCCTTGGAGTTGGATTACCGACAACTTGCTTCGACGATGCCATCGAGCTACCTCCCGCGGTATCAAGAATTTTTCCTCGTTTAAGTCAGAGAATCCGATTCAGGCCTTGCAAAAACGGCTCCTGCCGCGGAATCCCGATCCGGTTTCACCACCGAACATACAAGTTCCGTAACTGCTTCTTTAATCAACAGATCATCCGAATCAACCGACAATTCATTCGGTGGAATATGCTACCGCCAGAATGTAGGGTAAATCAGTTTATTCTGCAACTCTCTTAACCCACCCATTTATCTTTTCCGGGAGATCGGCAATGCTGTACAATCCATTAGTGTGAGACACTACAGATACTGTCTGACTCCGTTGACAAGAAGCGATGGTTTTATTATCTGTCGCCTGTGCTTCAACTCGGCATTTAAATTTTCCAGAAATTGCATTCCGGCATAGCTTTACAGGAGAGCGACCATGGCAAAGAAAACGGTTTCGGCCAACGATAATCCCCTCATCGACACGAAACTGCTTTTGCAGGTGCTTAACTCGGTAAAAAAAGGCGATTTTACCGACCGGCTTCCTGGCAACTGGATCGGCATCGATGGAAAAATTGCCGACACCCTCAATGACATCATAGAAATGATGTCGGAAAGCACAAAAGAATTGGAGCGGGTTAGCCGTGTTGTCGGCAAGGAGGGACGATTGTCACAGCGGGCAACGCTTCCAGAGGCTGCCGGGGCATGGCGGAGCAGAGTCAATGCGGTGAATCATCTGATCGACGATCTCGTTCGTCCCACCACCGAAATGGCCCGGGTCATCGGCGCAGTCGCCAAGGGGGATCTCACCCAAACCGTGGCTTTGGACGCCGAAGGCCAGCCTCTCAGGGGTGAATTTCTGCGCACGGCGAAAATGGTCAATGCCATGGTCAAACAGCTCGACGGTTTTGCCGCCGAAGTGACGCGCGTAGCACGCGAGGTTGGAACCGAAGGCAAGCTCGGCGGGCAAGCGCAGGTTCGTGATGTCCGTGGAGTGTGGAAAGATTTGACCGACAGCGTGAATATGATGGCCGGCAATTTGACCGCTCAGGTGCGCAATATCGCCGACGTGACTATTGCCGTAGCCAACGGCGACCTGTCCAAGAAAATCACCGTCGACGTGCGTGGCGAAATTCTGCAATTAAAAGACACGATTAATACCATGGTGGACCAGTTGCGCAGCTTTGCCGCCGAAGTCACCCGCGTCGCGCGTGAGGTCGGCACTGATGGCAAACTGGGCGGGCAGGCGGTCGTCCCCGGCGTCGCCGGCACCTGGAAAGACCTGACCGACAGCGTCAATGCAATGGCGAGCAACTTAACCTCTCAGGTGCGCAACATCGCCGACGTCACCATCGCGGTGGCCAACGGCGACCTATCGAGAAAGATCACCGTCGACGTCAAGGGCGAGATCCTGCAGCTGAAAGACACCATCAATACCATGGTCGACCAGTTACGCAGCTTTGCCGCCGAAGTCACCCGCGTCGCGCGCGAAGTCGGCACGGAAGGCAAGCTGGGCGGGCAAGCCGGAGTTCCCGGTGTCGCCGGCACCTGGAAAGACCTGACTGACAGCGTCAACTTGATGGCCGGTAATCTTACCGACCAGGTGCGTAATATCGCCGACGTCACCATTGCCGTGGCCAACGGCGACCTGTCCAAGAAAATCACCGTCGATGTGCGCGGCGAAATCCTTCAGCTCAAGGAAGCCATTAATACGATGGTCGACCAGTTGCGCAGCTTTGCCGCCGAAGTCACCCGCGTCGCGCGCGAGGTCGGTACCGAAGGCAAGCTGGGCGGGCAAGCACAGGTTCGTGACGTCAGCGGCGTATGGAAAGATCTGACCGAAAACGTCAACATTATGGCCGGCAATTTGACCGCTCAGGTGCGTAATATCGCCGACGTCACCATCGCCGTGGCCAACGGCGACCTGTCCAAGAAGATCACCGTCGATGTCCATGGGGAAATTCTCCAGCTCAAGGAAGCCATCAATACCATGGTGGACCAGTTGAATGGCTTTGCCGCCGAGGTCACTCGCGTCGCGCGTGAGGTCGGCACCGACGGCAAATTGGGCGGCCAGGCCCTGGTTCCAGGAGTCGCCGGGACCTGGAAAGACTTGACCGACAATGTCAACGTCATGGCGGCGAACCTCACCGCCCAGGTCCGCGGCATCGTCAAAGTCGTCACTGCCGTCGCCAACGGTAGCCTTAAAGAAAAGCTGACGGTAGAGGCAAAAGGCGAGGTCGCGGCCTTGGCGGAAACCATTAATAACATGACCGACACGCTGGCTATTTTCGCGGAACAGGTGACCACGGTTGCGCGCGAGGTCGGTGTCGAGGGCCGCTTGGGTGGCCAGGCTAACGTGCCGGGTGCTGCCGGCATATGGAAGGATTTGACGGACAACGTAAATTTGTTGGCCGCCAATCTCACCACCCAGGTGCGCGCTATTGCCAATGTCGCGACCGCGGTCACTAAAGGCGATCTTACCCGTTCGATCCAGGTGGCGGCCCGCGGCGAAGTTGCGGAACTCAAAGACAACATCAACGCCATGATTCAAAACCTGCGCGCAACCACGGATCAGAACACCGAGCAGGACTGGCTCAAGACCAATCTCGCCAAGTTCACCCGCATGATGCAGGGACAGCGCGATCTGACCACGGTCGGGCAGATGTTGCTCTCCGAGCTGGCGCCATTGGTGAGCGCGCAGTACGGCGCGCTTTATCAGATCGAGGGCAGCAATGGGGATTCACGGTTAAAGATGTTGGCCAGCTACGCTCGTGAAGCCACCCAGGATATCGCGGCGGAACTGCCTGTCGGCGTGGGTCTGGTAGGCCAATGCGCCGTAGAGAAACGGCGCATCCTGCTTGCCGACGTTCCATCCACCTACGTTCAAATTTCCTCCGGTCTCGGCCACGCCCAGCCGAGAAATCTGATCGTATTGCCGGTGCTCTTCGAAGCTGAGACCAAAGCCGTTATCGAGCTCGCTTCACTGGCTGAATTTACATCGACGCACCTGACGTTTCTTGCCCAATTGACCGAAAGCATCGGCATCGTTCTCAATACGATCGAGGCAACGATGCAAACAGAAGGACTCCTGCAGCAATCGCAAAAACTTGCCGGCGAATTGCAAACCCAGCAGACGGAGTTGCAACAAACCAATGAAGAGCTAGCCACCAAAGCTCAACAGCTCGCCGAGCAAAACGCCGAGGTCGAGCGCAAGAATCAGGAAATCGAACAGGCGCGCCATGCCTTGGAAGAGAAGGCCGCGGAGCTGGCTCTGGCGTCCAAATATAAATCCGAATTCCTTGCCAACATGTCACACGAGCTGCGCACGCCGCTCAATTCCATTCTCATTCTGGCCCAGCAGCTGGCATCGAATCCCGACAGCAACCTCAATATCAAACAAGTGGAATTCGCCAGAAATATTCACGCCTCAGGCGGCGACCTGCTGAACCTTATCAGTGACATTCTTGATTTGTCTAAGATTGAATCCGGCACGGTCACCGTGGAACCCGAAGAAATTCTTTTCACCAAAGTGCAAGAAGCCGTGGAAAGGAGCTTTCGTCATGTGGCTGAAGCGCGGCACCTTGGGTTTAAAATCGAGGTGGATGCCGAACTTCCCGGGGGCATGGTTACCGACCTCAAGCGCCTCCAGCAGGTACTGAAGAATCTCCTGTCCAACGCCTTCAAATTTACAACTCACGGAAGCGTGGTGTTCCGCATGAGAGTAGCTACCGCGGGCTGGAGTCCGGAGCACGCCATCCTTAAAAACAGTTCCAGAGTCATTGCTTTTGAAGTGAGCGATACCGGTATCGGCATTCCTCCGGATAAGCAGAGAATCGTTTTCGAGGCGTTTCATCAGGCCGACGCCGGGACGAGCCGCCGTTACGGCGGCACGGGACTCGGGCTGGCGATCAGCCGTGAGCTGGCGACACTTCTGGGCGGGGAGATCCGACTCGTCAGCAGCCTCAATGAGGGAAGCGCATTTACTCTTTACCTGCCGGAAAGTTACTTCGCCTCACTGTCCACCGACTTCCCCACGAGATGGACGGCGTTCAGTCCGGCTCCGCTCATTGTACAACAGCCGCTCAAGCAGGAAGAGATCGCCGACGACCGCGAATCTGTTTTTCCGGAAGATCCGGTTGTACTCATCGTCGAGGACGATCCTCATTTCGCTAATTTGTTATTAGATCTGGTGCGCCAGCGAGGTTTCAAAGGTGTCGTTACGGCCAAGGGATCGGTTGCCCGTAATTTGGCGCGTGAATTTAATCCAATTGCGGTCATGTTGGACATTTTCCTGCCCGACATGCTCGGATGGACGGTTTTAAGCCATCTCAAACAGGACCCGGCCACGCGCCACATCCCAGTGCAAATCGTCAGCGTTGAAGAGGAGCGCCTGCAGGGACTCGGGCACGGCGCTTTTTCCTACCTGATCAAACCGGCAAGCACCGGCGAGCTGGAAAAAGCCATCGATCGCGTGTTGGGCTACGCCCGATCGGGCGGCAGAAAGCTGCTGATCGTAGAAGACAACGAGGTGGAACGCAAAAGTATCGTTGAACTGCTCTCCAATGATAAGGTGGAAATCACCACTGCACAAAACGGCGCCGATGCATGGAAAAACCTACGTTCCAGGAAGTTCGATTGTATGGTTCTGGACTTAAAGCTCCCGGATATCTCCGGCTTCGAATTGCTCGAGCGCATTCGCCGCGAACCGGATCTACAGGATCTACCGATCGTCGTGTTTACGGGCAAGGATTTGACCGAGGAGGACGAACTTCAGCTGGCGCAGATGGCTGAAAGCGTAGTCGTTAAAGGCGTGCAATCTCCCGAGCGTCTGCTCGATGAAACGTCATTGTTTTTGCATCTCGTTACAGCCGAACTGCCTCCGGCCAAGCAACAAATGTTGGAACGGTTACGGCATAGCGATGAGGCGCTTAAGGGTAAGACGGTGCTGGTCGTCGATGATGACGTGCGCAATATCTTTGCTTTGACCAGCTTACTCGAGCAACACGGCATCCGCGTAATCAGCGCGGAAACCGGTAAAGAAGCAGTCTCCCTGTTAAATCGCGCTCAGGTGGTCGATGCCGTGCTCATGGATATTATGATGCCGGATATGGACGGCTATGAAACCATGGGCATTATCCGCAACACCCCAAAACACAGGCTCCTCCCGATTCTCGCTCTGACCGCGAAGGCCATGAAAGGCGACCGCGAAAAATGCCTGGAAGCGGGGGCTTCGGACTATATCGCCAAGCCGGTCAATACCGAGGAATTGCTCGGATTGCTCCGTATCTGGCTTTTCGGCAAACAGACAACCCAGGGAGTCCTTTATGATGAACGAATCAACGGCGAACATCCTCGTAGTTGACGATGACGTGAAGACGCTCTCGGCCATGGAGGCATTGCTTTCAGGGCCGGGGCGGAACATTTTCACAGCTTCGTCAGGCACTGAGGCGCTCCGTCATCTGCTGCGAGAGGACTTTGCCCTCATTATGCTGGACGTGCGGCTACCGGTGATGGACGGTTTTGAGACTGCCGCGCTGATTCGCCAGCGGGAGCGGTTTCGCTATACTCCAATCATTTTTATTTCCGCCATCGATACTCTGGAATCGGATATCTTCCGGGGAGCCGCCAGCGGAGCTGTGGATTATCTGTTCAAGCCGGTCGTGCCGCAAGTGCTCCAATCTAAGGTTTCGGTCTTCGTCGACTTATTTCATAAGAACGAGCAGTTGAAGCAGCAAGCCATCCGCCAGAGCGAGGAGCGGTTTCGGCTAGTTGTGGAAAGCTTGCAGGACTATGCTGTCTTTATGATGGATCCAAGCGGCCGGGTTTCTAGCTGGAATCTGGGCGCCGAGCGGATAGTCGGCTGGAAGCAGCAGGAAGCGACCGGAAAATTATTCGGCAGCTTTTATGTCTCCGAAGACCATGAGAAGGGGTTACCGGCCCATGCGCTCAGGGAGTCCGCAGTCGCGGGCCGCTATGAGGAAGAAGGCTGGCGCCTGCGCAAGGACGGCTCACGGTTCTGGGCCAATGTGGTGATCACTGCGCTGCGCGATGATCATGGCGAGTTGATTGGTTTTTCCGCGATATTTCGGGATCTCACCAGTCGCAAGAACACCGAAGAGCAGCTGCGAAAACTCAATGCCGATCTCGAAGAGCGATACGTGGAAAACGCGGCTGAGTTGGCTCATACGATCGGCGAACGGGAGAAGCTGCAGCAGCAGCTTCTTCAGGTTCAAAAAATGGAAAGTATCGGCACGCTGGCCGGCGGGATTGCCCATGATATTAACAATATTCTCAATATTATTTCCGGCTATGCCAATTTGATTCGGGAGAATACAGCCAATAAAGATAAAAATTCCGAGAATGTCGATGTGATTATTGAGACGGTGGAACGAGGGGTTTCCTTGGTCCAGCAGCTGTTGGCCATGGCCCGTAAAGCGGACACGAAATTCGAGCCCGTCAAGGTGACTGGCGTACTGCAGAAGCTACAAGGCATTCTCAATGATACTTTTCCCAAGACCATTGACATAACGTGGAATTTGCGCCCGGACCTGCCGCCGATCATGGCTGACCAGAATCAAATTCACCAGGCCGTCTTCAACCTGTGCTTGAACGCTCGCGATGCGATGCCGGAAGGGGGAAAACTCAGCGTCACCACGGAGATCGTTAGCGGACGCGAACTGCGCAAGATATCCCAAGAAGCCCGGGAAGAACGGTATTGCTGCATAACCGTGAAGGATGACGGTATCGGCATGGATGTGACCATCTTAAACCGGATTTTCGAGCCCTTCTTTACGACTAAACAGCTGGGAGAAGGAACCGGCTTAGGCCTCGCCGTGGTCTATGGCATTGTCGGTAAACATGGCGGCATCATCGACGTCGAGAGCGAACCGGGTCAAGGCGCAACCTTTCGCATCTTTCTACCCATTCCAAAGGACCAAGCTGAACTCGAGAATATTCAAGAGCAAGGCATTGAGAAAAAACCCGAAAAAACGGTTGGCGAAGGTGAAATGATTCTTTTCGTCGACGACGAACCGCATCAAGTACGTCTGATGCAAATACATTTGCAGCGCGCCGGCTACAGGGTTCTCACAGCGGCGGACGGCGCTGAAGCTGTCGAGATGCATCGACGCCATAAGGACGAGATCGCGGTCGTGGTTCTGGACTTCGGATTGCCAAAGTTAAATGGCTGGGAAGCTTTCCGAAAAATGAAAGAAATCGATCCTTTCGTAAAAGCCATATTTGCTACTGGGTTTATGGCTTCTGAGCTGGAGTCCGAGTTAGCCAAGGAGGAACTGAGCGGCGTCATCATGAAGCCCTATCAGTTGGACGAGGTGCTGGAAAAAATTGCCGGCGCGGCCAAAGCCAGTAACGCAAAACCGTGCTTGAAGTCGCCAGGGGGCCGGAGAACAGACTTCAGTAGCGCGATCCGCCAGAGACCTGACCCAGAAAAATCTTAAAAGACTCATTCGCCGCAAAATTCCTATTGCGCCGGTCAACCGGGCGGAAAGAATACCCATCGCTGCGCCGGATCTATAACGAAAGTTAGTTCGCATCGATGGATTTTCAAGTTCAGCTCTTATCAGTTCGGGAGTATTTCCCCCGTGTATCTTTGGTCATGTTCTTTTGGACAATGGCAATGAGGATAAGGAGAAACGAAAGAAATCGAACAAAATAAAAAAACGGTCGGCCCTCATTGGGATCATTGGTTAATCCCAGCGCGGCTCGATTCATCCCTTCGACCAGAAAGGAAATAGCAAAAAAAAGGAAAAACCGGTCGCCGGTGTCTCGCCAAAACCGAAGGAAGAATAACCCTGCAATCAATGAAGCCATCGAAACGGCGCCCAATAGTAGAAGATCCATACGTCACCCTCAGTCGACATCCCAAATTATTCCATACAACAGAACCATCATCGCAATCAGCGCGAGCACCAGCCGCCAGGTAAAAAGATTCACCTCCGGTCCGAGCAGTAACTTGTCCGCGGCCAATAAACCATTATTTAGGGTCAGTCCTAAAAAGCACAGGCTGCCCCAGAGCAGCAGTTTGTAGCGGCTACGATAATAGGCCCGCAGCAGCAAACAAAAACAAAAAAACGCCGTAATCGTACAGAGCGTGTAAAATACACCGGCCATATCATTTGTCCTTTCTCAGCCTGAAGGCATCAGCAAATTCTTGAACTCTCGTTTTCGGCTTGGAGTGGATCAAATTGGTAATCGGCACAAGATGCTTGGAGTAGATTTCGGCCAGGCGATCCACCATCTGTTGCAGCTCCATCGAAGCCGGCTGGTATCGATATACAGAAGACTGCCCTACCGTGGCCGTGACGAAACCGTCCGCAGACAGCCGAGCCAATAGCTCGGCTGTCTGCCGTTGATCGATGTAAAGCCTGTTCGCCACAGTTTCGCAACTCCATTCTTCGTCCGGCTTGCTGCGAAGCAGCAGCAATGCCTCCAGATGTGCGACAGAATCGATTCTGTCGAGCACAAATTGCCGTACGTCGTGCGGGATCAATTCATCATTCATGAGCGAATTTCACCTACCGGCAATAAATTACTTGTTGTCGATTGCTCCGGGAAGTATTCCTTATCGCCACTTTTAAGAGCAAGACGCTTGCTTTGTCAATCTTGTGAACGCGATTATCCAAAGACGCGAAAAGCGACGATTTTTGTGTCGCATTCGATTTGCTGCCGATCAGCACGACTGATTGCTCGAAGAACGGCATTTTTACCGGTTTAAAATAAAGACCTTTATATGACTCGTTGGCACTCTGAATGACTCTTCTGGTCAAAACCTGCCAACTCCGCGCGGGTATGAGGTTTGCATTTTACGCGCAAAATGGCGACAAAAGCTTCCTTTCGAAGACTGCAGCATGCGGATCTCTGGCACTTCTGCTCGAATTGTGAGAATTGGCCTAACTCGGGCTATGAGGAAAAAGACAACGGCGATCCGCCTTTGGATCGCTTGTGTTCCGGTTGTGTTGAGAAGCAGAGGGAAGGAAAATGCCAGTGGTTCACTGTAACACGAACAACAACTCCGCCCCCTCCCAAGAAGATCCTGATAATCGAAGACCATCCCAACGTTCGCCGTGTGCTCACTATCACCCTAGGTCATCTGGGCTACGAAACCCTTCAAGCTGCAGACGGGTGCACCGGAATAAAAATGAGCCTGGCGGAAAATCCCGATCTCATTTTATTGGATATCTCGTTGCCTGATTCCAGTGGCTTCGAAACGGCACGAACAATAAAAGAGAATCCCAAAACTAATCAGATCCCCATCGTGGCATGCTCAGGCTGGAACCGCGAAGAGATAGTCACGCAGGGACTGGAATCAGGGATCGTGGAATTTCTCGCCAAACCGATCTCTCCGGAAGTACTCGTTGAAGTGATTAAAAGACTTACTTAATAATAATATTTGCCCTCGCTGCATGAGTTTACGACGTCTATCGGAGCTTGTAAGTTCACCGGCAACTCTCGTGTTCAGGAGCCGTGACATACGTAGAAAGCCCTTTGACAGTGATGTCAAAGGGCTTTTCTGGTCTAACTGGCTCCCCGGGAGGGACTCGAACCCCCGACCAATTGGTTAACAGCCAACTGCTCTACCGACTGAGCTACCGGGGAAATAAGTTGGGTAATTTTTCTAACTTAATTCCGCCACAAGATGAATTATACAAGCAATTAAGCAGATCATTTATTTAGCATAGGAAAGCAGCAAATTCTAGGCGGTTTATGCAGGAAATCGGCATCTGCTCAGGTTTGGTTATCTAAATCCCAATTGTTGCAGTTCTCGGAGCATCTTTTGATGATGCGTGGCCGGCCAGTAGATACGGCGGCATCCGGCACACCAAAAAAAAATCTCCTGGGTTGAAAAGACGTATTCAGGTACCCGATCCCTCACCGAATCCTTCGAGCGCGGCTGCAGCAAGCCGTTGCATGAAAGACAACGCCTGAAAAGATCATCACGCCAAGTCAGACTAAACTTCTCGACAACCTGACGGAGCTGCTCGCGAAAATCATTGCTTTCAATGAAAACAAACTCCGGTGGTTGCCTGAGCCGCAAGCCGCGGTCCCGGGTAAGGATAACGCGACCCTGCTGGCGCGCCGCTCGGATCAAACCATAGCCTGACAGGTGCCGGCCGTAGATGACGTCTTGGCCGATCACCCGCAGCCATTTCGCCAGCCGGCCAAGCATACGGTCGGCCGCGAACTTCAATTGCGGCGTGGATTCCGACATTTGCGTCCACCGAGTTTGAATTGCTGCGCCTTTGCCTTTAGCATAGCTGTGTTTTACAGCATGACTTTGAAACATTCCATTGGCCTTGCCATCGTCCTGTTCTGGTGTGTGATGAATTTCCTGCTCATCAAACGCCAGATCTGGGCGCCCCCGCCGCCGCTTTTCGTCCGCGGCACGGAAATGATCACAGAACCGCGCCAGGAATGGTGGGGAATCTATTACCGCGGCGAAAAAATCGGCTATACCTCCCAAACCATCGAACCCCATCTGGACGGCTATCAGTTAACAGACGACTCGATGTTGCGCCTAAATCTAATGGGAACGACGCGGAACGCCTCAACCCGCTTGGCCATGAATGTCGACAAAGAATGGGTGCTCAAAAACTTCGACTTCGAGCTCCAATCCAACGATGTTCATTTCAAGTCCCGCGGCAAAGTCGTACCCGGCAAACTGCAGCTCGAAATCGAATCCGCCGGCCACACGTCGGCGCAGGAAATCGCGCTGACACAACCGCCTTACCTGCTCGCCGCTCTCAAACCTTTGGTCGCAACCCAACAATTAGAACCCGGCAAAGAACATTTCTTCGCCACCTTCGATCCGTCGACTCTCTCGCAACAAATAACCTCGGTCGTCATTGAAGCACGAGAGCAGACTTTAATCGGCAATAAGAGGGAACCGGCCATCCGCTTCCGACAAAAATTCAAAGGGCTTTCCGTCCTTTCCTGGATCGATGGCCAAGGCCGTACCCTGAAGGAAGAAAGTCCCGGTGGATTTGCTCTCCTGCGTGAAACGCAGCAAGAAGCGAAAGGTTTCACCGGTTCGCGCGCCGTTCCGTTAGACATGATTGCTCAAAGCTCGGTTCCTGTCGGCGCGACCATTACCGAGCCGGAGAGCAGAAGTGTGCTTCGGCTAAAACTGACCGGAGTTAATCTGGCAAACTTTGGCTTGAACCAGGGCCGTCAGCAGTTGAGCGAAAATGAACTTCGGGTTGAACGGGAAAAAGTCAGTCCGTCCGACACTTTTCAAATTCCGCTGCAAGACCGCCGCTTCAGCTCATTCTTACAATCGACCGCTTTCCTGCAAAGCGATCATCCGCGGATTCGCGACCTTGCCCGGCAAATCCTTGGCTCCGAGACCGATGCGCTTAAAGCCGTTCTGCGTCTGAAGAACTGGGTTTATAAGGAAATAAAGAAAGAGCCCACGGTAAGCGTTCCCAACGCTCTCGAAGTTTTACAAACCAGGAAAGGCGATTGCAACGAACACACGGTGCTGTTCAACGCACTGGCGCGCGCCGCGGGTATTCCGGCCAGAACCGTCGTCGGTGTCGTCTATCTGCGTAACGCATTCTACTACCACGCCTGGTCCGAAGTGTGGCTCGGCACCTGGATCTCGCTGGACTCGGTGCTCGATCAATTTCCCGCCGATGTCACTCATATTAAATTCATCGAAGGCGAAATTGACCGGCAGGTAAATGTTCTGCAGTTGATCGGCCACTTAAAAATAGAAGTTCTGGAAGAGGGTTAGCACCCTGGGATTGCGAACTCCATGCAAGCAGCGGCTGCAATGGAAACGAGCGACCGGCGGCAATGAAAACCCGGGGGTTCAAAATAAAGTCGTATGATACGCATCGTTGATTTACGCAAGCAGTATGGCCGCCTGGCCGCCGTCGATGGCTTGAACATCGAAGTCTCCGAGGGCGAGATCTTCGGCTTCCTTGGTCCCAATGGCGCCGGGAAAACCACCACCATCAGGGTGATGATGGGCATCTTGAAGGCGACCTCGGGACAGGTGATTCTCGGCGGCCATGACATTGAGCGCGAGCCCGAGCAAGCCAAAGCCATCGCCGGCTTCATTCCCGACCGCCCTTTCATCTATGAGAAACTCAGCGCCAAGGAGTTTCTCATTTTCATCGGCAAATTACGCCGCATGGACTCGGCGCGATTGCAGCGCCGGATTGCGGAGCTCCTGGAACATCTCGAATTGCTCGATTGGCAGGACGAGCTGGTGGAAGGTTTCTCCCACGGCATGAAACAGCGTCTGGTGTTGTGCGCCGCGCTCGTCCATGAGCCGCGCATTCTGGTTGTCGACGAGCCTATGGTGGGCATGGACCCGAAAGGCGCGCGCACTCTCAAGGATTTATTTCGCTCCTTGGCAAGAGCCGGCACGGCGATCTTTCTCTCGACGCATAGCATCAGCGTTGCGCAAGAAGTTTGCCACAGGATCGGTATCATTCAGAAAGGCCATCTGATCGCCAGCGGCACCATGGCCGATCTCCATCGTCTCACGCGCGCGCAGGACAGGAATTTGGAAGATGTTTTCCTCGAACTGACCCGGCAACAGGATGACCTAGCGGTCATCGAGAGGGACCGACAGCTTTGACTTCCGTCTTACTCCTGCTCTCGCCCACGTGGTTATCTTGGAAGAACGAATTTCGCCGTGGCGGCGATCGCTGGGGCCGTCGCTCCTTTTTGTTCGCCTTGAGCATCGGCTTTTGGATTGGCACTTTTTACGTGATCCGCCGCGTCCTGACGTATTTCCAATCGGTTCATGAGCTCGGCCCGGCTCTCGCCTATCAGCTGTTGCTGATCGTTCTTCTGACTTTTCTGTCGATGCTGCTGTTCAGCAACTTGATCACCGCGCTATCGGCTTTTTTTCTGGCCCGCGACTTGGATTTGATTATGTCGACGCCGCTGTCGCAGGATTTGTTCTACTATTCGCGCCTGATCATCACCACCGCCAATTCTTCCTGGATGGTGCTGTTCTTCAGCTTACCGATCTTTGCCGCTTACGGCGCTGTTTTCGGCGGCGGGATTCTTTTTTACCTATGGGTGATTCTATGCCTGCCTTTATTCTTAATCATCCCCGCTTCTTTCGGCGTCTTGGTCACTCATCTTTTTGTCTATTTTCTTCCCGCCAAGCGAGTCCGCGACATACTTTTTTTTGTCGGTCTGTTCGCATTCATTGTGATCTATTTTCTCTTCCGCTTGTCCCAGCCGGAACGGCTGGTCCGGCCGGAGAGCTTCGGACACTTCGTCCAGTTTTTAACCGCCATGGAAACACCGTCTTCGCCCTACCTGCCAAGCAGTTGGTCCGCCGAAATTTTGGCTGGAACTTTGTTCCAGCGATCTACGGACCAAGGTTTTTATTACGCGCTGATGGCGAGTTACGCGCTATTTTTCCCCCTCGCCACGTCGTGGATATCGAGCGCGGTCTATTTGGACGGCTGGTCCAAAGCACAGGAATCCAGGCAGGGGCGGCGCAAACTCGAATGGCTCGATAGGGTTATCTTCCTAGTGACCCGACCTTTCTCTCCGGTGGTCCAAGCCGTCATGGTCAAAGACATCAAGACTTTCATGCGCGATGCCACTCAGTGGTCTCAAGTATTTCTTCTCGTCGCGCTGGTGGTCGTTTATCTTTACAATTTCAAAGTGTTGCCGCTCGATCGGTCGCCAATGCCGGCGGAAACGATAAGAATTGTCGTTTCGTTCGCCAATCTGGCACTCGTTGGTTTCGTTCTCAGTGCCGTCGCCATGCGCTTTGCCTTTCCCGCAGTCAGTCTCGAAGGGAAAGCATTCTGGCTTTTGCAAACCGCGCCGATATCGTTGAAGTCGCTTCTGTGGAGCAAGTTTTGGCTTAACCTATTACCCCTTCTTTTGATCGGTGAATTACTGGTCTTCGCCAGCAATCTGATGCTGCGCGTACCGGCATGGATGATGATGCTGTCATTGGTGACGGTTTTTGCGATGACCTTCGGAATTACCGCGATCTGTGTCGGCGTCGGCGCAATCTATCCGAGGTTTGCTTATGATCATGTTGCGGAAATTTCCACCAGCTTCGGCGGCGCGATCTGTATGATTTTCAGCATCGGCTTCATCGGACTCACGGTGATGGTCGAAGCCTGGCCGATTTATCTACTCGCGAGCCAATCCCTACGCTCCGGCGAAACTCAAACCGTGACACCGTGGCTGATTGCCCCCTCTCTCCTGACTGCATTCGCTCTGGCTGTTGTTGCCGTGGTCGTGCCTATTAGAAAAGCTTTAGGAAGCTTGGAAGCGATGAAGGATTGACGGGAACAGAATGAGCGCGCAAGCATGAACATACCATCCAATCGCTCGATCAAAAGATGGTCGGAGGTTCTTTATGGAACTGATTCACACCCTATACCAGCCTGAGGGCCAAGGTCCTCATCCGACCATTTTGACGCTGCACGGCCGCGGCGCGAACGCTCTCGATCTGCTTGGTCTCGCTCCCCATATTTGCGATGGCCGCTTTTTTGTCATCTGCCCGCAAGGTCCCTTGGAGACGCCGATCGGATCGGAAGCCACCGGTTATGCTTGGTATCCGATGAGCTTGGGTGGCCCCCCGGATATTGCAGCAATCCTCGAGTCCCGGCAAAAGCTTTACCGATTTCTCGACGAATGCATGACGCGGTATCCCATCGACGCGACGAAACTGCTGGTTCTTGGCTTCAGTCAAGGCGGGGTGATGGCCTATAGTTTGGCACTGGCGCAGCCGGATCGCTTTGCCGCGCTGGTTGCGCTGAGCACCTGGCTGCCACGGGAACTCGTTCCCCATCTTTCGCTCGGCGCTACGCGGCAGCCCTTGCCGACGCTGGTTCAACACGGCACTCAAGACTCGACGATTGAGATCGACCGGGCAAGGAGCTCAGTGGAAACTCTTCGTCAAGCGCGAGTATCGCTCACCTACCGGGAGTATGAGATGGGCCATGAAATCAGGGCGAGAAGCCTTTCCGACCTCTCGGCCTGGCTGGAAGAGAAAGTGCTGTCGCCGAAGATATCGGCGAAGTGAACTGCGATTAACGCTGCATGTAACTATGGTCTTTTGCCATCGCCTCCAGGCGGGCAATTCGCTCTTCCATTGGCGGGTGCGTGCTAAACATCGCAGCCATTCCGCCGCCGGTAAGCGGATTAACGATAAACATATGTGCCGTGGCGCTGGCCGTGGCCTGGCTCGTCTCGAGAGGAATCTGCTGCGAACCTAAGTGCAGCTTGCGTAAAGCGCTGGCCAAGGCGAGCGGGTCTCTCGTGGTCTTGGCCCCGCCGACATCGGCTCCATACTCCCGTGACCGCGACACCGCCATTTGAATCAGCATGGCGGCAAGCGGCGCGACGATCATCATCACCAACAGGCTGATCATACCGCCACCACCTCCCTCGCGGTCTCTGTGGCCTCCGCCAAATATCGCCGCCCATTGCGCCATCGTTGCCAGATAGCTGATAGCGCCTGCCAAGGTGGCCGCGATCGTGCTTACCAGAATGTCGCGATTAGCTACGTGGGCCAATTCATGCCCCAGGACACCGGACAGTTCCCGCTTATCGAGAATTCGGCGAATACCTGACGTGACTGCCACTGCGGCGTGGTGCGGATTGCGACCGGTGGCAAAGGCGTTCGGCGTGTCTTGCGGTAGCGTATAAACTTTAGGCATCGGCAGCCCGGCGCGCTGGGCGAGATCCTGCACGATCCCGTAAAGCTCCGGATCATCCTGCGCCGTTACCTCTTGGCCTCGATACATTTTGATGACGATCTTATCGCTGAACCAGTAACTGAAGAAATTCATTGCGGCGGCAATCACAAACGCAATCACTGCTCCCTGTTGGCCGCCCAGAATGCCACCGGCCCAGACAAGCAGCGCCGTCAGCATTGCTAATAAGATAGTAGTGCGAAACGCGTTCATACGTCCCCCCTTTGTCGTCGTATGGTACGACATCGCAAGTCGATGTCAAGCCACATACGCCGTCATAGGAATCTGCGCACGACCTTTACAAAAAGCAAGCCCCAAGTTACAGAACAGTCAAGATAGCGCCATTAATCATTATAATAAGGAGAAAATCTATGCGAATTGGAGTGGTTTTCCCGCAAACAGAAATTGGCAGCGATCCGGCGGCGATCCGCGACTTCGTCCAGACCGCCGAACAGCTCGGCTACCGCCATATCCTGGCTTATGACCATGTGTTAGGGGCCAATCCGGCCAGCCGGCCGGGTTGGCGGCCGCCTTATACCCATCAAAGCGCTTTTCATGAACCGCTGGTCCTGTTCGGCTATTTGGCCGCGCTGACAACGACTATCGAGTTAGTCACAGGCATCTTGATACTACCACAGCGCCAGACTGCATTGGTTGCCAAACAGGCGGCGGCACTGGATCTTTTAAGCGGTGGCCGTTTGCGTCTGGGCATCGGTATCGGCTGGAACCGAGTTGAATATGAAGCGCTCAATGAGACGTTTGCGAATCGGGGAAGGCGATCGGAGGAACAGATCGCAGTGCTGCGCATGCTCTGGACCAACGAACTTGTCACATTCGAAGGACGATGGCACAAGATAACAGATGCCGGAATCAATCCATTGCCAACCCAGCGGCCGATTCCTATTTGGTTCGGCGGCGGCGATGATCGCGTGTTACGGCGTCTCGCAAGTGTCGGTGACGGCTGGTTTCCTCAACTCCCTCCGGACGAAAAATGCCGCGCGGCCATCGAGAAAATAGCAGCTTATGCTCGAGAGGCTGGACGGAATCCGAAAGCTATCGGTATCGAAGGCCGGATCACAATAAACCAGGAATCGGCGCAGACTTGGCATCAACAGATACGAGCTTGGAAAGAGCTTGGGGCAACCCACCTGAGCGTGAATACCATGAAAGCCGGGTTCGCGACCGCTGCCGCTCACATCGAGGCAATCCGGCGCTTCCACGAAGCAACAAAAGAGCTTTGGTGATCGGCTCTTTTGTCGTCAACCCGCCGGCACGCTCTTCTCGTATGGCTGTCTGTCACGCCAAGCTCTTATTGCATCGAACGGCTCGCCGCCGTGCTTCGTCGCTTGACGCAGAGACGCAATCGTCCGGACCAGATTTCCTCCCTCATACTCGTACAGCGACTCGAAGAGCTGCAGGTCCTTCAAATAGACGACATAATGCATGAGCACGGCGTTGTTGAGCGGCTGTTGCACAAAGCCGCGAAAGCGATGCGACGGCCTCTCCGCGATGCGCCGCGCCCACTCGGATTGGCTGCGCGAGAACACTTCTTCGCGCAGGCGCAGCTTGTCTGTCCTCGCGATATCCCGGCGATAGAGACCGGCGAGGGTACGGACGACTTGCGCGATAAATTCGCCAAACTCCCGCTCTTCTTCCCAGGTCCGAACCGCCCGTCGATGTTCCGGGCTGTCTGGGCCGGATCGTTGGCGGAAAAAATCGATGGCCGCGCGATGGCCGACGAAATTAGCCGCGCTCTCGTTGAACGCACCCGATCCATTGATATAAAGCGTGTTATGAAAAAGCTCGTGGAACACGATTTCGGTGAGAGCCACCTTGTCGTATTTGAGCAAATGCGACAGCAGCGGATCGTCAAACCAGCCCAGCGTGCTAAATGCCGCGGATGTTCGAACATAGGTGTCATAGCCTTCGGTCTGGAGACGTTCGACTTCCGCCTGTGCCTCGCCTTTGGAAAAGAATCCCTTGTACGGCACGTGACCAACGACTAAAAACCACCAGGTATAGGGCCGCAACTCGGTCTTCGGGGCGGCCATGACGATATAAGTTAAGTTCGGCCGGTCGATGTAGGAGTAACTTGCATAACTGCCGGCGACGTTGAGACTCAGGACGTTCTGCGCGTATTCGCGCGCTGCCAACACAAGCGTGAGTTTTTCTTTGGTATCGTCTTGTAGATCCGGCGTCGCCAGAAGCTCGACAATCGGTTGGCGCCGCCACAGGATTTTCCCTTCTTCGTAGGCCGCGCGGATGAGGTAAACGGGCGAGCAACCGGAAAGCAGACAACTCAGGGCCCCGGCCATGGCTAGGAGCCAAAACAAGTTCCGGGCCGTCGCGCGAGTTGGACCGAGGGCAGTGAGTGAGCGCGGCCAAACGGCTGATCGCCCATCCTTAGCCATAAACCTTAGGCTCGGTCTCTTGGACCGCAAGCTTCAGCTCCTCGCGCTCATACTGCAGCTGATAGAGACGATGATAGATCCCCTGCTTTTCCATCAATTCCGCATGCGAGCCGATCTCGCGCACTTCGCCATGGTGCAGCACGATGATGCGGTCGGCATTGCGAATCGTCGAGAGGCGGTGCGCGATCAGTAAACAGGTGCGGTCCCGCATGACTCGCTCCAGCGCGTCTTGTATGAGCGCCTCGGTTTCGGTATCCACGCTGGAGGTCGCCTCGTCCATGACCAGGATCTCCGGTTGAAACACCAGCACCCGCGCCAGCGCTAACAACTGCCGCTGACCGCCGGAGAAATTGCTGCCGCGCTCCCTAACCTGCGCGCCGAACCCTTCAGGAAGCCGCCGAATAAAACTATCGGCATTGGCGAAATGAGCCGCCTTCTCGATGCGCTCGATCGGCACCGAGCGGTCGCCGAGCGCCAGATTGGTCCGGATATCGCCGGAAAAAAGAAACACATCCTGCAAGACCACGCCGATATGCCGGCGCAGCGCCTGCAGGTCCCAATCACGAACATCGACGCCGCTGACTTTGATCGAGCCTTTCTGAATGTCGTAAAAGCGATTGAGTAACTTGATCGTCGTGGTTTTGCCGGAGCCCGTGGCTCCGACCAACGCGATCTTCTCTCCCGGAGCGATGCGGAAAGACACACCCTTGAGCACCGGATCGTCGGCTTTGTAATGAAACCAGACATTATCGAAGGCCACTTCGCCGCGAAACGGTTTGGGAACCACGGCATTTTTACTACTGTCGATCGTCACCGGCGTATCGAGCAGCTGAAAAATTCTTTCCGCCGATGACATGGCCGACTGCATCACCGCGTATTTCTGGCTGAAGTCCCGCAACGGGACGAAAAATCGGTGGATGTATTCCTTGAACGCCACCACTGTGCCGATGCCGATCACGCCGTGCAGGACTTCGCCGCCGCCGTACCAAAGCAGGAGAGCAACACTCACCGAGCCTGCCGCTTCGACCATCGAGTACAGCGCCGCCTCATAGACGTTGGAGAGGTGATAAGCGTCCCGATGGTCGGCATTAAGCTCGTCAAACTCGCGATAGGTCTTTTCCTCCCGGGCAAAGAGTTGAATAACGGCCATGCCTGAGATCGCTTCGCCCAGATAGGCGTTGATGCGCGCGATGCGCTCGCGAATCTGGCGGTACGTATGACGCGCCTTGACGCGGAAAAAATTGATGGCGAACGCCATCGGCGGGATCAGCGCCAGCGAAACCAGCGCCAGTTCCACGTGCAGATAGAACATGATGCCGACGATCCAGACAACCATAAGGAAATCCGAGATCAGCGTCATCACTCCGGAAGAAAACATTTCCTGTAAGACGTCGACATCCGTGGTCGTCCGCGTGACCAGCCGGCCGACCGGATTGCGGTCAAAATAACTCATCGGCAACTTCTGCACGTGCGAGAAAATCTCCGCCCGCAGATCGGCGAGGCAGCGCTGCGCCACCGCCATGGTGAGGTAGTAGTGAAAAAATACCATCACCGTCTCGCCCGCAAGGGCGCCAAGGAAAAGCAAGCCGACGGTCTGCAACCCCCCGAGATCGCGCTGCGCGATATATTGATCGATGCCGACCTTCATGAGGTACGGCTGGGCGAGGCCGAAGGCTTGCTGCAGCGGAAGCAGCAGCATGGCGAACCAAAACAATCGCTTGTAGGGAGTAATAAACTTCCACAACCGCCTGATCAGCCGCAGATCGTAGGCCTTACCGAGGATTTCTTCCGGGTGCGACAAATCGGCCACTTAAATTTGCTCCAACTCCTCGGTCAGCCGTTGCTGCTGGTACAGTTCGGCGTATACCCCGCCGCGTTCGACGAGTTGATCGTGGCTGCCGCGCTCGATAATACTGCCCTCGTCCAGAACGAGAATTTCGTCCGCGTCTTTCACCGCTGAAATCCGGTGCGAGATGATCAGGCAAGTTTTCTCTCTGAGAAACGAACGTAAGCCCTGCAGAATCTCCGCTTCAGTTTGCGCGTCGACGCTCGACAAGGAGTCATCGAGGATCAGCACCGGCGGATCCATCACCAGGGCGCGCGCCAGAGTGGCCCTTTGTTTCTGACCGCCGGAGAGCGTCACGCCCCGTTCGCCGACAACGGTATCGAGGCCTCGGGGAAAAATTTCCAAATCGCGGTCGAGTTTGGCGATGCTTACGGCGTGTTGTAACTCTTCGTCAGATACAACGTCTCGGCCGAACGCGAGATTACGTCTGAGCGAAGTCGAAAAAAGGAACGGGTCCTGGGGAACATAGCCCAAGAGCTTGCGCAATCCGCGCAAGGACAGTTTTCGGATATCCTGTCCATCGACGAGAATCTCACCGAGGGCGACATCGAAAAGACGCGGCACTAACTGCGCGATGGTGCTCTTTCCTGAACCGATTCGGCCCACCAGCCCGACGGATTTGCCCACCGGCAGCGAAAAGTTGATGCCTTCCAAGGCAGGATGGCCGTTACTCTGTCTCTCATAGACAAAGGAAACATCGCGGAACTCCACGCCGTTTTTCAGCCCGCGGACCGGCACGGCTGTCGTCGGGCTGGCGATCGCCGGCTGCGTGTTCAAAATCTCCTCCAATCGCTTCATGGCGGCGCGGCCCCGCTCGACCAGCGAGAACATCCAGCCGAACGCCGCAGTGGGCCAAGCCAGAACGTTAAGATAAGCGATAAAGGCAACGATATCGGCGACCAGCAAATCGCCGCGCATCACTCGGACGCCGCCATACCAGATCACGATCAAAACGGTCAGTCCATTGATGCCTTGCATGATCGGCGTGACGATGCCGCGCAACCGCGCCAGATCTAAACTTTTGATTTGGAAGTCTGCGTTGAGCGCGACAAACTGCTGGGTTTGAAACTTCTCCTGCGAATAAGCTTTGACCACATGCATGCCGCTAAGATTTTCCTGCACGTGGCTGCTCAGCACGGACATCTGCTGCTGAACGTCCAGGGAGGCTTTCATAATCCGGCCGCGGAATTTGGCCGCGGCATAAATCAGCAGCGGAAAGGGCGCCAACGCCGCCAAGGTCATGCGCACGTCCATCGAAAGCATCAAGGCGAGAGCGTACAGGTAGTAGAGCGGCGCGTTGACGAAGTTGAGCACGCCGGGACCGAGCATCACACGCACGGCCGAGATATCGTTGATCACCCGCGACATCAAATCGCCGGTTCTCCGCGACTGGTAGAACGCCAGCGGCAGTTTCTGAAGATGACCGAACAAATCGTTGCGCAGGTCGTATTCGACGTTACGGCCGGCGTTGAAAATCAGGGCGCGTGAGTATGTTCGTATGCCGCCCTGCGCCAGCGCCGCCAGACCAATGATCGCCGCGTAGAACGTCACGTCGCGCAGCGATCCGCCTTCCTCGAGAATGCGCACGGCCTCGCGGATCCACCAGGGAATCCACATCACCAATGTTGCGGTGCCGAAAAGGCACAGGCCGCCGAGCAGGTAAAGGCGCCAATAGCGCCAAAGGTAGATCTTAAGTCGCCCCATTGATTCCATCAAAATACTCCAGGGGAGAAGCCTTATCAAGGAAACGCGCCAAACGTGACCGAAAACACGTCGCTTGACAATGTTCCATCCCTCCCTAATAAAGATGTATGACTCAAACCCATCACATCCGCCGCGACGATCTCCGCAACATAGCGATCATCGCTCACGTCGATCATGGCAAGACAACCCTCGTCGATGCGCTATTGCATCAAAGCGGGATTTTTCGCGCCAACGAACACGTCGCCGAGCGCGTCATGGACTCGATGGATCTGGAGCGGGAACGCGGCATTACCATCATGGCCAAGAATACCTCGATTCATTACGGCAACGTCAAGATCAATATCGTCGATACGCCGGGTCACGCCGACTTCGGCGGCGAGGTCGAACGCACGCTGGCGATGGTCGATGGCGTGATGCTGCTTGTCGATGCCTCCGAAGGGCCGCTGCCACAGACCCGTTTCGTATTGAAAAAGGCGCTGGAGGCCAATCTGCCGCCGATCATTTGCATCAATAAAATTGACCGTCCCGATGCCCGGGTGGCAGAGGTTCTCGACGAAATCTACGACCTGTTCATCGATCTCGATGCAACGGAAGACCAACTCGATTTTCCGGTAGTCTACACCAATGCGCGTGCCGGCACGGCGACACGCGACCTGAAACAGGCCGGCGAAAATCTCAAGCCGATGTTCGAGCTCATCGTTCAGTGCTTACCCGGACCGATCGTGGATCCGCGCGCCGTCACACAGTTCCAAGCCAACAATTTAGATTACAGCGACTATGTGGGAAGGCTCGCCGTCGGCAGGGTCAAAAACGGCACGTTGGCTCCCGGGCAATACACTCTGTGCCGCGTCGACGGCAAGCAAGAAAATATTAAGATTACCCAAGTCTACGGTTGGCAAGGACTGAAAAGGGTCGAATCGGCACAAGCTGAAGCCGGCGACATCGCCGCGATCGCCGGCATCGAGGACATCGGTATCGGCGATACCATCACCGACCGTGAAAAGCCGCAACCGCTGCCGCCGTTGCGTATCGACGAACCGACCATCGCCATGGTCTTCAGTGCCAACAACTCCCCCTGGTCCGGACGCGAAGGCGAATTCGTGACTTCGCGCAAGTTGCGCGAGCGGCTTTTCTTGGAACAGCGCCGCAATGTCAGCCTGCGCGTCGAAGAAACCGATCTTCCCGATGCTTTCCGGGTCACCGGCCGCGGCGAATTCGCCCTGGCCATTGTCATTGAAACGATGCGGCGCGAGGGCTATGAACTCCAGGTTTCAAAACCCACCGTCGTCACACGCGAGATCGAGGGCGTGATCCACGAGCCGATGGAGCTGCTGGTAATCGATACCCCGGAGGACTTCATCGGCGTCGTGTCGCAACTGTTGGCTGTACGCAAAGGTAAAATGACCAAAATGATTCATGCCGGATCGAGTCGGGTGCGCTTGGAATTCGCGGTCCCGTCGCGCGGCTTGATCGGCTTTCGTTCGCGCTTTCTCACCGACACCCGCGGCACCGGCATCATGAACGCGCTGTTCAACGGCTGGTCGCCTTGGCACGGAAGCATCCAATCCCGGACCAACGGCGCGATGGTGGCCGACCGCGAAGGCCAAACCACTCCTTACGCGGTTTTTCATCTGCAGGAACGAGGCGTGCTCTTCATCGCGCCGGGCACCAGAGTCTACGAAGGAATGGTCGTCGGCGAGTATTCGCGCGACAACGATCTCAATGTGAACATTTGTCGCGAGAAGAAACTCAGCAATATGCGAGCCGCCGGTAAGGACGAAAACATTATCATCTCACCGCATCGCGAAATGGGACTGGAAGAAGGCATCGAGTGGGTTGCCGACGAGGAACTCGTAGAGGTGACCCCGGCATCGATTCGCCTGCGCAAAAAGATCCTCAAACAAACCGATCGACCCCGGCGGCGGCAAGAAAGCGACAATTGATCTGCGCCGAATCGCCGGTCCGCACGCGCAACATAAGCAACCGCCAACCTCGCCATCGTTGTGCGGCAAAATCCCGACAATCATTCCTGGAAAATCGGTAGTGACTCATTTTCAATTTAGAAGATCCGCAATTTCCTCGACCTTCCAAACATGCTTGCTGACTCCGGCTTCCATTGCGGGGGTACGCGAAGGCTCTTAGAATCGGGCAGGAATTGTAATACATATAATGCAGCGCAAGCGGGCGATTGTGGTTCTCGATTTTCTTTGAAAATCCATTCGATAATCGGGTAAAGCGCCTCATGCTCATGCGCATGGCTAAGTTCTGGCGTTCAATATAATAGCTTGTTGAAATGTGCCTTGGATCAGGATTGCCGGTCACATCGCGCTTCATCGTACCGCAGCATTCACCGGGCTATAGTGCCGCTCTGCATCGTTCCCGCTTGCTTCGCCGTATACCCTTATGAGCATCGCATAATCAATGTCGGCTCCAAAAAACATCTTCTACTGCGGCTAAATGAGTCCTAAGGCCGTCCGTGGTCAGCTGCACTCGATTGGAGCCTGGCAGCTACATCGCTCATGAACCGGAACGCATACCCGGCGTCCCGTTTGCCGACTAGCCAGGAGGGAACTAGCTTTCTATCGGCATCAATGGCAACCCACGTCCACACGTCACCGATGCCAGCCACGCCTTTCATTTCTTCAGGGATGTTCTTTTCCTTCGCATATCAGAAAGACCAAATCTCATCGCACTGAATCCGCTTACAGGGAAGATCGCGCAGACTTGTCCTGATACTCTTGGCGGGCTTTGCCGATCTGAGGCAAGAATTTTAAGACTGTGTTGAAAGCAACGTCGCACATGCGCGCTGTAGCGCGAAGCGAATTGCCTTCGACAAGATCCTTTATGATCTGCGCTCGCTTCTCTTGTTTAGCTTGTTCATGTCCCAGGGCGTACTTGATCCGCTCAAGCAATCTCAGGTAAAGAATACCCGTATGATGGGTATAAGGGTATTGACAGCCTGTAAACATTGCGGTAATGCTTAGTTAACCACCAATGCACTACGGCTTCAAAGATAAAGAGCTAGATCAGCTAGACACTGATCCAAAGTTCAACGGGGGGTATTCGGAAGCCATTGTTAGGGGGTTCCGTAGGCGCATGCAGCAAATAAGATCAGCGTTTGATGAGAGGGATTTTTATGCTCAGAAGTCATTACACTTCGAGAAGTTAAAGGGGGATCGGTCGCATCAACACTCGATGAAAATTAACAAGCAATGGAGGCTAATATTAGAGCTACACGGGGAAGGCTCAAGCAAGATGGTTCTGATTGTTGGGATTGAGGATTACCACTAGGGGAGGTCGTAATATGGCACGTCAAATCGCGGAAGCATTCCCTCCTGGTGAATTTATTCAGGAGGAGTTAGAGGCTCGGGACTGGAAGCAGGTAGATTTAGCAGCGGTCATCGATTGCCCACCGAAGGTTATCAACGAACTGGTGTTAGGTAAGCGAGCAATTACACCTGATACCGCAAAGGCATTGGCCGACGCCTTTGGTACCAGTGCGCAGTATTGGATGAATCTACAGTCCGAATATCAACTATGGAAAACTAAAAATTTCGATGAATCGATAGCGCATCGCGCTCAGTTGTATTCATTCGCACCGATTAAGGAGATGTTAAAGCGCGGATGGATTGAACCTTCGGAAAACGTCGACGTGCTTGAGGCCAGAGTATTGAAATTTTTCGAGGTCGGGAGTCTCGATCAGAAACCGTACTTTTCACATGCAGCCAGAAAGACATCCTCAGACCCGGAACTTACGCAAGCACAATCGGCTTGGCTGTTTCGAGCAAAGCATCTAGCGCAGGGCTTACACGCTGCGAGCTTCTCCGTTGGTCGATTCAATGAGGCATTGGATCGGCTAAAGGTGCTCCTTGAGGAAAGGGAAGAAATAAGACGCATCCCAAAGATTCTCGCGGAGTGTGGAATTAGGCTCGTAATACTAGAACCGTTGCCAAAAACTCAGATAGATGGAGTTACGTTTTGGCTCGATGAAAATTCGCCTGTTATTGCTTTATCGATTAGATTCGATCGAATCGATTGGTTTTGGCACACACTGTCTCATGAACTGGGGCATGTGAATGCCAGAGATGGTTTACGAAATAACGTGAGCCTAGACACTGATTTAGTAGGGGAAGAAGTACAACCGGGGGAAGATAAATCAGAGAATGAAAAATTAGTTGATTTATTTGCTTGCGAATTTCTTGTTCAACAGGCGGAACTCGAAAATTTTATCCGTAGAGTCCGCCCCTTATACGGACGAATGCGCGTTATGAGTTTTGCAAAACGCATTCGTGTGCATCCGGGCATTGTCGTTGGGCAACTGCAACACCGAAAGCAAATTCATTGGTCATACTATCGCGGCATGTTGGACAAAGTTAGACATATCATAACTCAATCCGCGCTTACTGATGGATGGGGTCACAAACCAATATTAAACTGACACATCTAAGGGAGGTTAGGTCAATGGCGAGCTATAACGATCAACTCTTGGAAATAGTTGAGAACTACAGAAAGGCGGGCAATGAATGGCCAGCAACCAAGCGTCAGATTGCTCGATGGGCAATGCAAAACAATCTATGGCAACCTCATCCATCCGCCATGCTAGACCAATTTGCCCGCGAGCTTGGTCGTGCGATGCGCGAGGAATTTTTCATAGATCCTCAGGGCCGTAGCGTGCGAGCAAAACACGTCGCACGAATCAAGCCCGAGAGCGGCAAGCAGGAGTCCTTATGGGGAGATATGAGGGACCGTTCTAAGCCGTTCATCGAAGTCGCACTTCAACAGCGCCGACAACAGATAGTTGGGGATTGTAGCCAGTTAAAGGTCGACATGGACAGCTTCAATCAAAACTACAACGACGATAATGAACCCATTGAGCTTGAATTTGATTTTACGAGAGATGTGGAAGAGCTTGAATTGCAGAACTTGGCAAAGTTGAACTAGTCGATTTCGGCGTGTTTTTTCCAACGTTGTTGCGCTGCCCTTTGTGCGATTTCCAACCTTTGTTTTTTTGACAGCTTCTTGGCCCTAGCCCTCCCACCCTTCAACCCACCCTTGCGCCCGATCTCGGCAAGGTACTCTGATATAGGGGAACGCTTCGACTGTTCTTCGGGAGATTCTTTGGCAGGTTCTTCTGTAGAGGGCCGCACGATCTCAGTGGCTAGTTGATTAGCGTCCTTCGGCGGCTTCCCCTTTCTTGAGCGGTTCATGCATTCGACTGTACCAGGATTCTTGAAGGCTTCAAACTTTTTCTAATTCAAAATGAGTCACTACCGGAAAATCCTGTTTCTTGACTTCCTGACCAAGAACCTCCGAGTAAAATTTCACCGCCCGGTCCAAGTCCAAAACTGTGATATCAACACCAAACGATTTCATTGGCCATTCATTAGCTCCTTCTCGAGATCTCGCCGAGGTTGTCATCATACAACCCGCTAAATACCACAAGACACGTGTTTTACTCAAAACCACACAAGATGAGAAAAAAACTATTCTTCAGGCGGCTTCGGTTCATCGCTCGATAGCAGCCCCTTCGATGCCAACGTCGAAGACATTCGTTGCGCGACAGAATGATCAATCAGCGCTTGTATAGTCGGATTCACTTGACGAATCATGACTTTTTGGCAGAACAGTGAAAAACCAAAATGGGCGACTAATTTCCCGATCAGTTCGTCAGCAAAACTCGAGCTGATCATTCCAATACCAGAAAACTCCAAGATGACACGAGATGCCCCTTCAGCAAATGTATTTAGCACTAGATTTCTAACCCTCTCTCCGGACCGCCGGGTCGCTGTCCCATGCGCTACATCTTGGACTTTGATCAAGTGTTCACCGGTTTCGGTTTCTAATGCCTCCATCCGCAAATTGATATGCTGGTATTGCTCTCCCCCAAGGGCGGCACTAACGTCCACCGGCCGGTTTGTATTAATCTGAAAATCAATTACAGCACCTGGCTTATTCCAGTTAGAAGGAATTTTCGGAAAAGTCTTGGTTTCAACTCCGTCAAAATACAAGGAAGAACCTCCCGAAACAATATTCAGGCGTCCTTTATTGGTGCGAACAATTTCTGAAAGCCCCCAAAGACCATTTCCCTGGCCTATGTTTGGATCCCGTGTCACGCCTGGTTTAACCGCAAGGGTAAGGCATCTAAAGACGTAGTTGGTTGATACTTTGAGCCGCGTAAGGATTGCAGAAGTCCCTGTCCATAATCTGCAATGCAAATCGCGACTCGCTCAGTGTTCCGATGAATTTGCATCATCACAAAGCCTGGTGAACCGTTGGAATGCTGGAGAACGTTATCCATGACTTCATTTAAACACCACTCAAAACTCTCTAGTACTCCCGTTGCGCATGCGTGATGTGTGGAGAAGGCGTTAACGAACAAAGATACTATTTCGCCTACTTCGCCAGCTTGATCAAACTTCCACACAGTGGAAATTGGGCTGATCTTTTCCCTATTGCCCGCAGAGTTAACAGTAATTGGGCTCATGAATCTACTTTTCACCAGAACGGGGGTTTGACTTTTAACTTCAAATTCCAAACCTTCGTGCTTGTGTAAATCTAGATATGCCGCAATCGGAACAACAGCGTCAGGAAACACTCTGTTGGTATCACGAAAATCTAGAACATACTGATCGTAGCCTCTCCTCATGCCATCGAAGATCGCTTTTTGGAAGGAACTGAAACAAGTGATGTGAGATAAATCACCAAAAACAAGTCGGTTAGCGTCCCTTACAATGTTCGGTGTAGGCATAGTTTTCCCCCAACAATGTACGTTATTGCGGTAAGTGTACGGATTAGATCAGACCCAGTTACGCCCGTTATACAATCGCTGTACAGCGCTCTTATGTTGATGTCTCTTTGAGTCTCTTCTCCAGCTCTTTCGCGGTTACTCGATACTTGAACGCTTTGCGCCCATCGACAAATAGCACCGGAACTTCTGCGCCGTACTTTTCCTGCAACTCGCGCGTGCCGTCGACATCGATCTCTTCTAGATCCAAGGGTATTTTTTTGGCCATCTCGCGAAGGGTCGCCTTCATTTCTTCGCAGAGGCAACAGTCGATTCGAGAATAGAGAATTAGCCGATGGCTCATTTGGGCGGCGCCATGATCTCGTTCTTCTTCTCGCCGTCACCTAAGCCGATAAGATTCTTCGGTATGCCGAGAACTCCCCAGAACCATTCCGAGAGCGTGCCGAGTGGGGCCGGCGTAATTGTCGGATCTTCAATGGGGCCTTTGATATTGAAGCTCGCCACTAAGAAGGAATTCTTGATGGCGGCGATGCCGCGGCCAAGCAGCGGTATGTGATGAATCGCCGAATCGATGCCGGCAAACGGACGCACGGCGACGACGAATTCGACCTCATCCTTCGACACGTCGATCTTGCCGGCGCCGGTCATGCGGAGATCGTCGCTATCCACCAGCAGATTTTCGGTGCGATAAACTCCTTTGTCCACTTTGAAATCTCCAGTGATTTTGCGGAAACGAATGCCCTGTTTCGCCAGATCCGGCAGTTGAAGGGTAAACCAGCGCGATAAATCCAGAAGATTTAAGATCTGCACCACGATACGCATGCGGTGAATCGTCCCGTCCTCGATCTCGAGATTAAAAACTCCGCTCAGGTTTCTTTTGCGTTCAGCATCGTCGTTCCCATTGGTTTGCAAACTCCCGCTCATATTGACTCGTCCCGTCATCTCGGTTGTGGTCATATCGAACCAGCGGAGAAAGGACTGGACCGGAACGCCTTGAATCTTGGAATCGGCAGTGATGCCCAGAGTATCGGGACGATCGGTGATGATCGTAACGCCCTGCGCGGTGCCGCCGCCTGCGACGCGCGCCGTGAGATCGGTCAAGCGCCATACTCTGCGATCAAGGGTGACGGCGGTTTTCAAGCCGCCGAATTCCAAGTCCTTGATTTTTCCCTTGGCCAGGGCGATGCGACCTTGTGCCTGCAGATTGACATAGAAGTCACTCGACTCCGCGTCGACCTGAGATAGCAGGTAAGTAATATCCAGGTTCGGCGCCGCGAAATCAAAAATGAGCTGCGGCTTCTCGGCGTAACGCCATCGCCCATTGACGCTGCTGGGGAGCCCGACGAGCAAACCCTGCAAATTTTGGAAATCGATCCCGGTTTCGTCGATTTTAATTTTCCCATTCAATTCGCGAATGGGCTGCAACAACGGTTGGGTCGTGAGCTGAACGTTGATGAGATCCACAGTGCCCGTGAGCTTACGATTCTCTTTGTCCGATAGCGACCCCTGGTAGCGGACAGCGCCGCGCACGATCCCGGGATCCTGGATGGACCCGGATGACAGCAACAGCCGCGTGAGCGCTCCGGCCTTGATGCCCGTTGAATCAACCCTCAAATCGAACATGCCATCCACCGAGCCATAATCCTTTAGCAGCAGATTGATCTGAATCGGGGATCCGGATATCAGTCCCTTGATTCTCTCCCCTTTGATCTCTCTGGCGGTGAAAACGAGATCGCCCGTAAGATCGGTCAAGGATAAATCGTCCTTGCGCAGCCGGGCGCTATCCAACGCAAGCTTTCCCTGCATCTGCGACGGCGCGTCCTTAACGAGGCGCAAAGACAGATGACCCCTGGCCCTGCCGCCCAGTTCCTGAAGAGAAGAAGCCATCGTGGTCGCTTCGGTCGTATAGATCCCCAGCTTCAGTTGTTCTCTAAGCTCCGCCAGTTCCAGATCGCCCCAGGCGTGCAAAGTGAACTCGCGCTCATCCGGAGCATAGGTTCCATTGACGCTACTCAGCCGTGAACGACCATAACTTGCTTCGCCGCCGGTAAAGACGATCACGCCCTTCCTCAAGATGATATGGCCTTGCACTCCGCGCAGCGGCAGAGCCTCCTTCGTGTCAAGCCTAATTCCCACGTTGCGCAGCTCGGCTTCGAACCAGATATGCTCTTTAATGCCGGTCTCGACCCAACGGCGCATCTCTGAAAGACTGGCATTCAAGCCGGCCTTCTTCAGATACAACTCGCCTTCCTGTAAGCTCGCCACCAAGTTCTCCAGTTGAGATGATGCGACGAGTTTCACCGGAATCAATTTTTGCAGTGCCGTAATCGGCATCGGCAGAGACGAGAAATTCAGTTGAAAGTGAGGATCGTTGCGGTCCAGGGATCGGATCTCGCCCTGCATCGAAAATTTCACTTCATCGGAGCGAAAATTCAGTTGCGAGAGGGCGATTCGTTGCGGGCTCCAGTCGATCGCAAAACTCGCTCGACCATCACCGAGAGTCAGGGGCGCGGCATAGAGCTCCGGCGCATCGATCCCAAGCTGCCTGAACTCAAGGTCGCCGGTGAAGTGCAAGCTTTCAGATGGGCGACCCTCGACGCGCACGTGCTGGGCAAAATACCCACTGATCGACTCGAGGGGAATACGACGGCCGGAGTAATAAAGCAAAAGATTCGCCGGTACATCGACTAGTTCTATATCCGCGCTCCACCAAGAGCTGCGAAATTTCAGAACCTCTTCGAGCGACACCAGTCTCCCGTTGGCGCTGACACGGGTCTGTTTAGCATCTTTTTCCAGAGTACCCTTCAACGTGAATTGCAGAGCGGGTCCAAGGGGTTTGTTCTTCTCGGCCTTCAACAGATTTTGCATAAACTCCCGGAGCCGCCGGCCTCGAACCCGCTCGACGTCGGCGTCGACATCGCGTAGGCGAAACGTTACCGGAGCTCCTTGCGTCCGTTGATCGATCCATTCGATTTGACCTTTTTGAACTTTGATTGAGCGCAAATCGAACTGAAATTCGCTGTTCTGCTCTTTCAGAAACGGCAGATTTAGAAATTTGTCGAGCAGCGGAATGCGACCGTCCTTATCGCGCACGATTTGAGCGGTCGGTTTGAACAGACGAACCTCATAAAAAATCAGCTTTCTTTGCAAGAGCGGTAGCAGGGCAACTCGGGCTGTAATTCGTTCCGCGACAATGAGAGGCTGAGCGGCGGCAGGTTCGGATAAAGCCAGGTCGCGGAACGCGATGCCGGAGATCCAGCCGATTTCCAAATCCGCTTCGCCCAACTGAACCTTAAACTCCGTCTGCTGCTCCAGCTGGCTCACGAGAAAACGGCGGAACTCACCGACGCGCACCAAATAGTAGAAAGCGAGGCTTGCTATGATCACGAATAGGAAGGAGGTCGCTACAATGAAACCGCAGAGCTTGAGAAACTTTTTCATAGGAAGCCGCGGGCAAAATCTGTCTTTGCCCTTGCCGGACAAAATCACCTTTCTGCGATTTATGTCATGCTAAAGGAACTCTAATTGAGGCGCAAGCGAGCGCCAAAGTCACAGGTGTTCAGCCACAAAGGCGCGCATTTTGCACCGTCCCCTTGTCGAATGTGAATCAGGCATCATGCAACGGCAAACGTCCCAGGAAAGCATTTATTATGGATATTCTCATCGCGAGATTGGGACAATGCCGAAGAGTATTGACGTTAAACCGGCAAGCCGCATGCACATTAAATGCTAAACGGCGCCTTGCTTCTCTGGGCGAGCAAACACATCTTGTGCTGCTCTCCTTGACAGCATAGGGTGAACTTGTTAGAAAAAAAAATCTTTTAATCAAAGTGGCAGCTAAACCATCCTCGGAGGGAAACCATGCTGGAAAGAGAAGAGGAGCTGCTAAACAGCAAACAAGTTGCAGTGATTCTCGACATGAGTCCAGACACCGTAAATGAGTTCGCGCGAAAAAACATTCTTCCCGCCTTTAAAAAGGGAAAGCAATGGAGATTTCGCAAGCGAGATATTTCGGTGTTCTTCAAAAAACAATCCAGAGACATACGTGATGCTTAAGATTTACATCTTAGCTTTGGGGTGGCGGTAATGGCAGATAGCGAGGCGCATGAGAGCAAAATCTATGCAGAATTCGCCCCTCTCTATGACAAAATATTCGGCAAGATTTTCTATTCTCGCTTAGAACGCGTCATCGAAGATCTCGATATCCCGCCTGGGGCAAAAATCTTAGAGGTAGGTGCAGGAACCGGCACTTCGTTCCCGGCGTATCCGACCCACTGCGAAGTCACCGGAATCGATTTGGCGCCCGACATGTTGGCTCGAGCGCGCCAGAAGATAAAGGAGAATGGCTGGGCGCATTTCAAGGTCATGGAGATGAATGCCCTCAGTCTTGATTTCCCGGACAACACTTTTGATTACGTGATGGCTTTCCATGTCGTCACGGTCGTGCCCGATCCGATCCGGATGATCGCTGAGGCCAAAAGAGTGTGCAAGCCCGGCGGCAAAATCGTCATCGTAAACCACTTTACCAGCGATGTCCCGGTTCTTGGCTCCATGACGGAGGCCCTGGATCCGCTCACTAAGAAATTAGGCTGGCGGACCAACTTGCGTTTAAAGCCCTTCATCGAGGCGGCTGACTTGTCGGTCGAAAGAGCTTACAAGCTGTCAAAAACGTCGCTCTACACGGTGGTATTGAGCACTAAAACCAGCAAGGGGCGACACTTTACTAATGGCGTTACCAATGGCAGTGCCAGCAAAACCAAGAAGCGGCACTAAATCATAGCTTTACGGGTACACCCGAGCGGCAGCGTTTCGCTAGAGATGACAATCGGCTACGCGCGCCTCGGCATGGAGATCGTAGAACGACTAGCGAGGAAGGTCTTTAGACTTCTCGTCTTTAGCTTCTTTTTCGGAATCCTCACTGTCGTCGCTGCTGACACCTTTCTTGAAGTCTCTGATTGCCTTGCCCAATCCGCTACCGATTTGCGGCAGTTTGCTGGGTCCGAAAATCACCAGGGCAATGACTAAAATGATCAAAAGTTCTTGAATGCCGAATCCGAACATGAGCCCTCCTAATTCTTACGCCTCAGAGCGAAGAATACCGCGTTATCTCCCCGTTGGACAAGGAGCAAGATTCGATCGCCCCGTCTGCCTTGACGCACGGCGCGTTCAAAATCTTTGACACTATTGACGGGCCTCTGATTGACTTCACGAATCACATCCGCCGGCTCGACACCCACTTGGTGCGCCGGGCTGCCAGAGTGCACTTCGAGAACCAACACTCCCCTGATAGAACTCAATCCCAGCCGGCGCGAACTCTCGGGCGTGACCCGTTGAACACGCAAACCCAGCTCCGGATCTCGTGTTTCGGCCTGTGGGTTGGCATCGCCGTCTTCCGGTAACTCGCCGATACGCACTGAAATCATACGCTCGATTTTTTCCCGAACTATCTTCAAGGTGGCCTTCTGCCCAGGTGCCGTATCCGCGATCATGGTACGAAGGTCGGGATTCTTGGCAAGAGGCTTGCCGTTGAATTCGACAATCACGTCGCCCATTTTGACACCCGCCTCTGCCGCGGGGCTCTTCTCGGTAACCTCCGTAACGACCTGTATGTCGCCGGCAAAATGCGTCAGGCCGGAAGATGAAGCGATTTGAGGAGAAATACCTTGTGCACGAATACCGAACCAACCACGCACCACTTTGCCGTTTTTTCTGAGTTGGTCCGCGACTTTTTTTGCCAGATCCATGGGAATGGCAAAACCAATGCCGATATTGCCGCCGGACTGGCTGAAAATAGCGCTGTTAACACCCACCACCTCGCCGACCGCATTGATCAGTGGACCCCCGCTATTGCCGGGATTAATCGATGCGTCGGTCTGAATGAAGTTGTCGTAGGGTCCGGCGCCGATCACTCGGCCCTTAGCACTGACAATCCCCGCCGTCACCGTATGCTCAAGGCCGAACGGATTGCCGATCGCCATGACCCAATCCCCGACATCCAAGTGGCTTGACTTGCCGAGACGAGCAAACGGGAGAGACACAGGGGTCTTGCGGATTTTGATCAATGCCAGATCGGTTCTATCGTCTTTGCCGATCAGGCGCGCGTCATGTTCCGACTGATCGGCAAGTTTCACTTTGATTGCATCGGCATTTCTGACGACGTGGTAACTGGTCAAGATCTCACCGTCCTTACTGATCAGGATACCCGAGCCGAGACTTCTCTGACTGTTGTCTCGGGATTGCCCCTCGCCGAAGAACCGACCAAAGAATTCATCGATGGGATCGCCGGAGTTGCTAGGCGCGGCGCGTTGCGCCGTGGTCGAGATATTGACAACGATCGGCATGGTTCGCTTGGCGATGGCCGCAAAAGAAGGAGGCCGGGTTTCCAGGGCGGTCTGATTTGCCGCGGTCGCGCTCGGCTGCCAATGACTGAGCATAACCGCAACGGCCAGAAACGATCCGAATCCTAAGCCGGATACCCACCGCCAAGAACACCTTATAGGGAACATTCTGCTTCCTCTCTTTTATGCCTGTGTAAAACGAACTAGAAGCTATCAGATTTTTACGCTGCGTTTAAGCACCTGCCAAGGGTGCCAAAACTCATTTGCAAATCCGCATGCCAATCGTTAAGAAGAAGTCGGAGTCGTGACTTCAAGGATAACATGAAACCGACGCCTATCGACTACGACACCGTCCGGGAAATGCTGCGCACGGCGACGCCGGATCGGGTGTTGAGATTTATCGGTAAAAGCCACCCGGCCGATATCGCGCTCCTGTTCAAGGGACTGGACCCCGCCGAGGTGCGCCAATTTTTCGACATCCTTTTTTCCGCTCGCAGAGCGGCTAAAACTCTCAAGGAACTTCCGCCTGAGCTTTTACCCGATATCTTGGCGATGATCGACGACGAGAAGGTCGCGCGCGTGATTGTCAGGGCCGATCCCGATGACGCCGTAACTTTCATCGACAGCCTCCCGGAAGAGCGGCGCGAGGCGATCTTATCGCTGCTGGATCCCGAGCGACGCGAAGAAGTCCGCGAGTTAATCAGTTACCCCGAAGGCACCGTCGGCAGGATCATGAACACGGATTTTATGGCGTTGCTGCCGAGCACCACGGCTCAAGGCGCAATCGACAAAATCCGTGAGCGAGGGGAGCTGGAAAGTTTCTTTTATCTCTACGTCATCGACGATGACAACAAACTGGCCGGCGTTGTGCCGATTCGCAACTTGGTCATTGCGCCGCGAGATCGAACGCTGAAGGAAATGATGATCGCCGACCCGGTTAAAGGCGACGTCTTCATGGATCAAGAAGAAGCGGCCCGGCTCGTTGCCAAGTACGAGCTTCTGGCTTTACCGATCGTCGACGAGGGCGGCCATCTGGAAGGCATCATTACGGTTGACGACGTTATCGACATCATCAACGAGGAAAGCACGGAGGACATGTACAAGATGGCCGGTTTAGCGGAGGAGGACCGGGTTTTCACGCCGATCTCCCGCTCCGTTCGAATGCGCCTGCCCTGGACAATGTTGAATCTGCTAACCACGGGCGCTGCTGCCTCTGTCGTCACAATGTTTCAAGGCACCATCACCGAAGTCGTCGCCCTGGTGACTTTCATGCCCATCGTCGCCGGGGTCGGCGGCAATGGCGCAACCCAAACAGCGACGGTCATTATCCGCGGCATCGCGCTCGGCGAGCTTGAATTCTCCTCGGCATGGAAGGCCATCGTTAAGCAGGTCTCCGTCAATATTTGTCTCGCCCTGGCCGCCGGCGCGATGATCGCTTGCATCGCCGTCTTATGGCAAGGAAATCCGATTCTTGGATTGGTGCTCGCTTGCGCGATGATACTGAATCTGGGACTGGTTGCGGGCCTGTCCGGCGCGGTCATCCCGCTGCTCCTGAAAGCGTTGAGATTCGATCCGGCCTTGGGTTCCGGAATCGTCGTGACCGGCCTCACCGACGCGTTCGGTTTCCTGTCATTTCTCGGCCTGGCGACGATATTTATTCGCTATCTGACTTAGATCTTCGCTTCGCGAACCGCAGCTGATGGCTTCGGACTTCTTTTTATCAAGAAGAGAATTCCACCGATCAAGCTGTCCAACGCGACAATGAGAAACAATAAAAGGCCGAAGGCGATGCCTTTCTCTGAATCGATTCCGATCAACCCAAGCAGAAAAATATATCCGCCCTCGCGTAAGCCGAGACCGTTGAGGCTGATCGGCAACGCCGCAAAGGTCCCCACCAGGGGATAAACGATCAGGCAGAAAGAAAGAGGAACGCTTACATGAAGAGCCCAACCCATGATGACATGCATCCACGCCTGAATCAGGTGAACGATCAACGAGAGCGTAATCGCCTGAAGAATAACTCGCCAACCCTCTCGATAACTTGTCAGGATCAGGCGCAATTTCACCACCAGCGGGTAACCGTCTCCGGGAAGTACACGTCGCAAAAGAGGCATGAGTAACCCGGCGATCAGAAACCCCGAAGCCAGCAGCAAGGTCAAATAGCGGATGGCACGAGGAATGTCGTATTCAGGGAACAGGAGAAGACCCGCGGCGCCGACCCAAATGAGCGCCACCATGCCGATCACGCGGTCCATCACTACCGATGCGGTGGCGTGAACCGCGGTCAGTGAAAAGGGCTTTTTGTGATCGCTCTCCTGACCCTTGGCAAGATAATAGACACGGCTGACGTCGCCACCGACCGTCCCCGGGGCAAACAGATTAAAAAACATGCCGATAAAGTAGTAGGTTATTAATTCTTTGAATGGGGTCCGGATACCGAGCGGACGCGTAAGCACAGTCCACCTCAGCGCGCTCATCACCTGGGTCAAAAGATAGATGACCAACGCCACGGCAATATAAGAAAAATCGGCTGAAGCCAGCGTCCGGAAAAATTGTTCGATATCGATCCGGGTGACAAAATAAGTCAGCAACCCCACGCTGACGAGGAGCTTGAGCATAAAGATAACGGCGTACTTCGTATTTTTCATCGTCACAGCGGCGGTTGAATAAGAACCTGGCTTTCATCCGTTGTAAGATGATCTATGAGAACTTGACGCCCAACGACGTGCAGTCTTCCCTCGGCATAAAGCTGAATCGCGCGGGGATAAATGCGATGCTCCTGTTGTAAAATGCGCGCCGTTAATGAGGTCTCGTTATCGTTGGCAAAGACCGGCACCACAGCCTGAATAATGATGGGCCCCTCGTCGCATTCGTCGTTGACGAAGTGCACGGTACAACCGGAGAATCGGACGCCATGCTCCAGCGCTTTTTTTTGCACGCGCAGACCCGGAAACGCGGGCAACAAAGCCGGGTGAATATTCATAATCCGGTTGGAGTACGATTTGACGAAAACCGGCGACAGCAGCCGCATAAAACCCGCCAGCACGACCAGTTCGACACCGCGTCGCTGCAGAATCTCCACCACCGCTTGATCGTACGCTTCGCGGCTCGGGAACCCCTTAGGGTCCACCACTTCTGTGCAGAGACGATGTTTCTTTGCCCGCGCCAGACCCTGTGCATCCGCTTTATTGCTAACAACCACCTCAATCCTCGCATCCAACACCTGCGCGTCGATCGCATCGATGATGGCTTGTAAATTGGTACCGCTGCCGGAGATTAAAACGCCTATCGGTACTTGCCGTGTCATAGAGCTTTCCTATCCTATCTGAGGATGTCCACGCCGCGCTCTCCTCTACGAATCTCGCCGATCATAAAGCATCTTTCTCTCATCCGGCGAAGCGAGCGCATGACTCCATCGGCTTGCTTGTTATCGACCACCAGGATCATACCCAGGCCGTTGTTGAACGTACTGTCCATCTCGTGCTGCGAAATGCTGCCCATTTTCTTGATGAGACCGAATACCGGCGGCACCGGCCAGCTGTTCCGATTGAGCACCGCCCGGCTGCCGCGCGGCAGAACACGCGGTAAATTCCCGGTAATCCCGCCGCCGGTGATATGTGCCACGCCTTTGATGGGCCATTTGGCGAACAGCGCGCGAATCGTTTTGGCATAGATGCGCGTGGGTTCCAGCAACTCCTCGCCCAAATTACGGCCAAGCTCAGCCACGCGCTGGTGGATTTTTAATCGGCCCCGCGAAAGCAACACCTTGCGCGCCAGCGAATAGCCGTTGCTGTGCAGGCCGCTGGAGGACAGGCCAATCAAAACATCGCCGTGAACGATGGCCTTGGTATTTAGAATTTTTTTCTTCTCTACCGCGCCGACGACGAATCCCGCCAGATCATACTCTCCCCCGGCGAAATCGCCCGGATGTTCAGCGGTCTCGCCACCGATCAATACGCAGCCCGCCTGCCGGCAACCTGCCGCGATGCCACGCACCACCGCCTCGGCGATATCGACGTCGAGTTTGCCGCAAACGAAGTAGTCCAAAAAAAACAGCGGCTCGGCGCCTTGAGTCAGAATATCATTGACGCCCATGGCCACAAGATCGATGCCGATGGTGTCATGCTTGCCCGTCATGGATGCGATTTTGAGCTTGGTGCCGACGCCGTCGGTGGAGGACACCAGGACGGGATGACGATAGCCCCGGCTTTTTAAATCGAACAGCGCGCTGAAACCGCCAACTCCAGCCAGCAGGCCAGACACCTGGGTTGTCTTGGCTATCGGACCGATACGGCGCACCAGTTCATCGCCCGCCTCGATGCTGACACCGGCCTTGGCATACGTCATTGCTTCTTTTTTAGCCATGCGCGAATTATTGTCCGTTCCTGTCGATGCGGGAGAAAGAAAACTGCCGACATCAATATTACATCATGTGAGAAGGGGAGAAATTCATGCGGTGGAACCAGCGATAACCTCGGTTGCGCCGCCGCCGGCGGATAGCAGACCGCGGATCTTTAACGTGTACTCGCCGAATTTCGGGCTGCTCATCATTTCCAGAGTCCGCGGCCGAGGCAGGTCCATCGAGAGCATCTCCAAAAGTCTGCCGGGTCTGGCAGACATGACGAAGACGTGATCCGAAAGGAACACCGCTTCCTGAATGCTGTGTGTCACGAAAATCACCGTCTTTTTCTTTTCCTCCCACAATCGCAGTAACTCAAGATCCAGTTCGTCACGCGTCATCGCGTCGAGCGCGCCGAAGGGCTCATCCATCAAAAGCAGTTGCGGATCGGTGACCAAGGCGCGGCACAGCGATGTCCGCTGCTGCATGCCGCCGGAAAGCTCGTGCGGATACATCTCTTCGAAGCCTTCCAGCCCGACCAGTTTAATCAGCGCCCGCGCCTTTTCGACGTGGCTCGGCAAATCCAATTTGGCAAATTCCACCGGCAACAGGATGTTACCGAGCACCGATCGCCATTTGAGTAATACCGGCGCCTGAAAGACCATGCCGACGTTTTCGAGCGGGTTTATGACCAGGTCCCCGTTGACCGCAACTTTTCCCGAAGATGCCGGCAGCAGCCCGGAAATGATCTTGAGCAGCGTGCTCTTGCCGCAGCCGCTGGGGCCGACAATGGAAATAAATTCACCGGTTTGGATTTCGAACGAGATACGCTCCAAAGCATTGACAATCCTGGCGCCGCTGGTGAACACCCGGGAAACATTATCGACGACAATCAGCGGCGGCACTTAGGAACTCGGGTTGGCGACAGGCTATTTCTTGATAAACTGATTGCTAAAGACTTCCTTGGCCGACACTTTCCGGGCCACGTCGAAATACTCGTTGGTGATACGAACCGTCTTTTCCTGAATGTCCGGTTTCATATAGCCCAGACCGGATTGCACCGACTCGGGCGGCAGCATCACCTCGTAAAGAGCGTTCTTCAACTGCACCGTCGCGAGAGCCTGATTTAACTCAGGCTTATGCTTGAGAAGAATCTGCAACGCTTCTTCCTGATGGTCGCGGGTATAGCGCAGCCCTTCCATAGTTCCTTCGACATAAGCCCTGACGAAATCCGGCCGTTTCTTAATATCCTCCTCCTTGGCAATCAAGCCGCTGCCGTAAATGTCGAGACCGGTATCTTTCATGAAGACCCGGTGCAACTTGGCGCCTACTTTTGATGCCGCCAACTCCGCCACCTCGTCATTGGAGCCGCGAAACATGATAATGAAGTCGGCCTTCTTGGTCGCCAGCGCCGCCGGTTGGATCGGCGCCGCGGTTTCCTGAATCTTGATGGATTTAAAATCGATCTTATTGATGCGGCAATACGCCGGCATCAAAAACCACTGCGCTTGCCCGGGACTGATGGCCCACGACTTACCGGCGAGATCTTTGATCGTTTTTATCGGCGAGTCTTCCCGCCACAGAATCGTCGCGCCGACATAGCCGAGCTGACCTACGGCTTGAACTCCGGTGCCGCGGGACCTGGCAACGATGGCTGTGGAGATATCGGCGAAACCAAAGTCGGCGCCGCCGGCTGCGATACTACGCACCGTATCAGCCGAACCCTTGCCCGCTTCGATTGTCGCTGCCAATCTGCGCTTGGCATAGAATCCCTTCTCCAGAGCCACAAACCAGGGCGCGTGTTTGCCGCCGATAATGAAGTCCATTCGAATCTTTGCCGGTTTAGCCTCCGCGGCTTCGGTTTTCCCACGGAAGACGCAGCCCATCATCACCACTACCGCGCATAAAGCCGCCGCGCCGACGCCGCCGATACTGAATTTGCTCCAAAATTTCATTTGTCCTCCACGCCCATCTTGTTGTATTAGAAAGAGCCCTCAACTTGCCGCACGGCGGCGCTCCACGGCGCCAGTTTTCGCTGGACAATTTCAACCAACCAGAAAAGGCCCAGCGACAATACGGCCAGAGTCAGCAAGATCACCAACGCAAATGCCGTATCCAAGCTGTAGTTCGCCTGCAATACCAGATAGCCGAGTCCTTCGTTGGCGGCGACAAACTCCGCCACGATGGCGCCGGTGACGGAAAGCACGATGGCCACTTTAATACCGGCGAACATGTACGGCAGCGAGTTGGGCAGGCGAATCTTTTTGAAGACGTCGAATTGCGAGCCACGATTGATCCGTGCCAGTTCCAGCAGTTCCGGTTCGACTTCCTTGAGCCCGACGACCGTATTCACGACGACGGGAAAAAACGCCACGAGAAAGGCGATGGCGATTTTGGAAAACAGTCCGTAGCCTACCCAGATGACCATGAGCGGCGCAAATGCGCTTTTGGGCATCGCGTAAAGAATGACGATGAGCGGGTAAACCGTGTTATTCAAGTGGCGTGAATAAACCACGGCGATCGCGAAGCCGATGCCAAGCAACAAAGACAAGGCAAAGCCGCCGAAGGCCTCGATAAAAGTTATCAGGGCGTGATGGCCGAGAATCGGCAGCTTGCCTATGAAAGCCAGCCACAGATCCCGCGGCGGCGGTAAGATGAAGGCGGGAACCTTAATCACTTCGACGAGAATTTCCCAGAGAATTAAGAGCGCTAAAAAGAACAGTATCGGTTCGATGATGTTACTTGTGGAAGGCTTCACGTCCGCAGCTCCGACGCCGACGTTAAAGGAAAGCTCATATCCTGTCAAGGAAACCGCTGGCGATTGGCCCGCTAAGGCTCTTCGAGCTCGCGTTTGATCTGGCTGCGCTCGAGCAGGAGATCGCGTTTTTGGCGAATGATCTCGCGCTCTTGCTTCAGGAAGCGCTCCACCGCGCGCCGGAATTTGCCGTCGACGATGAAATGCATACTGGTGGTGTGCTCAGGATCGAGCCCCCGTAGCTGCTTGAAACTTCCACCGGCGCCTGCTTCAAAGCGTTCAAGCCCCATGCGGATGCAATGCTCGATAGCTGAGTAGTAACAAACGTTGAAGTGCAGAAACGGTTGATCTTCGAAGGCGCCCCAATAGCGGCCATACATAGCGGCATGATCTCTGATATTGAAGGTTCCGGCGATTACTTTGCCATCGCGCTCCGCCAGCATCAGACAGACATTTGCGGCGAACCGTCGATGAATCTCGTCAAAAAACTCCTGGGTGAGATACTGCCGGCCATAGTAGAGCCGATCGACATGGTCTTTGTAGAGACGAAACATAGTGCGCATGTGTTTTTGCGTCAGCTGTTCGCCCTCAATGGCCTTGATTGAAATTTCCCGCCGGGCAACTTCGCGCCGTTCTCGTTTGATCTTGTTGCGCCGATCGCTCCGAAAGCTGCCGAGATACTGATCGAATGAGGTGAAACCGTGATTTTGCCAGTGGAACTGGATTCCGTTACGGGCAATGAAGCCGATGCTTTCGAGAGCCTGGCGCTCGTCGTCCAGGCAGAAATTGACATGCACTGAAGAAATTTTATTATCGGCAGCAATCTTGGCCAAGGCCTGTCCCATGAGAGCGATCACGGCACTTCGATCGACACTTTCGGCGGTTAAAAAGCGATGCCCGGTAACAGGCGTAAACGGCACCCCAACGAGCATTTTCGGATAGTACTGAATTCCGACGTGGTGCGCCGTCTCGGCCCATTCGTAATCGAAGACAAACTCACCCATACTATGAAGCTTCAGATACATGGGACAGGCGGCGATTAGCTTTCCAGCGCTTTCCACCACCAGGTGGTGCGGCAACCAGCCGGTATCTTCGTTAACGCAGCCGGACCGTTCCAAACTCTCCAGCCAATTCCATTTCAGGAACGGCGACCCCTTGCTGACCAAACCGTCCCATTGCTCCGCGTCAACTTCAGAGACCTTTCGAACAACCTTGATAGTGTAATCGCCGGACATTGGGTCGACTTTATCACGATTGTGGGGTTCATCAAATTACCGCGCCAATTCAATAAGCGCCGAATCCAAACACAAAATTTTTTCGCAACGACGCAAAGCATGTGCTGCACCGTCCAGACGTGCCCTTGACATCCCGTCCAAACTTAATGATTATTCATGTAATGGTTGTCTATAATCTTGTCTGCAAAAAGAAGCACAAGTTCGAGGGCTGGTTTCCAAGTTTCGAGGATTACCAGAAACAGGTCGACAAAAAACTGATTTCTTGTCCGGCCTGCGGCACGACAAAAGTGGAAAAATTACCGCACGCCTGTGCTGTCCACGTGAAAAAAGAACAACCTGACAAGCTTCCTGCAGCCAGACCAGAGCAAACTTCTCCGGTGCCGCCATCTCCGGCTGAATTCAAGGAGATGCTTCTTAAGGTTCATCACTACGTCAAGCTAAATTTTGAAGACATGGGACCCCGTTTTGCCGAGGAGGCCCGGCAGATTCACCGAGGCAAAGCCGAGGAGCGGCCCATTCATGGCACCGCCACGGCAGCCGAAGGAGCCGAGCTCGCCGAGGAAGGCATCCCCCACGTGATTCTTCCTAAGCCGGAACTGGACAGCTGATCTTCTGCTGTTTTTATCACCGCGCTTAAATCAGACACGATTCGAAGTCTCGCTTCAATTTCTAACTTCCCTTGCATTCTCACCGCTTCTGCGAAATAGAGGAGGCTGAGTTCATTACGCTTTGCACAATGGAGGCCTGATGCTGCTGATCAATAATCAAACCGTCGAGCAAATCCTCGATATGAAAGGCTGTATGACAGCCTTGGAAACCGGCTATCGCGATCTCATCGATGAACGCGCCGTCTACCGCGGGCGCTACGACCTATTCGTTCCCAACGACGATCCCAAGCTGATGTATCGTTGGGGCACCATGGAGGGAGCCTCGCGAAGTTTCGAAACTTTCGCCGTTCGCATGAAGTCCGACATGTTGGAATGGCCGGAAGGCAAGACCGTCGAAAAGTATTGCGTCGAGCCGGGAACTTTCTGCGGCATTGTGATGGTGTTTTCCACCCGCAACGGCGAGCCGTTGGCGATCATCAACGACGGTATTATCCAGCATATGCGCGTGGGCGGCTGCGCCGGCTTGGGCGTGAAATACCTCTCGCGCGAAGATTCCAAGGTCGTCGGCATCTTCGGCTCCGGCGGCATGGCGCGCACCTATCTGCTTGCCTTCAACGAAGTGAGAAAGATCGGCGAAGTAAGAGTTTACAGCCCGACCCAAAAGAACCGGGACGCTTTTGCCGCGGAAATGAATGAGAGATTGGGACTAAAAATCGTTCCGGTCGAATGCCCGGAGGATGCCGTGCGCGGCAGCGATATTGTCGCCAGTTGCACCGATTCCATTCAAATAGTGGTGAACGAGCCTTCGTGGATCGAACCCGGCATGCATCTCACATGCGTCAAATCGAATGAATGGAATCCCGAGATCGTGAAAAAATCCGACCTTGTCATCAAGATGGGCCGAGCCACCATGAACCTCGACGTCGGCATGCGCCGCATCGGCGGCGAAGCCGCGGTGGTGGCCGGCAACGAGGAAGAGATCAAGAGAATCGCCAATCCCCGCGTTGACATCTTTTCCACGGACTTACCTCTTCTGACCGATGTGATGTCCGGTAAAATCAAGGGTCGAACCGATCGCAATCAGGTAACCTTCTTTGCCAATAGCGGAACCCAAGGTCTGCAATTCGCGTCCACCGCCGGCTACGTCGTGCGCGAAGCCAAGAAACGTGGCTTGGGACAAGAAATACCGACAGGTTGGTTTCTGCAGGATATTCGAGATTAACTATTTTGCTTTTTGGTGAGAACCGGTGATCGCGTTCCAAAATTGCCTTCATACGTTTTGTGACTGTCATTTTTGGTTTGCTAGAACCAGCATCAAAAAGAAAATGCGTTAGGGGTAGCCGGCACGATACATGATGTGGCCTTCGTGAAAGCTTCCCCGAGCGCTGTTTTAATTTTGTGAGACGGAGGCGGCCAGATGCGTAACGGGAAAATCCGAGTCGGTATTATGGGCCTGGGCCAGATTGGTCGGCACCTCTATCACCTTGCTCTGGAAAAAGATGATATCGAAATCGTGGCGGTGGCCGATATCGGCAAGCCGGAAATCATCGAGTACCTGCTCAAAAGCGATGGCGTGGACGAGCCGTCGTGCAAACTTCAAGACAACTACCTGATCAACGATAAGTTCCGCACCAGGATGCTCCAGCTGGCGCGGCCGGAGGATGTGCCATGGGATGTTCTCGACGTTGACTGCGTCGTCGATGCCACGGGGAGATACCGGCGGCGCCGGGACGTGGAAGGACATGTGCGCGCCGGCGCCAGGCGCGTGATTCTCGCGTCTCTTCCCTCGGAGCCGATCGACCGGATCGTCATCCCAGGCCTCAATGAAAGCCACGCCGCCAGCGCGGACAAAATGATTTCGGCCGGTTCCGCGACGACCAATGCGTTTGCGCTCTTATTGCAATCTCTCGATCAGAGCCTAGCAGTCGACTGCGCGTCGATGACGACGGTGCACGCCTATTCGAGCGATCAATCGCTGCAGGATTACGCCCACGAAGATTTTCGCCGTAGCCGTTCCGCAGCGGAAAATATTATTCCGAATAATAACGAATCCGCGCGATGGGTGGAGGCGGTTCTGCCAAAGTTTGCCGGGAAGTTGAGCGGTTACGCCCTTAACGTGCCGGTCCAACGGGGATCTCTGTTGGACATTAACTGCGTTATGCAGGACGCTGGCGTTACCGTCAATCAAGTCAACGACGCCATGCGCGCCGCCGCCACTCGGCACCCGAACTTGATCGGCGTGACCGACGATCCGATTGTTTCTTCCGATGTCATTGGTTGCCGGCAATCCTTGCTTTTTGACGCGCGCGCGACTCTTAAGGCAGGAAAGAAAATCGTCAAAGTGCTGGCCTGGTACGAGAGTCTGGGGCATGCGTGCCGGGTGCTCGACGTGGTCAGGCAGTATAGCAAGCTTGACGGCAACGGAGGTGAGTCATGAGAGTCGCCATTAACGGATTTGGTCGAATCGGCCGTTCTGTCTTTCGTATTCTCGACAAGCGCGCTGACGCCGAGTTGGTTGCGATCAACGACGTCTTCGACCACCACGCGCTGCGCTACTTGCTCAATTATGACACCGTGATGGGGCGCTTTGACGGCGCATTGCGGCTCGAAGGTGATGAATTGGTCACGTCGCGCGGCCGAACCCGCATGCTTCATGAAAAGGAACCCCTCAAACTGCCGTGGCGCGAACTGGGCATCGACGTTGTCATCGAATCGACGGGAATCTTCACCAGCCGGGAACAGCTCGCCAAACATCTGGAAGCCGGCGCCAAGCGCGTAGTGCTGACCGTACCGGCAAAGGACGAAATCGATTACACCGTCGTGATCGGAGTTAACGATGACGGGCTCAAGCCGGAGCACCGGATGATTTCGAACGCGAGCTGTACGACGAATTGTCTGGCGCCGCTGGCAAAGGTGATCCATGATTCCTTCGGCATTGTGGAAGGTGTCATCAATACCGTGCACGCCTATACCAACGATCAGCGCCTTGCCGACGTGCCCCACTCGGACTGGCGGCGCAGCCGCGCCGCGGCGGAAAATATCATTCCGACTTCTACCGGTGCCGCAAAGGCGGTGGGCGAGGTCTTGCCCGAGCTAAAAGGACGGCTGGACGGCATCGCCGCGCGCGTGCCGGTGCCCGACGGTTCGGTGGTCGATTTGTTTGCCGAATTGGAAAAAAGCGTGAGCGCCAAGGACGTTCATGCCGCGATAAGATCCGCGGCGGAGTCGGAACGGATGAAGGGCATTTTGCAACTCATGGAATCCCCCGTCGTGTCATCGGACGTCATAGGGAATGCCCATTCTTCTATTTTCGACCCGGCATTTACCAGCGTCACGGGCGGCAGATATCTAAAATGCCTCAGTTGGTACGATAACGAATGGGGATACTCCAATCGCGTCTGCGACTTGCTCGGCCTGATCGCGCGTTGGAAATGACCGACCGTCCTCCCAAGTTCATTGGTGTGATCGATCACAACAAATCCAAGTCCACGTTACGCTGAATCTTATGCCAGGAAAATGCCCGCAGTGTGGATCGAGGATTTATTTAGCCCGAACGACCATACAGACCGAGCTTATTGAAATCCAAAACATCCCGTGCACGGTATGCCAGGAGTGCGGACACGAGCAGATCGCACAACTAGTTCAGAAAAAAATCGATAAGCTTCTCGAACGCGCGGCCAAAGGAAAACTCAAAACGCGGATGGTCGTGATGTAGGTGCGAAACTCTCATCCAAGAACTGCTCAACAAGTGCACTCGAGAGCGGAATATTGACATAGGGATAAAACTCGCACGAGAGATTTAAGAAGAATTATGGCGAAAACTAAATTTGCCGTGGGATGCGGCAGAGATTTGGAAACGGAGGAAGCGCAACAACTCATGCCAGACCCCAATAAACAATAAATGCCCATGTGTTCGTCGACTATTCGTTGAGAGCGTATTCAAAATTTCCAGGCAGAATTTGATCTGGAAACGATGCAGGGATCAAAGTGTCTTGGTTAACGTCGTCGGTCGGACTCAAGCCGATAGCTAGGCAACCTCCTCAGTTAGTACTTGACACAGTATACTAATACTTGCATATTAAACCGTGTCGGATAAGCCTCTGTTTTGGCTCGGATCTTCGCGGAGTGATCTCAAGACTTTCCCTTCGGATGCACGGCGAGTAGCGGGGTTTCAACTGCGGCGCGTCCAGCAGGGGCTTGAAGCGAACGACTGGAAGCCGATGCCTACCGTGGGACCTAGCGTTCAGGAAATCCGCATCCACACCGGATTGGAACATCGAGTCTTCTATGTGGCCAAGTTCACCGAGGGCGTCTACGTGCTCCATGCGTTCGAGAAGCGGACCAGGAAAACGTCGAAACGGGACATGGAACTCGCTCGAGACCGATTTCGTGTCTTGGTCATGAGGCGACGGACTGAGAGTTCCAAGAAAAGGTAGGTTTAAGATGAAACTTAAGGTAACTCGATCAAGCGGCAACGTTTTTCGCGATCTCGGCTTTCCGCCCGACGAGGCCGAGCACCTGGTCGTTCGGTCGGACCTGATGATCAAGGTCCAGAAGGTGATCGCTTCCCGACGCCTCAAGCAGTCGGAGACAGCAAAGATTCTCCGCGTGACCCAGCCTCGGGTGAGTGACCTGCTTCGCGGTCGGATAGACCTGTTCAGCACTGACGCGCTCATCGACATGCTCGCCCGCCTCGGTGTCCGTGTTCGGCTCGTTCTCAAACCGTCCCGCCGCCGCCTCAAGGCTGCCTAACCCGTTCAAGCTCAGTGGCGCGGCCGCACTCGGACTGGCGACACAGCCGCGCCGCGGCGGAAAATATCATTCCGACTTCTACCGGTGCCGCAAAGGCGGTGGGCGAGATCTTGCCCGAGCTAAAAGGACGGCTGGACGGTATTGCCGCGCGCGTGCCGGTGCCCGATGGCTCCGTGGTCGATCTGTTTGTCGAATTGGGAAAAAGCGTCAGCGCCGATGACGTTCATGCCGCGATAAGATCCGCGGCGGAGTCGGAACGGATGAAGGGCATTTTGCAACTCATGGAATCCCCCGTCGTGTCATCGGACGTCATAGGGAATGCCCATTCTTCTATTTCGACCCGGCATTTACCAGCGTCACAGGCCAGCGAGCAAAGCGAGTGGGTCCGAAGATCTGTCTCAAGCCGAATGTTAGGCGGCGTCATCCGGGAACTCCCGACGGATGGTCGCTACCACGTCCCCGTAGGTCTCTCTGATAGTGCCCGTTGCGAATCGAATCTGTTGGATCCCATGGATATTGGAAAACTCCTCGACGCCTTCCTCAATCAGCACAACAGCCTTGGCGAATCCAAGTCTGCCTTGGAACAAACCGATCTCATGAATAACGTTCTGACGCGCACGCAGCTCGCCAGACGGGGTCTCATCCTCACCTGTCATGAGGAGAAACGCCATTGAGCTGGATTCCAACATTTCCTCCAGAATATCGCGAATTGCGTGACCAGCGCGTGCGCCGATCTCATACGCTATCACAACATAGCCATGTTTCTCGTGAAGATGGTCCTTGAGGTCCCGCCACTGCATGTTCCGTCCGTGTCCTACAAATATCGTCACCGGCTGCCGCCGGCCCTCTTCATCATCCGGTGGAATTGGCAACTCCGCTTGGGATGCCAGCTTGTCGATCACGTGGAAAACGCCTTCGACATCCTTTCTGGCCGGTGCCGACACGACAGCTCGTGTTCCCCCCAACAACCGCTGATGCTGTATGATCAGATCATAGGGGCTTTGAAGCAGCCGATAGTTGTACTCGGCGGGGTCCTTCCTGATATCTGCGAAGAACTCCTCTTCCTGGTTGTGCTCCCACGACTCTTCAGGCAAAGCGACACTCATAATGCGTGATAGTTTGTCACGAGCCTTCTCCTCAACTCGCAGGCGGAACTCGCGCGCAATCTCTGCGAGGTGTTCAGGGCGAAAAAAGACATTCTTGTAAAATTTAGTTTTTTGCATGGAAGCACTCTCTCCGTTCGCCCAACGCCTGAATTAAGCTGCGCCACAGAGCGGCGTCGGCTTGAGTAAATTGGTTAGACACGCTACGCCGCCAACGTAACGACCAACGCGGAAAATGGCTCGTAGCAGAGCAGTGATGACAGATGTGATCCCACTTGGCTCTTGATCTCGTCGTCCATCTCGGATGCGATGATGAAATCATGAACGGCCTGCTCAATGGCGCTATGTAAGGCCTCGACGGTTATGACAAGGGAACCTTGTGGAATAGCCCTTGAGGCGTCGGCGGCAGGACCGGCCTTCCATTGATAGTAGATGCGACGCGCTTTGTTCTTGGCCGATAAGGCCGACTCCGGGCTATACAAGTGAAGGACGCCGCAGCGTACCCCCCAAAGATCGTCCGGCGTGCAGCCCAGTGTACTTTCAGGTTTGATGAAGCGAGAAATCCAAGCCTTGAACACACCGCCATTAGTTGATGGTTGGCCGACGGGGCGTGTAAGAGCCGCGAGCGCGTCCAACGACGAAAACATCAAGGTGACAGCAGAAACCAAACATTGTGACTGAAGGCAGATGCGAATGCCGGTGAGCATTCCACGCTCACCGTTCACGACTTCATCTAGCTTTGGATCAACAAGCATATAGTTACGTCCGTGTGTCTAACTCGACGGCTAAGGCGCGCTAATCTTCGAGCGGCGCCTAAAGCCGACAGTAGTTATTTGAAGTTCAGCGATGACCCTCGTTGTCAACGATAATAATTGCCAAAAGGATTTCGATGGTAATAGAAAGAAATCGGCAGGACTGCTTTTGCCGGCTCCTTTGATCCCGAGCTTTTTCTGTTCTTCGATTGAAGGATCGCAATAATGATGTTGGATACGCAAGGAATGCGCAACCTGTTCGCAGATTGATTGCTTGGCCCCGTGTAGATTAAGGGTGTCGAGATTCATCTCCTCTCCGATAGCCTTGATGTCCTGATCCCGGGAGGTAGCCGCAACTAAGGCACGAAACTCTTCAGACCCCAGATTACCGGGGCGCTGGTAGTCGTGTCTCGTTCCAATGAGCAAAACTGTTTTCCCTTGTGGCTGAAACCTAACGCGAAGGCTGAGCGGACTAGGCCGGCGAGCAAAGCGAGCAGGTCCGAAGATCCGTTTCAAGCCGAATGTTAGGTGCTTTCTTCATTTCGTGATACCCAGTCGCTGCATTTGATCCTCCGACTCTGGAATAAACCGCCAGTGTCCGTCACGCGAATCATCGAATGCGCCTAGATACTTTGCGGTTTCCACAAGCTTCGCGTCGGCTGCAGAAATGCTGTGTGCTTGTGGATCAATTACGAATGCATCGAAAAACCCTTGGATCACAAATCGCCCATTGCTCAGACGGTAGAGCTGCGTGCGTGAATAGCCTCCGGTATCAGGAAACATGTCCTTTCTTAGGTCCGATGCACCCGGCTTACGAAGGACAACTGCGCGTCGGTATTCGGCAAGATAGGGATGCATAGGCTGCAATTGCACCGCGATGCTCGAATTAGAGCCCGGTAGCCTCGCATCAGCCTCATATGTGGGCGGGAAGAAATAGCTAAAGGCAACCAGCCCCACGATCAGGGTGAAAATAGTGCCAAGTCCAATCACAAGGTACTTGATAACGCGACGCGCCATTTGAAGGCACCTAACCTATAGCGTTTTATCCCCTAAAGCCTGGAAGCAATCAAGCCTGGGAGCGATCGCAGAAGGAGCGAGGGGGGATAAAACGTGTTGGACTAAACCGCGGAGCAGCTGTGCAGTTGCGGCTATGGGGATTGAAACGTAGCGCAATCCGGTCGAGCGTGACACTTTGTTAGCGACACAAGGGCAAGGGGTCGAAAGTTGAGATCGACACCGATCGATTTTCTGTAATTGCAATGGTGCCCTGCGACTTCAGAGCCGGTTTTGAGTACAGCCGGACACACTGGCGCGAAGACGGCCGGTGGAGAGTCAAACGGGAGTAAGTACGAATGAGTCTTTTTCATGAGGAATCCCATTGGGGAGAGCTTTTTGTACGGGGCAGATCTGCGACGACGATCATGGTTCCGTTGTGGCAGGACGGGCAATGATTCAGATCGACGCCGGTGATTTTTAGCAGCAAGTCTTTGGCTGATTCGGCGGGGCAGTAGGGCAAAGCCGGATCAAGATCGAGAAGTTTGCGGCATTGAGGCAGCATTTGTTTTTTAGAGCGGTTGGCCAAGAAGCCGAAGTGACGGATGCGCATGAAGCCATCGGGGAGCACATGGAGGAGGAAGCGGCGGATGAATTCGTGGGCATCGAGGATGATGGTCTTTTTGCGATCCCCATCTTTGCGATCTCGGTAGCTCAAGGTGACTTGACCGTGGTGGACAGCGAGAATGCGGTCATTGGAGAGAGCGACGCGGTGGGTATAGCGGCCAAGGTAATCGAGGACGGT